>CAZOOX010000019.1:36742-38438 GCA_964581545.1 uncultured Anaerolineaceae bacterium
ATAAAAATCCTACCGCTATATGCAATGGGAATATTGCTTTGGTTCAAAACATCTGCCGTGTTTTTCAATGTCGCTGCGCTGATGAGTTGTTGGGCGGCTAAGATAATCAATTGTGGCCGAATTTTTTTTGCTGTTTCTGTGAATTCTTGAATAGGGATATTTGCCCCAAGATAGATAATGTTGAAACCACGTCTGCGCAAATAAAGCGTAGTTAGGAGCAAAGCCAGCGTATGCTCTTCTTTGGGTGGGCAGCCGATGATCACTTTTTCGGAGCGGGTTGGTGCGGGCGCCGCAGCAATGAGTGCATCGAGACGCCGAGCAATTAAAGCAGATGCAAAATGTTCCTGTTGAACAGTTGCGCTACCTTGATACCAGAGATCGCCGATCTGACGAATAGCGGGAATGAAAATTTCCTGAAAAGCTCTTTCGGGAGCAATGCGGGCAAAAGCTTCGTTAGCTATTTCCTCAGCTTCTCTTTCATCAAAAGAAAGGCAGGCGGCAATCCAGTTTTCTCTCAATACAGCAAAATGAGTAACATCAACAGGGCTTTCTCTTATTGAAATAAGTGCATCTGCTAAAGGGTTTTCTCCTTGAGCGATTTTTGCATTCCATAATTTAATCGCTTGCCCAATACGCACTCCTTCCTTTTGGCGTTGGAGCAGCCATTTGATGATCTCGATGTCGCGTTGCGAATAAAGACGTTGCCCGCCTTCACTGCGTATGGGTTGGGGGAGACCATAGCGCCGCTCCCATGCTCGCAGGGTGTCAGCATTGATGCCGGTTTCTCTTAAAACGATCCCGAGTGTATATGTGCCAATTTCGTTCATTCTCAATATCCTTTTTCTCAAGATGGCAATATCTTAGCAGGAAAATGACGTGTTGTCAATAGATTGCACAGCTTTTCTTTGCAAAATCTTGACAAAAGATGGTTTTACATGTATATTCTGGTCAACTTAGTCTGAATTATATGCAAAAAAAGGAAATCTCATGTCAATTTATCTTAGCTTCAAAGAGATCTGGCGTAATAAAAGTCGCTTTTTTCTCTTTAGTCTTGTGATCGCCCTCATCGCCGTTCTTGTTCTCTTTACTGCCGGTCTTGGTGAAGGCCTTGCTTCAGCAAATAAAGAATATCTCGAAAAGCTGGATGCCGAACTGCTCGTCTTCCAGGATGGAACAAATTATTCCACTATTGAAAGTCGTCTGGATTATCAGAAAGTGAAGCGTGTCCGTCGTGTAGATGGGATAGCAGATGCAGGCCCCATCGGATTTAGCAACGCCGAAATCGTCCTTGACCCTGGGCTTGATTCCATTGATATATCTTTTGTCGGTGTCGAGATCGGGAAGCCCGGCCTCCCCGCCCCGATCATTGGGGAGACCATCCGCTCCCGTCAAGCGAAAGTCGTCATGATCGACGAACGGATCGCTGAATCCGCAAATATCAGTGTCGGTGACATGATCACTATCAAATCCACACAGGGGACAGAAGATAAATACTACGATCTGCGTGTAACAGGCATCACTGGAGGGCAGCAATATTTCTTTCAGCCCTCCGTTTTTGTCTCCCTCTCCATTTGGGATAAATATCGTCCCAAAGCAGATGCGAGCCTTTCAAGTTCCCGCCCCGTTACCAATATTATCGCCGTGCAGCTTGAAAAGCCTGAAAATATGCAAAATATGGCTGCGGTGATCGAATCCG
>CAZOOX010000020.1:0-38165 GCA_964581545.1 uncultured Anaerolineaceae bacterium
TTGCTACCGCGTCAAATATCGCAGTGCTGCGCCTCACATGGTGGCACCGATATGCACGCCGAAGCAGTGCGTGGAATTCAGGAAAAAATCGGCATAGACGAGAGCTTTCTACAATGTGGTTCACATCCTCCTCTGGACAAAGAAAGCAACGAAACCCTCATTCGCAGAGGAGAAAAACCAACACCGATCCGTCACAATTGTTCTGGCAAACATACCGGGATGCTCGCCTTCGCAAAAATGCGTGGGCTACCTCTTGAAAATTATCTTGACCCCGAACACCCCATCCAAAAAGATATTTTGAAAGCCTTCTCTGAGATGTGTCAGATCGGCATCGAAAAAATTGACATCGGCACCGATGGATGCTCTGCGCCAAATTTCTCTATTCCCCTCTACAACACAGCGTTGGGATTTGCCCGCCTCTGCGCTCCGCAAGCGTTGCCAGACAAACGCGCCGATGCCTGCAAAACAATCACATCGTCAATGATGGCACACCCCGAAATGGTGAGCGGATTTGGTCGCTTTGATACGCGGCTTATGCAAGTCGGGCGCGGAAAGCTCGTCGCGAAGTCGGGCGCAGAGGGATATCAGGCAATCGGCATCCTGCCCGGTTTAACGAAGGCAAGCCCAAAAGGAGTCGGGATCGCGCTCAAAATATCCGATGGCGACGCAACCGGAAGAGTCCGCGAAGCGGTGATGCTCGAAATCCTCCACCAATTCGGCATCCTGAATGAAAGTGAACTTGCTGAATTAGCAGCATTTGGACCCACAAACGAGATATTCAATTGGCGAAAAATAAAAGTAGGCGAAAGCCGCCCCATTTTTGAATTGGAACGAGCATGAAGAAAAAAGCGATAGAAGTACACGAACGATTATTAGAAAAGTTTGGCGAGCCGATTTGGCGAAACCCCTTGCCCGCGATTGATGAACTGGTCTCAACCTTCCTTTCGCAAAATACCAACGATGTAAATCGTGACCGTGCCTTCGACTCTTTGCGTGCTAAATTCCCAACCTGGGAGGAAGTCCGCGATGCTCCTGAAAACGAAGTCATTGAAGCGGTGCGAATAGCGGGCTTGGCAAAGACAAAAGGGCCCAACATCCAGCGTGCTTTGCGCCAAATCAGTGAAGAGCGCGGCGAGCTAAGCCTTGAATTTCTAAAAGAAATGCCTATAGAAGAGGCAAGTGCCTGGCTGACAAAATTTAAGGGTGTGGGCCCCAAAACAGCATCTATCGTGTTGCTCTTCTCTTTGGGAATGCCTGCTTTTCCAGTAGATACACATGTTTATCGTATTACCGGCCGTCTTGGCTTACGCCCTGAAAAAATATCGGTAGAAAAAGCACATCCATACCTTGAAAATATTTTTCCCTCAGAAACTTATTATGCAGCCCATCTTAACATCATCCGCTTGGGACGAGAGATCTGCAAAGCGCGTAAAGCAAATTGCACCGAATGCCCGCTTTTAGCAATTTGCGATTATGGGCAAGCGCAAGACCTTTAAATGCTCAAGCCGCCATCCTTCGCGAAGCATACTCGTAGGAGTGCGGCAGCGATTTTACTCATAATTCCTGCGCCGGGGACAGCGGAGGGAGCATCTAAAGTATCTTTCAGATAAATTCTAAATAATCATCTAAAAATAAGTTCTTGAAGTTTCACTACAAAGTCACAAAGGGCTCGAAAAGTTTTTTTGTGACACAGAGAAAACTTTCTGTACTCTGTGTCTCTGTGATGCATTTTTTTCGGAAAGTAATTTCTAGACAGTCACTAAGTGGTTGTCGGAAAGTATCTAAAAAACAACATCTCTGTGGTAACCGCCTGTTTAGGGGAAAGTTGCTTTACCCCTAGAGGGTGCGCTGTCACAAGTTTTTAAAGAACTTTCCGCAGTCTACTTATAAACCTTTTTATCTAAAATATATGCAAAAACCTCGCGTGGCAAATAATAACGGCAGGGTCTGCCCTCCCGCACTCGTCGCCGAATTTGACGTGAAGCGATCTCAAGTAGTGGCGCGTTGACGAAGCGGATTTTCTCCTGCAGACTCTCTACCGCATCCAGGCTTTGAGATAGATCAATTGCATCGGTAGGGCGGCGCATCACGCCGATCTCATCGCAGGATGCAACAAAATCAGCGGGTGTATGCCAGGAGTGTAGTTCTCGCAGCGAATCTCCGCCCATCAGATAAATGATTTCAGCACCCAGGTTCCTCTCACGGACGATCCGCACCGTGTCCACAGAATAGTGTGGACCGGGTCGCTCCGCTTCGATCAGCGATAGTTCAAAATTGGAATTATCAGCAATCGCCAAAGCTACCATTTCTTTTCTGTGTGCCAATGTAGATATTTGGCGGTCTTGTTTGTGGGGCGGATCAGGGGTTAACATCCAAAGCAAGCGGTCAAGTTTGAGCTGTGTATATACTTCACAAGCTAAAATAAGATGCCCTAGATGGGGGGGATCAAAGGTGCCGCCAAAAATACCAATCCGTTCTTTTTTCATGGAAGATAGTATAACTCTTTTGAGCGTGGTATATGGCTTTTTGCTTACCAACTAAACTTTTTCCAAGCCCTTGCTCAATAAAAAATAATGTACAATCGAATTATGAAAACCCAACGTCTATACTCCCCCGACAAGATCGAAAATCATCCCCTGCGCGCAGAGGATGTTCCCATTCCTGTGCCGAGAGCTGGGCAAGTTCTGGTCAAAGTTATGGCTTGTGGTGTTTGTCGAACTGATCTACACACAGTTGAAGGTGAAATTCACCCGCCGCATTTACCGATCACCTTAGGGCATCAGGTTGTTGGTATTATTGAAAAAATGGGAGATGGTGCAAACATGCCCAAGGGGGTGGGCATAGGCTCTCGCATTGGTATCCCGTGGCTTTATTCTGCATGTGGTCAATGTGATTTTTGTGGACGTGGACAGGAAAATCTCTGCGCAAAAGCCAAGTTTACTGGCTTTCATGCAGATGGCGGCTACGCTGATTATATTCTTGCTGATTCCCGATATGTATTGCCTATTCCCAATTCTTTATCAAATCGACAAGCTGCACCGCTTTTATGCGCGGGGATCGTTGGCTATCGTGCCCTAAAAAAAGCAGATATTCGGCGTGGCGAGCATGTGGGCTTATTCGGTTTTGGCGCGAGCGCGCATCTTTGCATTCAGGTATTGCATTCATGGGGCTGTGATGTTTCTGTTTTCACGCGCTCTTTGGGACATCAGGATCATGCTCGAGATCTCGGTGCTGTCTGGGCTGGTGTAGCAGGCCAAGATCCGGATAAATGGCTCGATAGGGCGGTTATTTTTGCGCCAGCGGGCGCTTTGGCCGTACGTGCACTTGAGTTAGTCCGACCAGGTGGTACAGTCGCCATTAATGTCATCCACATGAGCGATATTCCATCTTTTCCTTATCAGAGCATTTATGGTGAGCGGACATTGCGCTCTGTAGCGAATGCAACTTATGATGATGGGGTCGAGTTTTTAAAACTTGCAGAAAAGATAAAGATCAGATCAACGCTTTCGGCATATCCGCTTTTTGCCGCAAATCAGGCGCTTGCAGATATAAAACATAGCCGCATCAATGGGGAAGCAGTGCTAGAAATTGAAAGCTAGGTTTGTTTGTGGGTTTTGCCATAATCATTTGTGATATTGTTCACAATAAGATTCAACCCATTCCCGGTGTGGCAAATACCCTCACCCGTCTCGCGGTAGACTAATTACCTGATATTGTGCACAACCCTCCCCTTGTTTGCGGGGAGGGGAGATGGACAAGATTTCTTTTACTGGGGTGACATCTGTTACTTCACGGTGCTACCCTGCGATTGTATAATAAATGGGTGCAACATAAGAGATTGCTGTGTTGCGCCTGTTTATGTCCCTACTGTCCTATAGGAGAAAAAATGACTGCAAAAATTATTGATGGAAAAGCGATTGCACTGGAAGTTCGCGAAGAAGTAAAAGAAAAAGTCGCAAAACGTGTTGCCGCTGGTAAACCCAAGCCAGGTTTGGCAACTGTTCTTGTTGGCGAGCGAGTTGATTCTGCTACTTATGTCCGCATGAAACAAAAAGCTTGTGCCGACCTTGGTATGAATTCTTTTCACCGCCCCATGCCCATTGATGCGACCCAGGAAGAAGTTGAAGCTCTCGTAAAAGAATTGAATGCAGACCCTGCTGTCAACGGCATTCTTGTCCAGTTGCCACTTCCTGACCATCTCGACGAGGAAAAAGTTTTGCAAGCCATTGACCTTGAAAAAGATGTGGACGGTTTCCACCCCATTAATATCGGTCGTTTGGCACAAAAAGGGCGCGAGCCGGAATTCGTTCCCTGCACGCCTTACGGGTGTATCTACCTGCTTAAGAAAGCTGGTGTTGAACTCTCTGGCGCAAATGCTGTTGTTTTGGGGCGCTCGAATATCGTCGGTATGCCGGCAGCCCTGCTCCTCGTCAAAGAAAATGCGACGGTTACCGTTGTCCACTCACGCACCAAGAATATCGAAGATGTTGTTCGCAATGCAGATATCATCATTGCTGCGATCGGTATGATGGAATTTGTACGTGGCGATTGGGTAAAACCCGGCGCAGCTATCATCGATGTAGGCATCAATGAAAAACCTGATGAGACCAAGAAACGTGGTTATCGTTTGGTTGGCGATGTACATTATGAAGAAGCTGCCGAAGTAGCTGATTATATTACCCCAGTACCTGGTGGTGTTGGCCCGATGACCATTGCAATGCTGATGGCAAATACCCTCCGGGCAGCAGAAATTCAGCAAGACTAAAAAATACTCTTTAACAAAAAAATCCCCATCAAGCTTAGAAAATTTGATGGGGATTTTCTTTTCTTGTTGAGATTATTCCATCTTTAGTTTTACGTCAATATCCACACCCAGTTCATCGCCCAGATCTTCCAGCTCTTCTCGGAATTCAGGGAGGGATAACTCAGGGGGAGCTTGTACCACAGCATTCATGGAGAAAAGTGGTGCGCCAGAGAGGGGGGCTTTGCTAACGTGCGTTTCTATATTTTCCACCTGCACCTGCTCTTCTGCGAGGTATTCTGTTACAGCATGGACAATGCCCTCATGGTCAGCGCCCCATACATGAACTTCGTAAGGGACAAATCCCTGGAATTTTTCGAGCCGAGCAAGACTGGTTTCTCGAGTGAATACATCCAGCCCTTTTTCTTTGAATGATTCAAGGGTTTGGCGGCATTCTTCATATTGTTCTTTAGGGAGAGTGATAAGCATCATCATTGCAAATTCTCCGCCTAGTCGCATCATACGGCTTTCTGTAATGCTGGCATGACTTTCGAGAATGGTTTCTGTGACTTCGGCGACAAGCCCGCGTTTATCGGGGCCTACGATGGTTACGACCAGGTGTGTTTTTTGCATGATTTTTCTCCTATTTATATTCCAGAGGGCATTATTTTTCCCCATTGTAGCACGACATATAAATAATGATAATTCAAAAATGCAAAGACCTGAACAGGTGTATACTTTGCCTCCATCGAAGGAGATTTATCTTTATGAATACTGGCTTTCTCTATGCTCTCGCTACTTATATTCTCTGGGGGCTTTTTCCTATTTATTGGAAACAACTCCATCATATTGACGCAGCTCAATTAATTGGGCATCGTATTATTTGGGCATTTATTATGCTCATGATTGTCATCATCAGCATCGGCAAATGGGAGCAATTTCGTAAAAAACTCAATGCTCAAAATCTCAAAGCACATGGGGTAGCCGCTTTACTTCTTGGTGTTAATTGGCTTATTTATGTATGGGCAGTTAATAATGGTTATATTGTTGAAAGTAGTTTGGGGTATTTCATCAACCCACTATTTAGCGTATTGATGGGGATGATATTTCTGAAAGAAAAACTTCGTCCAATACAATGGATTCCATTAGGGCTTGCAACTATTGGCGTGCTCTATCTAACTTTTGCCTATGGACGATTACCGTGGATCGCATTGAGTCTAGCTTTTAGCTTTGGTGTTTACGGTTTGCTCAAAAAGCGATCAACACTTGGCTCGCTCTATGGTCTAACTTTGGAAACTGGCATTATATTTCTACCTGCATTAGCCTATCTCATTTATATTTCCTCTTTAGGAGAAGGGGCATTTATGGTAAGCGGTGTTAAAACAGACATTCTCCTAATTGGCGCAGGTCTAATTACGGCTGTGCCGCTATTATTATTTGCAAAGGCGGTACAACGCATCTCGCTAACCATGATCGGTCTAATGCAGTATATCGCTCCAACGGGGCAATTTCTGATCGGTGTCTTGTTATATAAAGAAGAGTTTACAGTATCTCAAGCCATCGGCTTTGGCATTATTTGGACAGCTCTAATTATATTCTGGGTTGAGAGCCGGGTTGTTAGCCGCCGGAATTCCTTGGCTAATTCTTAGGAGTAAAAACGGGGGAACCTATAATACTCAAGTATAATTTCTCTAATTGATAACTATTATTCATATTAATTAAGAAGAGGTGCTTATGGCTACTAAAAAAGGTGTGATCGCAATTCTGACAGGGGGAGGAGATGTGCCCGGGTTAAATCCTGCAATTCGCGCAGTAACTATCCGAGCTTTACGTGAAGGCTATCAGGTTATTGGTCTTCGGCGTGGCTGGGCAGGGGTGATGGAGATCATTCGTGATAAAAAAGCCGACAATAGCCGCAACTTTAGATATCTTACCCGTGAAATTGTTGACCGGACTGGGCGCACCGGCGGGACCTTCCTGCATTCCTCCCGCACAAAACCGAGTAAAGTGCCCAAGGCTCATGTGCCGGAGCATCTCAAAGAAGAATATACAGATGAGATCAACGACCTGACACCTGAAGTATTGAAAAATCTCGAGTTTCTTGGTGTAGACTATCTCATTCCCATCGGTGGCGATGATACCCTCAGCTATGGCGTGCGTCTCTATAAGGAAGGCATTAAAGTTGTTGCTATCCCCAAAACGATGGATAATGATGTCCCCGGCACAGACTACTGTATTGGCTTCAGCACCTGTGTTACCCGCACCATTGCCCTCACGCATAACCTCCGAACGGTGGCAGGTTCGCACGAACGCTTCCTCGTCCTCGAGGTCTTTGGGCGCTATGCTGGCTTTACCGCATTGCTCCCCTCCATGGCTGGTGCGGCAAATCGCTGCGTGATCCCTGAACACCAATTTGACATTGAAAGATTAACAGAACTGCTTTCGGAAGATCGAATGGAAAACCCCAGCCGATACTCTATAGTCCTTGTTTCGGAAGGCTCCATGTTCAAAGGTGGCGAGATGGTCTTCAAAGATCGCTCAACAGATGCTTATGGGCATGCGAAACTCGGCGGTATTGGTGACCTTGTTTCTGATGAGATCAAGAGGATTTCACCGAAATTTAACGGCGGCAAGACGATCAATGTCGTCAATCAGAAACTCGGCTATATGGTGCGCGGTGGCAACCCTGATGCCATAGATTCAATTGTTCCCATGGCTTTTGGCAATCTGGCACTCGACCTGATTCTAAAAGGGCTACATGGTCGCCTGGTCGTTCTGAAAAATGGACGCTACGATAATGTCCCCATCGAGATCATCACCAGCACCAAAAAACTGGTCAACGTGGCGCAGTTCTATAACACCGATCGCTATCGTCCCAACTATGAGAGCTTCGAGATGAAGCCGCTCTTCATTATGACCAGCGAATTATAAAAGCTGAAAAAACAGTTACCTGAACGTCAAGGTAGCACCGCACTTAAACGAGGACTAATTTTTAACCGCTAATCTACACAAATTTTCACTAATTTTTTGCTGTTTTAGGGCATATTTAGCGCAGGTTAGCGGTTATTTTAGCCATTTTTGAACTTACCATGACTAACTGCTGTGATACCAACGTCAAAAGGAAACTGTTTTTTTATAGAACTGGCGAGTATCTATGGTTCATTTGTTGCCGTTCATGCTGATCCGCTTGTCATTCCCCTCTTTCTGCTAAATGACATTTGGGTCTAAAAGTCGAGACTTACTGCGTTCACATTCTTTGATTTTATGTTAGGATATTTTTGCCAACAGGTTTTACCTGATACACGGCAAAATTTATTGAAAGAAGTCTCCGCCGGGATCTGTGGAAAGGCTTAATGCCCCACATATCTGGCGGAATTTTATCTAAGAACCTATCCGTAATTTTCTTTGTAGTAACGGCCTTAGCCGTTCAGGGCGACTGAAGCCGCCTCTGCGAGGTATTCGGATGGACAATAAGAGAGATGACTAAGCATGATAAAAAGAATAGCAGTTTTTACTAGTGGCGGTGATGCCCAGGGGATGAATGCAGCAGTGCGCTCCGTTGTGCGCACAGGTCTGGAAAATGGCCTCGAAGTTTACGGCATTTACGAAGGCTATCAAGGCATGGTCAAAGGCGGTGACAGCATCCGCAAAATGGATTGGCACTCAGTAGGTGGCATCCTGCAACATGGGGGCACAACCATAGGCACCGCACGTTGCAAAAAATTTCGGACACGTGAAGGACGCTTGCGTGCTGCCAAAAACCTGATTGAACTCGGCATCGAGGGACTGGTCGTCATCGGCGGGGACGGCTCACTGACAGGAGCCAATCTCTTCCGCCAAGAGTGGCAAAGCCTCGTTGAAGAACTCGCCCAAGCCGAAGAGATCACCGCCGAGCAAGCCGCAGCTTATCCCAACTTGCTCATTGTTGGCATGGTCGGCTCCATTGATAACGATTTTGCCGGAACCGACATGACCATAGGCACAGATTCTGCACTTCATCGCATCACAGAAGCGATAGATGCGCTCACCAGCACGGCAGCCAGCCACCAGCGCACCTTTGTCGTCAAGGTGATGGGGCGTAACTGTGGCTACCTTGCGCTGATGGGCGCGCTTGCCTGTGGTGCCGATTGGGTATTCATCCCCGAAAACCCGCCCGATGTGGATGATTGGAAAAGTGTAATGGCAGAGCGATTACGAGCCGGACGTGCTGCCGGACGCCGCGATAGTATTGTGATCCTGGCAGAAGGCGCTCGTGATCGGGAAGGCAATTATATTGGTAGCAGCGATGTTCAAAGAACACTCGAAGAACGCCTAGAAGAGGATGTGCGCGTGACAGTACTTGGTCATGTACAGCGCGGCGGACGCCCCAGTGCTTTCGACAGAAATCTGGGCACATTTCTGGGGTATGATACAGTCCACGCGTTAATGGATGCCAAACCCGACGACGAGCCGCTGCATATAGGCATCAAAGGCAACCGGATCACGCGTAAACCATTAATGGAATGTGTGGAAACCACACAGGCAGTGGCAAAAGCAATTGCCGCAAAAGATTACCAGAAAGCTATGGCACTACGTACCCCCAGCTTTGTTGATGCGTATAACACGCTTAAGATCATGGTACGCGCCCTACCACATCCCCCCGTGCCAGATCAAAAACGTTTCCGTATCGGCGTACTCAATGCCGGAGCACCTGCACCGGGGATGAACACCGCCACCCGTGCCGTTATCCGTTTGGGCTTGGATCGTGGACAAATCGTTCTGGGCATCGCCAATGGTTTTGAAGGTCTTTCCAAAGGCTCTATTGAAGAACTCGAATGGATGAGCGCCAGCGGATGGGCATCTCGTGGTGGCTCCGATCTGGGAACAAGCCGCCATGTACCAAAAGGCAGCGACCTATATCAAATTGCCCGAAATATAGAGATCAACGAAATAGACGCACTACTGATAATCGGCGGTTGGAATGCTTACGAATCTGCCTACAAGCTTTATAACGAACGAAATAACTACCCGGCCTTCAATATACCCACAATTTGCGTCCCGGCTTCGATCAATAACAACCTGCCTGGCTCTGAACTAAGCATCGGCGCAGATACAGCGATCAACAGCATCGTAGACGCAGTAGACAAAATAAAACAATCAGCTGGTGCAACACGGCGCTGCTTTGTTGTCGAAGTGATGGGGCATTGGTGCGGATACCTCGCACTGTTGGGCGGCATGGCTACAGGCGCAGAACGAGTTTACATCCATGAAGAAGGTGTTACACTCAGCGACCTCCAACGCGATGTAGAATCACTAAATAATGGCTTCAAAGCAGGTAAACGTCTGGGATTAATGATCCGAAACGAATATGCAAACACAGTCTACAACACCGGCTTTATGTGCTCACTCTTTGAAGAAGAAGGCAAAAATCTCTTCGATGTCCGTCCCTCCATCTTAGGACACCTCCAGCAAGGCGGCGACCCCTCTCCCTTCGACCGCATCCACGCCACGCGCCTTTCTCAGTTAGCGCTTGACTTTTTGATCAACGAATGCGAAGCCAATACCATAAGCAGCTCATTTATTGGCTTGCGAGAAGGTAAATATCAATATCACGACATGCGTGACTTCGAGCGCATGGCAAATATCGAATATCAGCGCCCTATCAAACAGTGGTGGATGGAACTACGCAAGATCAACAAGCTTCTGGCTCAACCCCAACCAAGCCCTGCTTCTGGAGAATAATTTTTTGATGAAAATTACAGGAAGAAAAACTGCAAGACGATGGCAGCTCAAACATGATGCCCACGCCCCGAAAGTGGGCGAGATCGCTCCTGATTTTAGCTTGCTCGATGCCAACGGACAGAATCCTGTGCGCCTGTCCGATTACCGTCAAAAAAAGCCCGTTGCCCTGATCTTTGGCTCCTTCACCTGACCGCCCTACGTGCGTGGGACCGTGAGTCTCACCGATATTTACGCCAAATACCACGAACAGGTTAAATTCATCCCCATCTACATTCGTGAAGCGCATCCCGTGGATGGGTGGTGGTTCGGCGGTAACCCCGTTACGAAATGGATGATGAAGAATTTTGCGCCCAAGGTGGCAATGGATGTCCACGACCCGCAGACGATCGAGCAACGGAGGCAAGTTGCGGGCACGTGCGAAGCGTCCTTATCCTATGGTGTGCGAACCTACGTTGACGAGATGGATGATGCCGTTAACAAAGCCTATGCTGGCTGGCCCACTCGTTTATATCTGATAGACACAGAAGGCATAGTCATCTACGCTGCGGGGCTGGGACCCTACGACTTCCATCCATCTAAATTGGAAAAAGCAATTGAGAATTATCTCTGATGCACGAACTCCCCGTTACCGAAAGCATCCTCGACATCACCCTGCGCCACGCTGAAGCGCATAACGCAACCAAAGTGACCGACATCTATCTCGTTATCGGTGATTGGTCTACGATCATTGATGAGTCTGTGCAATTCCATTGGGATATTCTGAGCGACAATACGATTGCAAAAGGTGCAACTTTGCATTTTGAGCGGATCGGCGTTGAACTGCTCTGCCTCGACTGTTCATACCGCTACACGCCCACCGAAAAAGAGCTTCTCTGCCCCAAATGCGAAAGTGTGCGTGTGAAGGTGGAAAAGGGTGATGAATTCAATATCGATTCGGTTGAGATAGAGAATTAAAACGTGATGCGTGAAACGTGAAAAGGTTAGAATAAGATTCTTTCAAAAGAAAGATAATAACAACACTTTCGTACAACTCATTCTTGTCGCCTGCGACGATTCTCAAATAAAATCAGAAGTTTTTACACTCGCTCGTCTTCCCTGGAATGCACGAATCCCGATCATTAATAATCTGGTTGAAAAAATGGAAGAGAAAAAAGTACCAAAGGATTTCATTGAAGCCATCAAAATGTTAAAAAAGGACGATGTGGCAGCTCAAGTCTACAATTTGCTCACGGAGTAATTTTTTCCTGTTTCCGTAACTTTATGTCTTCTCCGTGAAACTCCGTGCAATCCGCGTACAAAACCTTTAAAAAATTCTTGGCGCTCTTCGCGTCTTAGCGGTACAAGAAAAGGAATATCCATGACAAAAAAAGTCCCTGTAGTAGAAAAGATCCTCGGCGCAAACGAGACCCTCGCCGAGAAAAACCGTGCCAAACTCGATGAACATAAAGTTTTCGGCATCAACCTGATGGCCTCCCCAGGCGCAGGTAAAACATCGCTCATTGAACAGACTTTACCCAAACTCGCCGAACGTTATCGCATTGCCGTGATCGATGGCGACATCGCCACCAGTATCGACGCCGACCGAGCGGCCGAAGCCGGCGCAGATGTAGCAGTGCAAGTCAACACCGGCGGCAACTGTCATCTTGATGCTGTCATGCTCCAAAAGGGTATGGAAGAAATTGACTTCTCCGAAATTGACCTTCTCCTCGTCGAGAATGTCGGCAATCTCGTTTGCCCCTCCAATTTCATGCTCGGCACGCATAAAAGCGTCCTCGTTGCCTCCGTTCCTGAAGGCGACGATAAGCCCTATAAATACCCCGGCATGTATCGCGGCGTGGATGCTCTCGTTATCAACAAAGTTGACCTGCTCCCCTACATTCCCTTCAAAATGGACTACTTCCGCAAAGGTGTCGAAGTGCTTAATCCCGGCTTGGTTACTTTTCCGCTTTCATGTATGAGCCAGGAAGGTGTCGACGAATGGATCAACTGGATTATCATCGAAGTTGAAGCAAATAAAAAATAACGCATAATGACACATCAAAACGGGCTTCGCATCCACATCACAGGCGTCGTACAGGGCGTCGGTTTTCGCCCCTTCGTCTATGGGCTTGCGGCCCGCTTTGCGCTAAAAGGCTGGGTGCGTAACACCTCCGCAGGCGTAGATATAGAAGTGGATGGGGATAAAGAAACACTGGACGCCTTCGCAAAAGCACTGCGGGATGAAGCTCCGCCCCTCTCAAAAATAGACGAATTCACCGTCACGCCCGTGGATTGGGCTGGGTATACCTCCTTTGACATTGTCCACTCCCAAGCAGTGGATGGCGCATTCCAGCCCATTTCAGCGGATGTGTCCATTTGCCCCGATTGCCTGCGAGAACTTTTCGACCCCGACGATCACCGCTATCGTTACCCCTTCATCAACTGTACCAACTGCGGACCCCGTTTCAC
The DNA here is from genome assembly GCA_964581545.1 of uncultured Anaerolineaceae bacterium. GTDB lineage: Bacteria > Chloroflexota > Anaerolineae > Anaerolineales > Villigracilaceae > Desulfolinea. The sequence goes on from CAZOOX010000020.1 coordinate 12,911, forward strand.
CATCATCAAAGACATCCCCTACGACCGCCCTAAAACAACGATGGCGGGATTCCCCCTCTGCGAAACCTGCGCCAAAGAATACGAAGACCCACTCGACAGGCGCTTCCATGCCCAGCCAGTGGCGTGTGCGGATTGTGGGCCGAGGGTTTGGTTGGAAGAAAAAGGAAAGAAGAAAGAAGAAAAAGGAGAAGCTATTCTTGCAACGCAGAATTTATTGCAAGATGACAAGATTTTAGCCATAAAAGGCCTCGGCGGCTTCCACCTCGCCTGCGATGCGACCAACGCCACAGCCGTGCGAGAACTCCGCAAACGAAAACTTCGTGTGGATAAACCCTTTGCCCTGATGATGCCCGATATTGAGACTGTCGAGCAGCACTGCCACGTCAACGATGCCGAGCGAGCGGAACTCGAATCTATCGCCCGCCCCATCGTTTTGCTAAAACGCAAACCTAATTCGCCCATCGCAAAAGAAGTTGCGCCTGAGCAAGATCATTTGGGCGTGATGTTGCCGTATACGCCGCTGCATTATTTGTTGTTTGCAGAAAACAAGTCAGTCTCTGAGCGGAGCGAAGCGCAGTCGAAGAGCGGCTCTACAGAGCACCGTCCTTCGACTACAGGCTTCACATCCGTTCAGCCTTCCGCTCAGGAGCTGGGTGAATCACTCATCACTTGTCACTCATCACCCATCCCCCCTCTCGTAATGACGAGCGCCAATTTAAGCGAAGAACCCATCGCCTTTACGAACGAAGATGCCCGTGAGCGACTTTCTTCTCTCGCTGATGCCTTTTTGATGCACGACAGGGATATTCATGTGCGTTGTGATGACTCTGTTATCAGGGTAATTGGGGATCAGGGATTGGGTAATCAGGAAGACCAATTACCTAATACCCAATCACTAATACCTTATCCCTTAAGACGAAGTCGTGGCTATGCCCCCTTCCCCGTCAAATTGCCTTGGGATGTATCGCCGCTTTTGGCTGTGGGGGCAGAATTGAAAAGCACTTTCTGTCTCGTCAACGATAATTATGCTTTCATGAGTCACCACATCGGGGATTTGGAAAATTTCGAGACTTTGCAATCCTTTGAGCAGGGCATAGAGCATTTTGAGACACTCTTTCGTGTTACGCCTAAAACGATTGCCTACGACAAACACCCCAATTATCTCGCTACACGCTATGCTCTCGAACGAGCTGAACGAGACAATTTACCAATAGTCAGTGTTCAACATCACCATGCCCATGTTGCATCGGTGATGGCAGAGCATGGCTTGGATGGCAGCGAAAAGGTCATTGGCGTAGCATTTGACGGAACAGGTTATGGCGATGATGGCAATATCTGGGGCGGGGAGTTTCTCGTTGCGGATTATGCCGAATATGAGCGTGTTGCTCATTTGCCCTATTTCCCGCTTGCTGGCGGGGATGCAGCAACAAAGCGTCCATCACGCACGGCGTTGGGGTTGCTTTGGGAACTCGGCATTGATTGGGATGAATATCTGCCGCCCATGCAAAACTTCTGCTCGGAAGAGCGAATGGCGTTGCGCATTCAGTTAGAACGAAAGCTGAATACGCCAATGACATCGAGTATCGGGCGGCTTTTTGATGCTGCTGCGGCGTTGGCTGGTGGGCGGCAAGTGGTTAATTACGAGGCGCAGGGGGCGATTGAGTTTGAAGCATCAATTGCTGATTTTGCGAGCGGAGCGAAGCAATCTCTTGTTAATGATGAGACTGCTTCGGCGATAAAGCTGCCTCGCAGAGTCATGGACCAAGAAGGTGCTCCTCGCAGTGACATAAGGGTAGATGATGAAAGCGGTAGTTATTCTTTTTGCAATGACCAAGCCGAAATTGAGTTGCGAAGCGGTATTTTATCCCTCCTGAAAGATGTACAAAACGATGTCCCCATCCCTATCATCTCGGCGAAATTCCACAATGGGATCGCTGAAATGGTCGGGCAGATTTGCCGTCATCTGCGGGAGGAGCGGGGGCTGAATACTGTGGCGCTGAGTGGCGGGGTCTGGCAAAATATGGTTTTATTAAGGCGCACGTTGGAGATTTTGCGTGCGGATGGTTTTGATGTACTCATCCATCGTCAGGTGCCAACGAACGACGGCGGGCTGGCGTTGGGGCAGGCTGCGATTGCGGCCTGGAAGTTGAAATAAACAAAAGAACTGTCATTGCGAGCGGCTAAACGAAGTTTAGCTTGGCGAAGCAATCTCCCGCACAGAAGGGAGACTGCCACGTCGCAAAAGCATGCTCCTCGCAGTGACGTAGGAGAAAATTATGTGCTTAGGCGTACCCGGAAAAATCATTGAAATTGATGACAGCGCAGAGCTGCTGATGGCGAAGGTCGATTTTGGCGGCATCGTGCGTGAGGCCTGCCTTGAATACGTCCCCGAGGCGAAAGTGGGCGATTATACCGTCATCCACGTCGGTTTTGCGATCAGTCTGCTCAACGAGGAAGATGCGCAGGAGACGCTCGCCATGCTCAGGGAGATGGTAGATCTGAATGAAGAGTTGGGCGGCGAATGAAATACGTAGCTGAGTATCGCAACGCCGACCTTGTGCGCGGCGTAATCGACGAAATTGCCCGCACAGTGACACGTGATTGGGTACTGATGGAAATTTGCGGCGGGCAAACGCACGCCATTGTACGGCATGGAATCGACCAACTGCTGCCGGATGAGATCGAACTCGTGCACGGACCAGGATGCCCCGTCTGTGTGACGCCCCTCGAGCAGATCGATCGAGCGCTGGCAATAGCCGCGATGCCCAACGTCATCTTCTGTTCGTATGGAGACATGCTGAGAGTGCCCGGCTCCTCGGACGATCTTTTCTCGATCCGAGCAGCGGGTGGCGACGTGCGTGTGGTCTACTCCCCCCTGGATGCGGTCAAGATCGCCGAAGAAAACCCCGATAAGGAAGTGGTCTTCTTCGCTATCGGCTTCGAGACAACGGCTCCCGCCAATGTAATGAGCGTCTTGAAAGCCAAGATGATCGGGCTAAAGAATTACAGCATTTTGGTCTCGCATGTGCGGGTTCCGCCTGCGCTGCACGCCATTTTGGGGGCAGGAAATAATCGTGTGGAGGGTTTCCTACTCGCAGGGCATGTTTGTGCCGTGATGGGCTACTGGGAATATCCCGATATTGCGACGCAGTATAAAGTCCCGATGGCGATCACGGGATTTGAACCCCTCGACATCGTTCAGGGCATCTTGGCGAATATCAAGCAACTTGAAGCAGGACGCATAGATATTGAGAACGCCTACCCTCGAGCCGTAACTTTAGAAGGCAACAAACCCGCCCAAGCGAGCATTGAAAAGGTCTTCCAGACCTGCGACAGAAAATGGCGCGGCATCGGGACGATCCCCGCAAGCGGCTGGGAACTGCGCCCCGAATACGACGACTACAACGCCGAGAAACGCTTCGATGTGGATGCGATCACTGCAGACGAATCTCCGCTTTGTATTGCAGGCGAGATTTTACAGGGTCTAAAAAAGCCCCACGATTGTAGCGCCTTCGGAAAACAATGCACACCCGAATCCCCGCTCGGGGCGACGATGGTCTCGAACGAGGGGGCTTGTGCGGCTTATTATCGGTATGGGCGAGGGGTGGAGTAATCTACAGATAGAGCAAACGCTAAAAAGAGAGAAGCCAGATTTTGATGTCTGGCTTTTTATATTTACCACCTAGCATTAGTCAGTCATCAGAAGCATACGATGAGCAGATCAGTTGGATGAGAGATCATGCCAACTCCAATAGCATCACATGTCTTCTTGTACCAGCCATTTTTATAAACCGAAACCCCATTTTCTCAAACATAGGTTTGAAGCCCATAAAACGATAACTTGGTGATTCGGAGTTTGGGTCAACAGGATATGCTTCTACATACTTTGCACCACTACCTTTTGCGTATTCGATTGCTTTCTCAAGTAATTTTGACGCAACTCCTCTGTTTCTAAACTCACGTTTTATAAAAAAACATGTTAACGACCAAACATCATCCTTCGAATTATCACCACCTAATGATCTGTGGGTTTCTCTTGGAGCAATAGAGCACCATGCAATTGGAGACTTATCTAAATATGCCAGCAAGCCAACAGGAATGTCTTCATCAACTCGTCTTTTAATGGAAATCTTCTTCCCCTGCTTCCCAGGAATATTTTTTTTGTTTTCATTATTTCTCCATGCCATACACCAGCAGTAATGCGGACTGCCTTTGCTCTCAAAGAAGCTTTCAAAATCGCTCCAATTTTCGCTGCTCACAATTTGATATTCTAAGTTCATATATCTCCTAAATCCTTTTACATAACTAAGCAATACACTTTACTAGGAATCCCAGAATGCTCCGACCTGTGATCGGGGTAATTCACTTTTTGCGATATAGATCTTCATTTTTTCGTGTTATAGAGCAACAAGCAGCTCATAAACTTTCTTTCTATGTTTGCGGTAACACTTCTGAGTCACTAGCTAAAGCCTAGTCATCCCCCTCGAAGCGATAAAAGACTTCACCAAGCAAGTGAAATCTTCTTCCGTTGTCGCCCACGAAGAGATGCCAAAAACCTACCCGGTCACCTTCCCCAGCCTCTTACCAAAGCATTGACCCCGGCAATGATAATGAACCCGGGCCAAACCTGTCCCCAATTCCAATTGAACAGGAAGATCAGCGCTACAAATAAGAGAAATAGTGACCCTGCAAGAGATTGTGTGGTCTCTCTTTTCAATTCCCCGGCTTCTTTAGATACGCTGATCGCTTGATACCAAGTCATAGCGACGGGGATCAAAATAAATAATGCCCACCAATTATGCAGGCGAAAATCACTAAATTGCATGACAAGAAATATGACACCTACGGCGATCAAAATCAGACCACCGATCATGCCGCTGTCGTTTCTTCTGTTGGGGTTTGTGTTCTCTTGGTTTTCCATGTTTTTTCCTTTTTGTGTAATTTCTTAATGATAGTGAGATTGCTTCGGCGGTAAAGCTGCCTCGCAAAGTCATCTTTTAATAGATAAATGGGATCAGTTTTTTGGCAGTCTCTTTATACTTCTGGTATGCGTCCTGAAACTCTTCGGATAGCAACTTCTCCTCAAGCCTGATCCTGTTAAGGATAACAGGGATAAGAGCTAATGAAGCGAAAAAGCCGTACAGGCTTGCGCTATACACCGGCAGGCCGATGATGAGCATGATGGCCCCAAAATACATTGGGTTTCGGGTAAAACGATAGATGCCGTGTGTGATCAGTTGGTGATCTTTCCTTATGGCTACAGTCCCGGAGTAATTTTGCCGGAGTGTAACTTGGCCGATAATCATAATGATCAACCCAACAATGATGAGCGCCAACCCAAGAATACTCTGCGCTGAGAGTATGGTGATTTTTTGCGGTTGCAAAATCAAGCCCCAAACAGTTCCCCAAAATCCTGACAAATTATTTACTGCCCCATCCCTCGTACAGAATATCAACTCTATGATGAAGACCATCATCCCCGGGATAGCAAACTGGAGTATGTCATCTTTTATGGCGTTTCGTACAAGTCCATGCTTTTTAGGAGCGCCTTTTTTTGACATTGCTAAGTTTCCATTTCCACTGATGTTCCAGATCGCTAAAATCTGGAGCGTCAATCAGGGGATAGATTTTAGAATCAAACGCCTTGTTCTTTCTCAAGCAACCCCATATAAACGACCTCGATAAGGATCTTGTCTGGTGTTTCGAACATCACCTGATAATAGGTATGGTTGGCGTCTTCGCTAAACTCGGGACGATGTCGTGGTGTTTCAAAGAGAAGGGGAATATCTCGTTCTTGCAAATACTCAGCTATTTGATCGATCTCGTCTTGGTTTTCCACATGCAAGGCTAAATGATTCATCCCCTTACCATCGTAATCGTTTTTAGAATCGTTTGCATTGCCTATGAACCACAAACTGGCATCAGCGCCGCCAACACCAAGCACTGTTGCGTTCTCGTTCAGGGTTTTCCAGCCAACAAAGGCAAAAAGCTCTTTATAGAAAGGCAGATTTTCTGCATTGACGTTGAGTTGAATATGTCCGAGTGTTGCTTTGATCATCCTGTCCTCCAAGATAAACTAGTTTTCTGGCTTTCCTCGTAAGAAGATCAGTGATGCGATAAAGCCAAGCGCCATAATGAAAGCCCCGGTTATATAAGGGTAGCTCAAATTAATATCCAACACAGTGCCTGCCCAGATCGGCCCTGCAATACGTCCCAAACTCATGAAGGAATTATTTAATCCCATCGCAATGCCTTGTCCCTTTTCTGCTCGTTTGGATATCAGGGATGCCACGCTCGGGCGCAGCATCGCGTTGCTAAGGACGAAAAATCCCGTTGTGAGCATGACAGTAGTCAAATTTGTGGCAGTTAGCATTAATAGGAATCCAACCGTGCTGGCAATGAGCGAACTTTTAATCACATTCGTATCGCCCCAACGCTTTATGCTGGGTCCTGTTAGCACCCCTTGTACAACTGCGGAGATAGTTCCAATAACCGTGAGTACCATACCGACAGTTTTAGCGTCGTAGCTATAGCGCATCTCTGCATAGAGACCGAAAACGCCCTCGAAGTTGGTCATCCCGAAGCTGAGGAGGAAGGCCAAGGCAAAAAGAAAGCCGAGGGGACTGAATAATGCTTCCCACATTGCGCCGATTTGGGGTCCTTTGAAACCTTTGGCGTCTTTGAGACGATCTTCTTCTGCAAGAGATTCTGGGAGCAAGAACCAAATAAAAAGGAGAGATAATGCTGATAGTCCAGCCGCCAAAAAGAAGGGCGCGCTTAGCGAAATATCGCTCATCAGCCCGCCGATGCCGGGTCCCAGTACCATGCCAAAACCAAAAGCGGCTCCGATCACGCCCATCCCGCCACCGCGACTTTCTTCATCTGTGCTATCACTGATATATGCCATTGCGGTTGGCAATGTCGCCGAAGAGAGTACGCCAGCCAAAGCGCGCGCGGCAAAGAGCATCCATAATTCGGTGGCAAATCCCATCAGTATCATTGAAATCCCGTTGCCGAAGATTCCGAGTAGGAGGAACTTTTTGCGCCCATAACGGTCGGAGAGATCGCCCCAGAGAGGGGAAAAGAGAAATTGCATCAGTGAGAAGGTCGCCATTAAGATGCCCATCGAGATGCCGCTGCCGCCCATTGATTTGATGTAGAAGGGGAGCAGGGGGATGATGATGCCGAAGCCGATCATCATGACGACCAGAGTGAAGAAGAGAATTGCGATATTACGTTTCATTGAGTATTCCTATATTTAATATTCGGCGATTATAACACTTGGGCAAAATAAAAAACGCCAGAAAACTTTCTTTCTGGCGTTTTTAGGGGACAATAAAAAGCTTCTAATTTATGATTTCTTCTTTTCTGAGCGCATTCAAGACCATCTCTGTCACAATCGGGATTGCCTCAGCAACAGCGGGCGTTGGATCGTTGCTGAAATCCATCACGTTTTCGACTTCGACGGCGATAATATCGAATTCGGTTGGCATTTTCATCCCCATCCCTTTGCCTGCTTCCAGTGCGGTGACCAAAGACGTATCGTGCGCCGAGGCGCTATGCACCGTCGGTGTGATCTCGCGCAGATCGTCCAGAGTCATGCGGTGGATGGTGCCGTACTCGTGCTCGGTGGTCATGATCGCGTCGATGAGAATGACGCGGTCGTAGCCCTCGACCAATTCCATCAGCCGCAGACCGCCAACACTGGCTTCGGTGATGGTGATATTTTCGGGGATATTCGGGCTTAGAGCTTCTTCGACAGCATAGGCGACTTTTACGCCCACGCCGTCGTCTGAGAGAATTGGATTGCCGAGACCTACGATGAGTGTTTTCATGTTTTTGTCCGTATATATATAGTTATCAGGCTTGCATTGCATTTGAAAAATGCATTGCAAGTCGGGTTTGCAAATCCAGATTTATCTTGCTAGACCCAATGTGCAACGCATCCTATTGGATGCAATGCACATCTCCATTATTTTTCGGATGATGAAAAACCGCTTCGCGCGTGTTTTTGGCTTGGTTGCTGGAACCAAGCTTTTTTCGCGGCGTGAACGGTAGATGTCCACGCCGCGAGAATGTTGATCGGCGGCAACCAAGCTGAGGTCACGCGCGACGCGGCTTTATATCCTGTATTCAGTTACCGATCACAGGTTGCCGCTTTTTCAACAAATTGGCTAAGATTGGCAACTACTTCACCATCCGCGCTTTTAACAGTCACTTCCAGCGGCATTTGTCCCGGCAGGGAGTGCGTGGCGCAGGATAGGCAGGGGTCGTAGTTACGGAAAGCCATCTCTATGGTGTTGAGCAAGCCTTCGGTGACCACTGTTCCTTTGGTAATGAGCCCTTGAGCAGCCTTTTTGATGGACATGGCCATGGGGGCGTAGTTATTCGTGGTGCCTACGATCATATTGACCATTGTGAGCATGCCGTTCTCGTCGGTTTTGTAGTGATGCGTGAGTGTGCCGCGCGGGGCTTCGACAGAGCCAATGCCCTCGATGGGCGTGGTCGTGACGGGGATGCGGACATCGGGATTGGTGATCTCGGGGTCAGTGGCAAGCTCCAGCATGCGCTCGGCAGCGTAGAGCAATTCAATCAGGCGTGCCCAATGTGTTGCCAGACGATGATGAACGGGTTGATAGAGACCATTCACTTTCTTGGCACCCAGTGTTTCGTACAGGCGCTCATAGTGCTCTTGCGCTTTCGGTGTTGCCATACCATCCGCCGCATTGAGACGAGAGAGTGGCGTACAAGTATATACACCGCTGTCCATGCCGTCTACAAAGCCTTTCCAGCCCACTGCTTTGAGATAGGGGAATTTCAGGTAAGACCAAGGCTCAACACGCTCGGCAATATGCTCGGCGTAGTCTTTGGGATGGTATTTGACGAACTCCTTGCCCTCGGGGTCAACCACGCGGATCATGCCATCGTAGAAGTTGACGTGATTATTCTCATCCACCGTGCCCATCGAATAGGTATTGTGGGTGAAGGTGTCCGAGACGATCAAGTCCACATAGTCTTGATTGGCGAGGACGACGTCGTCGAAGAGCTTCAGGCTGAACTCGGCAAAGGCGACGTTCTCACGAGCGGCTTGCTCGATTTCTACGCGCATCTCCTCGGTGACAGCCATGCTCCAGCCCCCGGGCAGCCCGGCAACGGGGTGGATACCGCGCCCGCCCAGCATTTTGATCACTTCATGGTTGCGTTTGCGGCAATTGATGACCTCCATGCCAATATCCACGCCCACTTTGTGGATCACGCCGAGAATATTTCGTTCGGCGGGGTCTGAATCGGGCCCCATCACAAAGTCGGGACCACCCAAAGCATAAAAGTGGACGGTGTGGTCGGTGCAATAGAAGGATGCGTAGAACATCTCACGGACCTTCTTGACCGCTGAAGAGGGTTCAACGCCAAAGAGTGCATCGAGGGCTTTGGTGCCCGCCATGTGGTGTGCTTCGGGACAAACGCCGCAAATACGATTGGTGATGCGCGGCATTTCTTCGGCGGGTCTGCCTACGCAGAACTGCTCAAAGCCACGCAGCTCAGGAACCTGGAAATAGGCATTTTCGACTTCGCCTTCTTTATCCAGAAATATTTCGATCTTGCCATGTCCTTCCAGACGGGTGATGGGATCTATAGTGATTTTCTGTTTCATGCTGCTTCTCCTTTCCCGTTAGAACCATTTACTTTTGCTCTGCGCAAGAGCGAATGTGCCATGCTAAAGCGATAGAATGTGCCGGCAGGGTCGGCGATGGTGTCAACAACGGCTTGGATCTCAGCTTCAAGCTGATCGTCTTCCATCGTTTCGTCGCCTGCACCGATCACTGAGGCAATTGCTGAAAGCATTTTACCTCCCTGATCTTCTACACCGGGCATAGGACCGTAACACCCGCGACAGCCAATGCCGACATCCATGCAGAGCGCGCCGCATCCACCGCGTGTGGCGGGTCCCATGCACATGAGACCTTGTTCCAGCAGACAAATGCCTGGTTCAGGAACAATTTCATGCGGACGATAGAAGCGGCTAATGGTCTTTTCTTCTTTCTTTAGGTCACATTCATCGCAAACTGCCGTGTTGGAAACACCGACGATCGAGCCTTTCGGCGGGAGCGGTGTGCCTTCTGTCAATGCACCGACGATGACCTGTAGAACAGCCCAGATCTGATGGGGCTCCGGAGGACAGCCGGGCAAGTAGTAATCCACATCCACGACCTGATCAAGCGACTTGACCGTATGGTAGAACTCAGGGATCGTCAATTCCCCTTCAGGGACTTGTACCGACGTTGTCGGGATGAAGCCCTCAGGGTTGTCGAGCGATGGGTTGTCCTTGTAAACGGTATTGAAGGTCGCTTCTTTCGATGTTAGATTAGAGAGTGCGGGGATACAGCCCTCATAGGCGCAAGACCCAAAGGCAACCATGAACTGCGATTTCTTTCGCAGCAGGTGTGCCATCTCTTCGCCTTCAGAGTTGCGAATCGCACCGTTCCATAAACAAAGGGTGATGTGATCATCCGGATAGGATTCCACATCTTTAGTTTTGAAATCCGCGATGCAGGGGAAGAAGGCAATATCAAAAACCTGATCTACTGCCAGAATATGCTCATGGATATTGAGCACGGCGATCTCACATCCACCACAGGATGCAGACCAGTACATTGCCAGTTTCGGTTTTTCAGTCATGATTATGCCTCCTCGAGTACTGGAAGGGCTTCAGCGGCTTCGTATCCGTTATTGCGATTGATAACTTTTTCATCCCAATTAAGCGGACCTAAAGGACGCAGTGCTTCGGTCATCTCGTCGACTTTTTCAGCCAACTTGATGCCCTCAGAAGCCGATGCCCAAAGTAGTTGTACGCGCTCCTCCTCGATACCCAACTGATCGAGCATCTTTTTGAGCAGGACAAAGCGTCGTTTGGCTTTGATATTGCCATTCACGTAATGGCACTCGCCAGGATGACAGCCAGCGATCATGACGCCATCCGCGCCATTACGCAGTGCTTTTAGTATAAATTGGGGCTCTACCCGCCCGCTACACATTACGCGGATCGAACGCATATTAGGCGCATATTTGATGCGCGCTGTTCCAGCAAGATCGGCTGCACGGTAGGAGCACCAGTTACACAGAAATCCAACAATTACAGGTTCGTATGTTTCACTCATTGTTTTCTCCTTTTTTATGCGGGTGCTTTTTCGGGACTAACATCCCACAAGATACCTTCGATTTGTGAGAGTAGCTGGTCGTTGGTGAAGTGTGCGCCGCTGATAACGCTGCTTGGGCAGGCCGCTACACAAGTTCCGCAACCCTGACAAAGGGCCGTGATCACTTCAGAGACTTCTTCATCTTCATGGAAAACAATCGCATTGTAGGGGCACATATTGTTACAGATACGGCAACCAGAGCAGGCATCCTGATTGATGCTGGCTCGGACAGGCTCCATCATCACCGTGCCGCGGCTAATTAACCCAGCCACGCGGGCTGCTGCTGCTGCGCCTTGCACTACGCTTTCCGGCACATCTTTCGGACCCTGACATGCACCGGCAACAAAGATACCATCTGTCATCGTAGCGACAGGATCTAGCTTGGCATGCCGCTCTGTGAAGAAACCATCAAAATCACATCCCATCTTAAAGAGCTGCGAAACTTCCTTGGACCCTTCTCTTGCTTCCATTGCCGGACTCAGGATGACCATATCGACGGGTACGCGTCTTTGTCTGCCAATTAGCGTATCCTCGACCTGAACGATCAGCTTGCCTTCTTCTTCCGGGATACGAGCCGCGTCCGTGATCTCTGCTACTTTGCCGCGAATGAAGTGCGTTCCCTCTTCCAGCAAACGATTGTAGAACTCTTCGTAGCCTTTTCCGGGGGTGCGCATATCAATATAACAATCATATATCTCGGCATCAGGGATGCGCTCATGAACGAGATGAGCAAATTTCAGTGAGTACATACAGCAGACTTTAGAGCAGTATTTATTGTAGTTTTCGTCGCGAGAGCCAACACAATGCACAATTGCCACGCTCTTTGGTTTACTCTCTTTATCGCGTAAAACGATCTTTCCGTCTGTGGGGCCTGCTGCATTGACCATGCGTTCAAACTCCAAACTGGTGAAAACATTATCCAGTTTTCCATAGCCATATTGCGGGATTTTCTTCGAATCAAACAGATCGTATCCTGTTGCGAGAATGATATTGCCCACATCGATATACAGGATTTCATCTTCCTGCTCAAAATCAATGGAATTCGGCTCTGTTGGGCAGAATTTTTCACAGGCTTTGCATTTACCGGTTTTGAAGTAGACACAATTCTCTTTATCAATAACAGGGTATTTAGGTACAGCCTGCGGGAAGGGGCGATAGATCACTTTTCGTTCGCCCATGCCGGCTTCGAAGATATCATCTACTTCCTTGAAGGGGCATTTTTCGATGCAGATGCCGCAGCCGGTGCAATGTTCTTCGTTGACAAAGCGTGCTTTCTTGCGCACTGTCACAGTGAAATTGCCCAAATATCCGTCGACTTTTTCGACTTCACTCCATGTGAGCAGGGTGATATTGTCGTGCTGCCCAACATCAACCATCTTTGGAGTCAGGATACAGGCTGAGCAATCCAGGGTTGGGAAGGTTTTATCGAGCTGCGCCATGTGCCCACCGATAGAGGGTTCCCGTTCAACAAGGTAGACATGATAACCAGCGTCAGCAAGTTCGAGCGCGGACGTGATCCCAGCAATTCCTCCACCCACAACTAAAGTGTTGGGGTTGATTTCCACAGGAATTTCTTCTAGTGGCTGATGGTGGACTACACGGTCAATTGATCCTCGCACAAGCGATTTTGCCATAACGGTAGCTGCATTTTTGTCATCCGTTATCCACGAATCGTGTTCGCGGATATTGGTCATCTCGAAGAGGAAGGGGTTTAGCCCGCCGCGCTCACAAGCATTACGGAAAGTCTTCTCGTGCATATGCGGAGAGCAGGATGCGCAAACGACGCGAGTTAATCCTTTTTCCTTAATATCTTGCTCGATCAACTCTTGCCCCAAGCTGGAGCACATAAATTTATAGTCTCGAGAGACTTCAACATTGGGCTGTTCCCCAGCCCATCGAGCGACTTCTTCTACATCTACAACTTTGGAAATATTTGTGCCGCAGTGACAGACGTAGACACCAACTCGCTCTTGGTTCTCAGGATTGTTTTTTTCAGTCATAGGTCTTTCTCCTATCTGTAGCATGTGTAAAAAAGAAATTGGAGGTCAGCGGGTGTTTATTCAACTTGCCTCCTTTTTTAAGAATTGGGATATAACAGGAAGCGTTGAAACCAGCTCTGAGCCGATTCCCAATTTCTTTGGGGCAATGCCAAAGGCTATTCCCATAAGCTGCGTGAAATACAAAACGGGGACCGAGAAATCGGTACCAAATTCTTCATTGACCTGGGTTTGATAGACCTCCAGGTTTACCTGACAAAGCGGACAGGCGGTAGCGATCACGTCTGCGCCGCTCTGGACGGCGTTGTACAAAAGGATGCGGATCATATCAAGCGCCGCCCTGCGATTTGTGAGCAAAAGCGATCCGCCGCAGCAGCGGGTTTTGTTGGCAAAGTCAACCGCTTCTGCGCCCAGGGCGTTGAGTATTTCTTCAAAAAACTGCGGCGCTTCTACATCTTCGCCATTTTTTCGCGGACGAACGATTTGACAGCCATAGTAGGGTGCGATGCGCAAGCCTTCCAGCGGATTAGTGACTTTCTCCTTGATCCCTTCGGGACCAACTTCATCGGCAAAAACATCGATCAGGTGATGCACAGTAAGATTGCCTTCCAGTTGAAGGTCATCTGCTTCGAGAGCATAGTTGATGTGCTCTGACAGATCTTCGTCTTCTTTGATGTAGGTATTGGTAAAGTAGGCATTTTTGTAACAAGCGCTGCATGGGGCGACAAAATCAAGCCCTTCTTTCTCCGCCATCGCCAAATTGCGGGCTACAAGCGTATTTGCCAAAATCTCATCAAGATGGAAGTAGGTCGTCGCACCGCAGCAGTTCCAGTCATCCAATTCCTGGAGTTCCACGCCTACGGCTTTGGTGGCCTCCATGGAAGAATTGTGATAGCTCAACGCCATCTTCTCAAGGGAGCAGCCGGGGAAATAAGCGTATTTTTTCATGGTTACTCCTCTTCTCCCACAGGGATGATGCGTTTCATCATGTTGCGGAATTTCTTAAGGCGTTTGATCTTCGTCGGCAATACAGGAATGCGCCCTCTAAGCATCATCTTGGTTGCGCCCTGTACTTCCTGGAAGAATTCTTTTGCCCCAAAGCCGAAGATATAGGTTGGCGCCAAAATCGGCTCGTAAGACCTGCCGCTTCTGGCAATAGTCTTCATAAATGTTTCTGAGAAAACAGGCCCCACCAGATCGTCTGAATAAGTCTTGTTCCAGATCGAATAACGTTTGACGGCATACATCGCGCCAGCAATATCGATCTTGGCCGGGCATCTCACTGTGCAGTGATAACAAGATGCACAAACCCAATAGGTGTTGGTATCAAGAACATCTTCCTTCAAATCGGCATTGATCATGCCGATCAGACGACGAGGAGTCTGATCCATAAATTCAACGGCTGGGCAGGTCCCTGAGCAGGTGCCGCATTGAATACAATTATTGAGCGGGCTTCCGTGCGCCGCATACATGAGATTGGAAATTTCCTGGCTGAAAGTAATTGTATCTGCCATGATTTTGTCCTATGCTTCCTTCTCTTCCGCCATTTTCAGCAATGCACTCACTTTTTCCAGCAACAGGTTGGGGTCTACAGGTTTTTCAAGTAACTCATCTGTTGGCAAGAAACGAGGGTGCACTGGCTGACCGGGGAAGAGAAACGCCATTTGTTCGCGGATTCCGGTAATAATCAGCACCGGAATTTTACGTAATTCAGGGTCTTTGTTGATCTTGCGAGCCACCATCACACCTTCGGCTCCGCGCCCCATCATGATGTCAAGCAAGAGCAGGTCATAAGGCTTTGATTCCAGAGCTTTGAAACCATCTTTGGGGTTATGGGCAGCCTCAACTTCATAGTCTGCTTTTTCCAAAATCGCCTTCATCC
The DNA here is from genome assembly GCA_964581545.1 of uncultured Anaerolineaceae bacterium. Taxonomy (GTDB): domain Bacteria; phylum Chloroflexota; class Anaerolineae; order Anaerolineales; family Villigracilaceae; genus Desulfolinea. The sequence goes on from CAZOOX010000020.1 coordinate 27,985, forward strand.
CATCAACATAATCGGGGTCATCGTCTATGATCAGAATTCTTTTTCGTGGATCCATAGGAACCTCCTTGTTTTGATCATAATTTCTTAGGACAATTCGTCATTTACTATTATTGGCAAGCGGATCGTGAACGAGCTCCCCTCACCTAATTTACTTTTTACGGAAATCATTCCGTCATGTGCTTCAATAATTCTTTTGCTAATCGCTAAGCCAACTCCACTGCTCCTTTCCCCTTTTGGTCTGGTTTTTCCAGAATAAAAGTCTTCAAAAATATGTGGCAAATCTTCTGCGGCGATGCCAACACCGCTATCGGTAATATGGATGGAAATAAGGCCATTATCAGTTTCAGCCCCGATCTCAATTTTTTCACCTATGCGGGAATACTTGACCGCGTTATTTAAAATATTGACGATAGCCTCAACCAAAGTCCCTTCATTACCGGATACCTTCGGTAGGGACGCACTTAATTTGGGCTTGATCTCGTTATCTTTACGGATTGCCTGGGGTTCAACATTTTCCACCGCCTTCGTAATGACGGTCTCTATTGACAAAGGCTTGAAATCATCACGAATTTTGCTAATATCCACCGAGATGACTCGCAGCCATGTATTAATTAATTCCACCAGATCGCCAATTCGACCTTGAAGGCGGCTAATTTTTTCATTTTGCTCCTCGCTCATCTTTTCTGCCAGATCATCGGCGAGCACAAATAAATTCTGCTGTACCGCACCCAAAGGCGATTTCAACTCATGGGAGACAATGGCGGCAAAATGCTCACGCAAAAGTTCCTTTTCCTTACGCAAGCGGATCGTCTCAAGTACCAGCTTTCTTCGCTCCAATCCACGCTGAACAATCAGGCGTAACTCATCGGGCTTGAAGGGCTTGGGCAGAAAATCGTACGTCCCTTTTTTCATTGATTCGACAGCCGCATCGACAGTGGCAAAGCCCGTGATCACAATAGTCACAATAGAAGGATCATATTCACGAATTTTCTCAAGCACCTCATAACCGGAAAGACCGGGCATTTTAAGATCAACTAGTACCAGGTCAGGTTGGAAACCTTCAAGGCTCTTTAGCCCTTCCTCACCATTTTGGGCTGTGGCAATCTCATAGTTTTTCTTTGCCAATATCTGGATGCAAGAATCCCTAACGATCTCCTCATCATCAATAATAAGAATCTTCTCCTGCTCAGCCATGATTTAAGTACTCTCCATTATTATTCCCATTTGCGTTAATTGGCAATTCAACAACAAAGGTTGTGCCCTGTTCTTCTTTACTCTCAACAGATATTATGCCCTTATGCCCAGTCACTATGCCGTAGCTTATAGCCAAACCCAAACCGGTGCCATGCCCCACATCCTTTGTTGTAAAGAAGGGGTCAAATATCTTTTTCAAATTCTTTTGGCTAATTCCCGGCCCGGTATCAGAAAATGCGATCTCAATGGCATCTTTCGTCTTGCGACGGCGGGTACTGATATTCAAATAACCACTGCCTTCCATAGCCTCGGCAGCATTAACGATCATATTGATAAATACCCGCTCGATTTGAGCAGCGTCGATCACAGCCAGGGGGAGATCATCTTGAAAATGTTTTACGACCTCAATATTGTGGAATAAGGCCTGATGCTCAACAAGAGAAACACATTCATGCAATACATCATTAATGGCATAAAAAGCCTTATCCGGTTTTCGCTGGCGGGCAAAATCCAGCAAACCGCGAATAATATCCCGGCAGCGGTTTGCTTGCCCAACGATTTTCTCGAGCGAAAAAACATGAGTGGGGTCATCACATTGGTGCTCTTCAAGCAGCAAATGAGAAAAGGTAACAATGCCCTGAAGCGGATTATTCAACTCGTGGGCAATATTGGCAGACAACTGCCCGACAAGCGCTAACCTTTCCGACTCCATAATCCTCTGCGTGGCAAAATCCTTGAGTTGTTCGTCTCTTTTCTTCAGCGATTCGCTCATCCTGTTGAATGTTATTGCCAGATATTGAAGTTCATCATTGGTGCGTACGCTTACTTTGGTATCCAAGTTCCCTTCAGCAACTTCCTTTGAAGCCGATACCAATTTTTGGATCGGGACATGAATACCTCTGGCAATAAAGTAGGCGACGAACATCGAAATCAATGCGCCAACAATGGAAATACTCAAAAAAGTGAAAACAGTTTGCTTTTGAATATCAAGGTATTTTTGTTCCAAAATACCCACATATAAAATGCCAATAATGCGCCCGTATAAATCGTTGATCGGCTCATAGGCTGTGATATACCAATTATTGACTACATAGGCTCTGTCTATCCATGGTTCTCCCTGAATAATGACCTGGTTATAGACTTCTTCTGAAACTCGTGTGCCTATAGCCCGTGAGCCATCTTCATTTTTGACATTGGTAGAAACTCGTACATCATCCATGAAGATCGTTGCTGTGCCAATATCCTGCCCTTTGTAGATGATGTTTTCATAGACCGTCTGCTTGACCTTGTCCACGATCTCATAATTTCTGTTGAGCAAAACACCGCCATAAACAACGCCAATAAGATTATTTTCATAATCAAAGATGGGTGCAGCAGCTTTTAGCATCATCCCGTCGTTTAGTTCTGTCTCTTCTCGTTCACGAGCCAGGGGAGTATCTATTAATTCAAAATAGGCTTTCTCTGCCAATTCAGGTGTGTCTTTTTGCAAATCTTCACCACTGACGATAATGGTTGAAGCAATCGAGTTTTCGCTATAAAGAACGCTGTGGATGATCTCGTCATGCCCCTGATTGTCGCCAATAAAATCGGGATTACAGGTGCGTACCAGTACATAACCATATTGGTCTGTGATAGCCAGAACATCAAGGTCTTCTTCCTCCTTGATCCTGTCTAATTCTGCAAAGGCAAGGTCCCAATCGTTATTCAACATAGCATCTTTGAGAAAAAATCTATCTCCTGTGTGGCGAATGACATCGTCAACGTGATTAAGTTCGTTAAGATAAATTTCTCTGGCAGAGTTAAGATCGTTTCTTACTTTTTCCTGTGCTTCAGATAAGATCAGGTTGCTGATAGACTGAACGCCAACGACCATGAAGATGACACTGATAATGACGATTACAAGCAAATAGCCCAGGATCAGCTTTGTTGCAATCGGTATCCTGAGTTTTGACAGCCAGGGGAAATACTTTGCTGGCGCTCGTTTGCCTGTGGGGGTGGTCGTTTCGTCAGTCATGTTGTCCTATTGCGTATTTCGTATTGCGTAATATCTCTGCCTATGGAAAGCATTACGCAATACGTTTTACGCATTAATCACATCGCCTCGTAAACCAACTCAATTAAATCTTTCACAACTATATTTTCTTCTACACCAACGGTTTTAACGGCGTCGCTATACATGGTGACATCTTTGGGGCAGGCGACGATGAAGTCGCTTACACCATCTAAATCAACAGCTTCCCGGATGCGGGATTCGCTGGGGCGTTCTTTTATTTCTCCTTCTTCCATCCAGATGCGTCCGCCACCTGCGCCACAACAGAGGGCACAATCACGGTTACGGGGCATCTCAATAATTTCGCAGCCAGTTGCTTCAATGACACGGCGTGGAGCGTCGTAAACACCATTGTAACGACCCAAGTAGCAGGGGTCGTGATAGGTGACTTTGTAGCCCAACTTCTTGCTGAACTTAAGCTTTCCTGATGAGATCAGTTGATCAAGCAATTCGGTGTAGTGCAAGACTTCTGAAGTCTCTGAGACTTCGGAAGTCTGAGAGAAGGGATATTCATTTTTTAGTGTGTTGTAGGTATGCGGATCGGTGGTGACGATGGCTTGATACTCAGATTTGCTCATCGCCTTGACGTTTTTCTCAACCAGCATCTCAAAGAGTCCTTCTTCACCAACACGGCGGACGTCGTTCCCGGCGTGGTTCTCGCCTTTGTACATGATGCCAAAATCCAGACCAACCTTCTGGAAAACTTCTGCCGTTTGCTGGGTGATTTCAGTAAGCGTGGGGCTGTAGGATGCGTAATCGCCAACGAACCAGAGATATTCAACAGCTTCTTTGTTAGCGTTTTTGACCTTTGGCTCCATGCTCTTCGACCATCTCGCGCGCATCCGCTCGGATTTGCCGAAAGAGTTGCCATAACGTCCCAAATTCATGAGCGCAGTCTGAAGCTCGGCGTCCACCATCCCTTCGATAACGAGATAACGGCGCAAATCAACGATAGTATCCAGATGTTCGATCAGCACCGGGCACTCGTGGACACAGGCTCCGCAGGTGGTGCAAGCCCAAAGCAGATCTTCGGGGATGGCTTCGCCCGTGAGAGTGGGCTTGGCTCCGTTATGGTGAACAGAATCTCGAAGAGAGAGCATCAACTGTTTGGGCGAGAGCGGCGTTCCTGCGTTGTGGGCAGGGCAGGCATCCTGGCAGCGTCCGCATTCGGTGCAGGCGTCGCCGTCGAGGAGTTGTTTCCAGGTCAGATCGCTGAGTTTGCTGGCGAAGATGGGTTCTCCTTCGGCTGTTTCTGCGGTGGGGGCTAATGCACCCATTGGACGGTCTAATTTGGAGAAGAAGATGTTAAGGGGTGCGGTTAGCGCGTGTAATAATGTTCCGACAGGCAGGGTGATAAGGGTGAATGCGACTGTGAGCAGATGGATGATCCAGATGCCGAGATGCCAATCGGTGAGGGCTTTTTCTGTTGCGCCGGTAAATATCCAAAGTTGGGCAAGCAGGTGTCCTGCGGGAGACCAAGCTGAAATCCCGGGGCGTTCCGCCGCCAATCTTAGGGATTCGGTGAATAATCCGGTCAGCACGATGATGGTGATCAGCAGCAAAGTTCGGGTGAATCCTTCATCATAACTTAATCGTTCGGGTTTTTCTTGGTAGCGTCTGTAAAATGCCATCCCGGCGCCGACGAGGAAGATAATGGTGAAAATATCGAGGGTGAATTTGTAGGCAATGAGAGTGTTGCCGTGAAGGAATTCAAAGAAATGATCGTGAACGGTGGCGAGGGCGGTGCCGAGGAAAAAGATGAAAAAGCCCCAGGCGATGGCGGCGTGCATGAGACCGGGATAGCGCTGGCGCAGGCTTCGTGTTTGCACGATGGCGTATTTGACCACCAGCCACAGTCTTTGGGGGATTTTGTCCCAGCGTGTTTCGGGGCGACCGATCTGCCACCAAAGGCTGGCTCGTTTGTAGAATCGGAAAAGCATGATGGCGGCAGACAGAAACATGATGATGTACACAAAAGTTTCCGGCTCGCCCCAGTTATGCGGGATACCCCAGTAGTTAGTTCGTTCAGGCATCGCTTTTTCCTTTTTCTGTACACGGAGAACTCAGATTTCACGGAGTAAGGCTTTTGAGTTACGGAGAAAAGAAAAAGGCTTTTCTCTGTGTCATCCGTAAACTCCGTGTACAAAAATCACATGTCTTCAAGCTGCTCAAGGAGCGGGTCTATCAAATCAAAGAAATCGAATTCGATTCCATAAGTGGCAATGTCGAAAATGGGGGCGTTGGGGTCCATATTGATGGCGACGATCATTTCGCTGCCCGCCATCCCTTCCACGTGTTCCGGCGCACCGCTGATGCCGAGCGCCAAGTAGAGTTTGGGCTTCACCGTCTGCCCGGATTTTCCGACCATGCGTGAGACGGGCAGCCAGCCCTGATCCACAATGGGGCGTGAGGCGCAAATTGTTCCGCCCAGAAACTCTGCCAATTCTTCCGCTAACTCGATATTGTCTTCGACCTGAATACCACGTCCGATGGCAACAAGAATTTCCTCTTTGCTGATGTCCACATCACCGGTTTCCGGCTCTATATATTCTGTGAGCGTCACTCGTAAATCATCCAGTGCAGGAGGCTCAAAAGCGTTGATGGCAGGTGGCGCATCGCTTTGCCCTTCTTCCGCTTTATAACCGCCGGGGATTATTGTGATGAGCGTTGTATTCTCATCCAATTCACTCTCAGCCATGATCTTCCCGCCGCAAATCTGTGAGATCAGCTTCCCATCGGTGATTTTCAGGCAAGAACTGACCAATGAGAGGGACAAACGTGCCGAAAGGACGCTGGCAATATCTGCACCAATTGTCGTATTCCCAAAGAGGAGGGCTCTTGGCGTTCGCTCTTGAATTAGGCTTGCTACCGTTTTCAAATAAGCATCGGATGTGAATTCAGCTAATGCAGCGTGATTTGCGTAAAGAATTTGGTCGGCGGCGAGATCATCTGCCAGCCCCTGAGCATCCTGTCCCAAAAGCACCCCGACAACCTGACCGCCCGTACTCTGTGCCAAATCTTGAGCGGCGGCGAGCATGATATAGGAAATATCAGCGACTTCACCTTGTAGATGTTCAATGACGACATAAATATCCTGGTTCATAGCGCACCTACTTCCTTGAAAAGTTCAATAAGTTTGGTGGCAATTTCTTCTTCATCCCCTTCGATCATCTCCGCTCGTCCGGCAGCTTCCGGCAAATAGACCCGATTGACAGCTATCCCGCCGCTGAGGTCAAGTTCGTCCACATCATGCTCATCAATTTCAGCGGTCTTCATCATCTGCCGCACTTTCGAGATCGCCACATAGCGGGGAGGCTCTTCTCCCGCCTGAATGCCTAATACTGCGGGCAGGGCAACTTCCATTTTGGCTGTCAGCCCACCGGGATATTCCTTGCAGACAGTAGCTTTATCCCCATCAAGTTTGACGCCGCAAACATAGCCCACATAGGGCATTCCCAGATGTTCTGCAACCAAGGGTCCCAGTGGACCATCCAGATCGTCATTTGCCTGCACACCGGTCAGGATCAGGTCGGGTTGATATGCTGTAGCCTTTTCCGCAAAAGCCCGTGCCAGCGCATGATTATTTATCCCTTCTTCAAAATCCCCAGCTAGTTTGACCATCCGATCAGCGCCTTTGGCTGCTGTGGTGAAGAGCATATCTTCCACACCTTCTGCTTCGGGGGCTATCACGGTCACTTCCCCGCCGTCTCGTTCCTTTAATATGATGGCTTGTTCAACGGCATGATTATCAAACTCGTTGATAATTACACGAAGCCAATTCCTGTCTAAATCTGTGCCATCGTCGTTGATCTCAAGTTCTTCAACGAGATCGGGCACCATTTTGACCAGTGCTACGATATTTGGCATATTGGGCACTCCTTTCCTTTTTTGAACACGGAGTTGGGTCGTAATGCGTATTGCGTAAAATGTGAGAAATTACGCGTTACGTTTTACGCATTAGGTTTCACTTCATCGCATCAAGCAATAGCTCCAGAATATCCTTGACTTGGAGATTTTCTGCCCCCTGAACGGTTTTCGTCGAATCTTCAAAGCGGGGTGGCTCATAAGGGCAGGCGACAGCCAGCACTTCCGCTTCAGCAGTAACCGCTTCTTTGACCCGCCAATCAGATAGGCGCACTTCCCCTTTCTCCCATTGGAAGCCATCCAGCCACATTCCGCCGCCGCCGCCGCCGCAACATAAACTGGTGCTTTTTGTATGCGCCATCTCCACGATCTCCACATCGGGGATCGCTTCCAACAATGCTCGTGGGGCATCATAAATCCCATTGGCACGCCCCAAATAGCAGGGGTCGTGATAGGTGATCTTCTTTTCGCCAATGCTCTTGAGCAAAGGCTTAAGTTCTTCAATATGCTCTGCTAAAAACTCAGTGTAATGCCTGACGGGGTATTCGATGCCGAGTTTGGGGTATTCATTTTTGATGGCGTTATAAGCATGGGGGTCGGTGGTGATGATCTCAGCGAATTCATATTTACGAAATGCTTTCCCATTCTTTTCTGCGAGCATTTCAAATAAGCCGCGCTCGCCAGCCAAACGTTGAGAGTCGCCGTCGCTGTTTTCTTCGGGTCCCAAAATGCCAAAATCTATGCCCAAATTATTGAGCAATTTGGCAAAGGCTTTGGTTGTTTCCTGCACACGGGGATGATAGGATGCATAGTCACCAACAAACCAAAGCACATCTACAGGGCGTTTGGCTTTGCGCATGATGGGCACATCAAAATCGATATCTTCTGCCCACGCAGCGCGTTTGCGGGGCGATTCGCCGAGCGGGTTTCCATAACGCTGCGAAAATTCCAGCGCATTTTGCAACTCGGTAGGAATATTCCCAGCCAGCAGCAACTCTTCTTTGGCACGGGTCATCAAGCCTGGGGTCAGGGGGATGTTTTTCGGGCAAACTTCTGTGCAGGCGTAGCACGAGACGCACATCCAAACGGAGTCGGTATCCAGCATCTCGTCGAGGATGCCAGCACGCATCCAGGCGATCATCCTACCTGGAGGGAAATCCATTAGGTACCCGAAGGGGCAAACCCCGCTGCAATCGGCACATTGCAAACAGGTTTTGATATTTTCACCATCAACGACTTCAAAAAGGCTTTCATAAAATTCGGTGGTGAATTCAGCCTTTGTAGCGGTATCTGCCATTACGGACCTCCTGAATTATTTGTTTTGCGCGGGGCAGTTTGTGTGGAATAGGAAGAATAGAAATAACCCAAAGTCAAATATGTCCCCCGATTATTGTGACTATATAGGTGGTATAAGTTCATTATGCAATTGTCTCCAGTTTAAAGAAGCGCACAGCTAATCCCGTTTCGGGATTATTCTTATTCACATTGTGTGAAAAAAATCACATTATTACCAGTATGAATTGCCACCTATAAAATATGACTTTCATTATACTTGTAAGGGAAATGAATTTCAATAACTGATGTTACGCAGAAGAAACAATGAGATGCGGAGATTTCAGGTTTAGATGATTTTGCGAGGCAGCTTTATCGCCGACGAGTACTCCGCTAGAGGTAAGCAATCTTTTGCTAGCAATGAGACCGCTTCGTCGCACACCCGCCATGCGGCGAGTACAGGCAAGCACGCTCCTCGCGGAGTCACCTGCGTAACATGAGTTAGCTGAGATGTACGTCTACCGAAACAGACAAATCGCTCTTTTTTGTCACGACCAGCACCCTTACCGTAAATTCGAATTTGATTTGTCTTGATGTTTATATCGCCAAAACGAATGCCGCATAGCTCAGAAGCACGTATTCCAGTATCCAGCAGAACGGCGATAATGGCTTTATCTCGATCCACAGTTGGGCGCGAGTTTGAAACGGAAGGGTTCGTTTTCCATGTACGGCTCCGGCTGCAAGCCTTTAGCAAAAGGGCGATATCATCTTTGGTAAAAGGCTCGATGACTGGCGGCTCAACGGGGGGAGTAGATATTCTTCGAACAATGTTTTCTTTGACAAGACCCTCATCAACTGCCCAGGTCCAAAGAGATGAAAGGTTAATATGAATATTCAAAATGCTTTTGGGAGCAAGTTTGAATGTTCCCCGAGGAGCAACGCCATCTGGGGTGGTCTTATATCCGTCTTGTAGCCATGCAAAAAACTCAATTAGCATTTGGCGAGAGATGGATGTAAATTGGGGATCGTCTGGGAAGAAAAGAAACAGCTTTTTGAATGAAGAACGATAATCCGCAATGGTATGCTTGCTCTTACCAGTAGCCATCTTATAGCGGATCATGCCTTCACAAGCTTGGGACAGGGACAGTTTTGGAACTATGAATACTCCTCTCTGAAATTGAATACCGAGTAACAGCAGTACTGTTTTTTTTCATCCAGAGATGAGTTTATCCATGTGGTCTACGGTTGAAGGGAGGGTCTTCCCTCTGACCTCATGGCTATTCTTTTCCCCTAGCCATGTGGTCCAGAGTGGGCGCGGAGGGACTCGAACCCACGACCTCACGGATGTGAACCGTGCGCTCTAACCAGCTGAGCTACGCGCCCTTAGTGCCGCGAGATTATAGCTGAGGCCAAATTCTTTGGCAAGGATTACTGGAATCGTGCAGCAATTCCAAATATGACTCCGCGAGGAGTACGCACCCTGCACTCGCCGTATTTGCGAGTGTGCGACAACGCGGTCTCATATTTAGCAAAAGACTACTTCGACGGTGAAACTGCCTCGCACCTGTGCCCTGAAAGGGTAGAACCATCCAAACTTGGAATTGCTGGGAATCGTGCAGGGGATTTTGTACTATACTGAAAACTCAGTGAATCACCCCGACCACAGGTCGGGGCTTCTGCAAGCGGAAATTTTAACATGGGGACCAAGTCCCCAAACCCCCTTGCCATTCATCTCCGACCACAGGTCGGAGCATTCTGGGGTTTCTAGTAAAAGTCGTTCTGTTCAAATTGGATTGGTTAT
>CAZOOX010000021.1:0-37999 GCA_964581545.1 uncultured Anaerolineaceae bacterium
GTTGGGGTGCTGACTATCCTCACGTGACCAACTTCCTGGACTTCCACTTTGCTGAGACAAACCCGCAGTATGGCGACCCGCATCCTGAGATTTATGAGACACTTCAAGAAGCCTCACAGATCGGTGACCCGGCTAAGGCCGAGCCTCTCTACGTTGAAGCTAATAATGCCATCAAGGAACTGGTTCCCATGGTCCCGATCGCTAACGGCGCCTCTGCTTCAGCAGCTCTGGCTACTGTTGGGAACGCCCACTTCCGCCCCTTCGGTGCACCGCTCTTCGCCAAAGTTGATCCAGGCAAAGACACCTTCGTCTTCATGCAGAATGCTGAACCGATCAGCTTGTTCTGTCAGGACGAGACCGACGGCGAATCACTGGCTCCCTGCCAGCAGGTTGTCGAAACATTATTCGGCTATGCCATTGACTCCGGTGATGTTGTACCTGAGTTGGCCACTGAATGTGTAGCGAACGAAGACACCTCCGTTTGGACCTGCACCCTGCGCGAAGGCGTAACCTTCCATGATGGCTCAACTTTTGATGCCAACGATGTTGTGGCTTCCTGGGCTGCTGGCATTGATGCCGCTAACCCGAACCACATTGGTAACACCGGTGCGTTTGAATACTATTCGTACCTCTTTGACGGCTTGATGAACGTAGAAGAGTAATTCTTCTATACCATCTAGCTCGTAACTAACTAACAATGCGAGATGGTGCATCCTATATACAGGTAGTGCTGTCTCGCATTGTTTTTCTCTTTTAGAAAATGAATTTTCTGCTTAAATAACAAGCCTGCTGAAAAGGTTTTCTATCTAAGCAGAAAATTTAACCTCGCTTCTAGGCAGGTTTCTTTATGACACAATATGCCATTCGCCGCATCTTATATTCCATCCCCGTTATTTTCGGCATTCTTTTGGTCACCTTTGTGATGGCTCGCGCCATTCCAGGAGACCCCTGTAAAGCCATGCTGGGAGAAAAAGCGTCAGCAGAAGTTTGCGAACGCTTCACAAGAGAACAAGGTCTGGACAAGCCCATCGCTGTTCAATTCGGGATCTACATGACCAACATCTTCCAAGGTGATTTTGGCGACTCGATCCGGTTCAGCCGCCCCGTAACCAAAATCCTTCTTGAACGTCTACCCACCACAATCGAACTCGGTCTTGTTGCCTTATTCCTCGCAGTTATGTTCGGCATCCCTGCTGGGGTGATCTCAGCGATAAAACGCAACTCAGCGATAGACGTCGGTGTGATGGTTGGTGCGAATACAGGTGTATCCATGCCCGTTTATTGGTTGGGCTTGGTACTCGCCTATGTTTTCGCCTTATTGCTCAAAGACACTCCGTTTTGGCTTCCCCCATCGGGGCGCCTCTCCGCAGGTGTCTCCGCAATCCCTTTTTATGAAGTCTTCCAATGGGAAGCAATAGAAGGAACAACAAAATATGCCTTCATGGAATTCTTCGCTAATATGTACATCTTCAACTCCATCCTCACCCGAGACTGGGAAGTACTTAGCGATGTGATAAAACATATCATCCTGCCCGCTGTTGCACTCAGCACTATTCCGCTAGCAATTATCGCACGTATGACACGCTCCAGTATGCTCGAAGTGCTACGTCAAGACTATATTCGCACGGCGCGGGCAAAAGGACTTTTTGAACGCTTTGTCATTCTCAAACATGCCTTCCGCAATGCTCTACTACCTGTTATCACAATTATCGGACTACAAGTTGGAACACTTTTCGCAGGAGCAGTGCTCACAGAAACCATTTTCGGCTTTGCAGGTATCGGACGAATGCTCTTTGAAGCCATTACAGCCCGCGATTTCCCTGTAGTACAAGGCTTTACCATCGTCATCGCCATTGGCTATGTAAGCGTAAACCTCCTCGTAGACCTCGCCTACGTCTTCATCGACCCACGCATCAGACTGGAGTAACAAAATGATGACAGAAAACACAGAAAAGAAACTCCCTGATCTCAAAGAAGAGACCGCTGGCGAACACTATCAATCTGACAGCCTTCTACGCCTTACCTTACGTAATATCCTTCGTCAACGTTCAGCGCTCATCGGTGGCTCGATTCTGCTCTTTCTCCTCCTGGTCGCCATCTTCGCGCCCGCTATTGCTCCCTTCGACCCGAATTTTGTCCTCATCGGACACGAAGATATCAAAAGACGCTCTGATCCCTGTATCCACCTTTTGGGATGCCCCGAAGACCAACCCCAGCACATCCTCGGCACCGACGGCAACGTCCGCGACGTTTTCAGTCGCGTTGTTTTCGGCACGCGTGTCTCCCTTTTCGTTGGCTTCAGCACCGTCGGTTTTGCCATCATCATCGGCACATTACTCGGCGCACTCGGCGGCTTCCTCGGCGGTTGGGTAGATAACCTCATCATGCGTATCATGGATGTGCTTCTCGCCTTCCCCTCGCTACTCCTTGCCATCGCCATCGTTTCAGTGCTTGGGCACGGCTTGCAGAATGCGCTACTTGCGATCGCCATTGTTTCCATACCCGTCTATGCCCGTGTGGTGCGAGCCAGCGTCCTCTCTGTGAAGGAACAGGAATATGTAGCAGCCTCGCGCGCCCTCGGCGGAAATTCCATGCACATCCTCTTTAGGCGGATATTACCAAACGCGGTTCCGCCTCTGATCGTGCAGGGGACCCTCGGCATTGGTACCGCCATATTGGATGCTGCTGCGCTCTCCTTTTTGGGCTTGGGTGCCCAGCCCCCAACAGCGGAGTGGGGAACCATGCTTGGTACTGAACGTAATCAAATTTTCACCGCCCCGCACCTGGTTTTCTTCCCCGGCTTGGCAATTATGATCACTGTATTAGCATTCAACCTTCTCGGCGATGGCCTTCGCGATGCGATTGATCCTCGTCTAAAGAAATAAGAGCAGGAGACAACAAGATGACAACAGAAACCCTTCTGCAAGTTAGAAATTTAAAAACATACTTCTTCACAGATGATGGTGTCGTCAAAGCCGTGGACGGCGTTGACTTCAATGTTGAATCGGGCGAAATCCTCGGTTTGGTAGGCGAATCAGGCTGTGGCAAGAGCGTTACATCCTTCTCCATCCTGCAACTTATCGACGACCCCGGTCGCATTGTTGATGGAGAGATTATCTTCAAGGGCAAAGACCTCCTGAAGCTCTCGGAAGCCGAAATGGTCGGGATGCGCGGCAACCTGATCTCAATGATCTTCCAGCAGCCGCAAAGCAGCCTGAACCCTGTCTTTACCGTCGGGGCACAGATCGCCGAAGTTTTCCAAATTCACAAAGACATCAAAAAAGATGAAGCGTGGGATGAAGCCGTGAAACTGCTTAAGCTGGTCGGCATCCCTGATGCGAAGAAGAAGGCAAAAGCCTACCCCCATGAAATGTCGGGTGGACAGGCGCAACGCGTGATGATCGCGATGGCACTGGCACTCAAGCCCAAACTGCTGATCGCCGATGAGCCGACCACGGCCCTCGACGTGACTATCCAGGCCCAAATTTTGGATTTGATCCTTGGTTTGCGTGACCAGATGGGCACATCCGTTATTCTGATCACCCACGATCTCGGCCTTATCGCCGAAACCGCAGATCGTGTGGCAGTGATGTACGCCGGGCAGATCATCGAGCAGGCTGAAATTGAGCCGATCTTTGACAAGCCGATGCATCCCTACACCAAAGGCTTGATCGCCTCCGTGCCAATTTTAGGACAGGTACAAGAACGCCTCGAAACCATCCCCGGCGCTGTTCCCAATTTAGTTGATATGCCCCCCGGCTGCCGATTTGCCCCACGTTGCCGCGCTCGTGAAGAGCATGGTCTTGAAATTTGCAGTCGCACAGAGCCCGCATTAGATGAATATCAAAGCGGACATACTGTGCGTTGTTGGCTTTATCAGAACGGCGAAAACCATGTCGCTCCATTGAAAGCGGAGAAGTAACCATGAGCGAAAACTATCAAATGAATGAAGAACTTGTCCGTGTAGATAATCTTGTCAAATATTATTCCGTTAAAGGCGGTGTGCTGCGGCGCGAGATCGCTCAAGTCAAAGCCGTGGACGACGTCAGTTTTACCATTAAGAAAGGTGAAACGCTTGGCCTCGTTGGCGAATCCGGTTGTGGAAAAACTACCGTCGGGCACACTATGCTCCAATTGCGCCAGCATACCAGCGGATCAGTGACCTTTGACGGCAAAGATGTTCTTAGCCTAAGAGGTGCTGAGTTAAAAGAAATGCGCCGCAAGATGCAAATTGTCTTTCAAGACCCCTATGCCTCACTCGACCCTCGTCTGCCTATCGGCGAATCAATTGCTGAAGGCTTGAAAATTCACAAAATGGGGAATGCTAAAGAGCGTTCTGCCACCGTGATGCAAAACTTGAAAAAAGTCGGCTTGCAGCATTTCCATGCCAACCGCTACCCACATGAGTTTTCAGGTGGCCAACGCCAGCGTATCGGTATCGCCCGTGCCCTTGCGCTGAAACCGGAATTCATCGTCCTCGACGAGCCAGTCTCAGCATTGGATGTCTCCATTCAGGCGCAGGTACTCAACATCCTTCGCGATCTGCAAAAAGAGCTTGGGCTAACCTATCTTTTCGTCGCACACAATCTAGCCGTTGTTGAGCATATCTCAGACCGTGTAGCTGTGATGTATCTCGGCAAAATCGCCGAAATTTCCCCGCGTGAAGAACTCTATGCCAACCCGCAGCACCCTTATACACAGGCATTGATGTCTGCCATCCCCATTCCCAAGCCAAACCGCAAACGGGAGCGCGTAATCCTACAGGGCGATGTCCCTAGCCCGCTTGATCCCCCCAGCGGATGTCGCTTCCATCCCCGTTGCCCCATTGCAGAAGATATTTGCTCACGCGAAGAACCAAAGCTCAAAGCGCTGACAAGTCATCCTGAACATCAAATTGCCTGCCACTTACGCAGCTAACACAAAAAACTCCCTGTCAAAAGCAGGGAGTTTTTCTTTTAAACAAGATAAAATTACAGGAGTACCCAAACTAACCAAAGGAATATCTCATGACTGAAAAATCAGGCGCACAGATCAGCCAAAAAGCATTTATTCAATCGCTCGTTATTTTGCTCGTTTTCATGATTTTCGCCGGGATACTGACCCGCGTTGTCCCCGCCGGAGAATTCGACCGCCTCGACATCAATGGACGCGAGATCGTCCAACCCAATTCTTTTACCTTCACCGAAAAAGTGGACTATCCCATCTGGCGCTGGTTCACGGCTCCCATCGAAGTATTGGGCGGAGAAGATAATTTAACGATCATCGTCATCATCCTTTTCCTGCTCATGGTCGGGGCTGCCTTCGCCGTACTCGACAAAAGCGGCATTCTTCAAGCCGCGCTCGGGAACGTCGTCAAAAAATATGGCGACCGAAAATATACCCTTCTGCTCGTGATCTCCTTTTTCTTCATGGCGCTGGGCGCATTCTTCGGCATCTTTGAAGAAGTCGTACCTCTTGTGCCGATCATGATCGCGCTCTCCTACTCCCTCGGCTGGGATACGCTCACGGGTCTCGGGATGAGTATCCTCGCCACCAACATGGGCTTTTCTGCCGCAATCACCAATCCCTTCACCATCGGCGTGGCGCAAAAGCTGGCGGGGCTACCACTTTTCTCTGGCGCGTGGCTGCGTGTCATTATTTTCATCGTCATGTACGCCGTGCTCGCAGTCTTCCTGACCCGTTACGCCAAAAAGATCGAAAAAGACCCCACAGCCTCCCCCGTCTACGAAGAAGACCTGAAGGGCAAGAGCAATTACGACAAATTCCAAATTGACACGCTTGCCGGCAACGCCGATCTCAACAAAGCCATCCGCTGGATTGCCATTTTCGTCGTGCTCATTCTCGGCACGCTTTTCGCCGCACCTTTCGTAGAGTTCATTTCCTTCATCGCGCTGCCCCTTGTCGGTATCCTGTTTCTTGTCGGCGGGATGGGCGCAGGTTTTCTCTCCGGCACCCCGTCCAAGACCGTCTGGCAAGCCGCAAAGGAGGGCGCCCTCGGCATCGCACCTGCCATTCCCCTCATCCTGATGGCATCCAGCATCAAGCACATCATCGCGCAGGGCGGCGTCATCGACACCATGCTCCACTCGCTCGCCAACGTCTTCACCCAAGCCAACCCGATCTTTGCCGCGCTGCTCGTCTATGCGCTCGCATTGGTCATTGAAATTTTCATCGCATCCGGCTCGGCAAAAGCCTTTCTCATCATCCCCATTTTACTGCCGCTTTCCGATCTCGTTGAAGTCACCCGTCAGGTCACCGTGACCGCCTATTGCTTCGGTGACGGCTTCTCAAATCTCGCCTATCCCACCAACCCCGTTCTGCTGATCGTGCTCGGGCTCACCGTCGTCACCTACGGCAAATGGATGAAGTGGTTGCTCAAGCTCTGGGCTTGGGTTTTCGCTGTTACAATTTTCTTCCTCGCCCTCGGCGTGATGATCGGATACGGACCGTTTTAGATTCTGTACACGGAATACACGGAGAACACGGAGTTTTTAAACCTTTTTAAAGAATCCGTGAGACTCCGTGCCATCCGTGTACAAAAAGGATAACTATGCTCACCCTCCCCAACTCTTACGAAGACTCCCGGGATCGCTTCCGTGGACACTTGCCCTCGTTAAAAAAACTCTGGCCTGAAACCCAAGCGGAATCCCGTCAAATCCCCCACTCTGACGATGATGACCTGACCACAGACATCCTCTACGCCGATGCGCAGGAGCGCAAAGAGAAGCTCTTCGTGCTCTCAACAGCCCTGCACGGCATCGAGGGCTATGTCGGCTCGGTCATGATGCAGCTTTTTGTGGATGAATATCTCCCGAAATTCGACCCCGCCACAACGGGCATTTTGCTCGTCCACGCCATCAACCCCTGGGGCATGAAGCATCGTCACCGCGTGAATCCCAACAACGTGGATTTGAATCGCAGCTTCAACCCTAGCATGAGCAAAGAAGAACTCGACAAGATCAACCCCAGCTATAAGATACTTGATCGCCTGCTCAACCCGCAGAAGGCTTTTGGTAGCCCTGTATTTGAAAATCTCGGCTTTCTTGGCAAAGTGATCTGGAATTTGATCGTCCACAGCATCGAAGATATTCGCGAAGGGACGCTGATGGGGCAACACCATACCCCTACGGGCGTTTATTATGGCGGCGGTGCTGAAATACAAGCCGAAACAAAAAATATGATGGAGATTTTGAGCGAACGCTTTCCCGGTTATCAGCAAATCGTCCACCTGGATATGCACACGGGGTACGGTCCCCGCTACGGGATGACGTTGGTAAACTCCAGTTCGGAGCCAATGAATGCCACTGAAACGGCGACCAAGTTCAATTATCCGCGCGTCGCGGCAACTAATCCCGAAGAGTTTTACACCATCAATGGCGACATGATGGATTTTGAGTACAAATTCATCGCATCCGAACAGCCTAAAACAAAGATCTATGCCGGTGCTTTTGAGTTCGGCACCTACGGCGATTCGCTCACGAACGCCATCCACAGCTTGCGAACAAGCATCTACGAAAATCAGGTACGCCATCATGGCGCAAGCGAGCGTGCAAAAACTTGGGTGCAACACGAATTTGACGAGCTTTTCATGCCCGCCGAAGCTGCCTGGCTGGAAAAGGCAATTGAAGATGCGCGCCAAGCCTTCACAGGTATCTTGAAATCAGAGAATTTTCTGACAAATATTTAACCCCAATTTTCAAAAAGTGGTGTATACTCTCCGCCGATTTGTTTAGATAAAATTAGGAGATATCACATGTTGAAAAAACGTATTTCAAAAGATGGAAAAAAATGCCGGGTAACCTTTGAACTTCCCGCTGATGTCAATGCCGAAACAGCTACACTCTGCGGTGAATTCAACGATTGGGATAAAGATGCCCTCCCGATGAAAAAACTCAAAAACGGAAAATTCACTGCAGCCACAACTCTGGAAACTGGTAAAGACTATCGCTTCCGCTACTGGCTGGATGGTGAACGCTGGGAAAACGACTGGCAAGCCGATGCTTATAAAACCAACGAGTTTGGCTCAGAAGATTCGATCTTAGTGCTCTAGCAGAGCACAAATTATTGAAACTCAAAAGATTTTTTGCTAGATTTCGTCCTTTACGCTCTCTCATAGCAATGATATAATTTGCTCTTGCGTTAAGACCGCAGAAATCATCAAACGAGTTTGAAGGAAAGAAAATGAGCGACATACTGAAATCACTAGAAGCACCTGTAAACGAAAATATTCCAGAGCTCCGCTCTGGCGACATCGTTAGCGTCCACGCCCTTGTCAAAGAAGGTTCCCGTGAGCGTATTCAGCAATTCAAAGGCACCGTTATTCGTGTTCGCAATAGCGGAAATAATGCCAATTTCACCGTTCGCCGCATTGCCAGCAATGGGATCGGCGTAGAGCGCACCTTCTTGACCCGCTCACCACGTGTGCAAAAAGTTGTCGTTGAGCGTCACTCAAAAGTTCGCCGCGCCAATCTTTATTTTTTACGTGATCGCACAGGCAAAGGTGCGCGTCTTAAACAAAAATTCAACTAGACCCACCAAAAATAACCACCAAAAGGGTACAGCCCATCATCCGCTGTGCCCTTTTTTTGTCTAAAAAAACAAGTCCCAAGGAGTTATCAGAAAATGGCTGCCCCTCTTATAGGTATTACTGCTGGACACTCTAAAAACAAGCACGGACTTCCACAAATTCATCTCCTACGCACTTATGTAGACGCAACGATCAAAGCTGGCGGCGTGCCTGTCATCATTCCGCCTGAGCTCCATAACCAGGCTTGGCAGCTACTCTACGAGAAATTGGACGGCATCATTCTTTCAGGCGGCGCAGATATGGACCCGGCTACTTTTGGCGGCGAGTCGCACCCGACCGTTTACGGAATGGATCACGAGCGCGATGCGCTTGAAATCTCTCTCTCACGTCAGGTAGTTGAAGACAAGAAACCCTTTTTAGCTATTTGCCGTGGCTTTCAGGTGCTCAATGTCGCCCTCGGCGGAACGCTCTATACACATATCAATGATCATTTCGATGACAATATTCAACATGACACAAACCGAGAGCGCTCCAGAAACCATCTCGCCCATGAGATTAAAGTTGAAGAGGGCACAAAACTTTCTGAAATACTCGGCAGCCCTATTTTAAGGGTTAATAGCTGGCATCATCAGGGCGTGAAGGATATTCCACCCCAACTCAAAGTGACCGCACACTCCCCGGATGGTCTCGTCGAAGCGATGGAAATCCCCGAGCATCCCTACGCCATCGCCGTTCAATGGCACCCTGAGTGGATGTCGGAAGACCCGGCAATGAATGCTTTATTCAAATCCTTTGTCGAGGCAAGCAAAAAATAAATCTCTCAGTCCCTTTCCTTTCAAGAAAGGGGCTTTTTTCTTCCCTAAGCAGTATAATTCCCCGCATGGATTCTCAACCCCAAAACTCCCCCATAGGCATCTTCGACTCTGGTGTTGGCGGGCTTTCTGTTTTACGCGCCATTCGGGCACATCTCCCCAACGAAAATATCATCTACTACGCTGACCAGGCACGCGTTCCTTACGGGGCGCGCAGCCTCGACGAGATACGCTCTTTTTCTGAAGAAATCACAAATTTCCTGCTTGCGCGTGGGGCAAAAATTATCGTCGTGGCTTGCAATACTGCTTCCGCAGCCGCGTTACGTTACCTTCGAAAAAACTTCCCGAATACTCCCTTTGTGGGAATGGAACCAGCTGTTAAGCCCGCTGCTGAACAGACGAATTCCGGCGTGGTCGGCGTACTTGCCACACCCACTACCTTTCAGGGAAGGCTTTACGCATCCGTTGTGGAGCGTTTTGCCAGCGATGTGACCGTTTTGCAAAATACCTGTGCCGGATTAGTGGAGGAGATTGAGCGCGGCGCATTGGATGGTGAAAGAACACGTCAAATTTTGGATAACGCGCTGCGGAACATGCTTGCACATGGGCTTGATACCGTTGTATTAGGCTGTACTCACTATCCATTTGTGATGCCGCTGATCGCAAAAATTGCGGGGGAAAATGTTCGGATCATCGACCCAGCTCCGGCGGTTGCGCGGCAAGTTGAATACAGGCTCGAGACGAATAATGCCAGATCAACGGGAAATGTCGCAGGGAAGGTACATCTCTACACATCGGGAGATGTCGAGAGACTGGCATCCACCCTACCGAAACTGGGGCTTGAAAATTTCCCCATAAAAAAACACTCGATGCGATAAAGGCATCGAGTGTTTTGCTTTTTAGCGAAGCGAGGGGCGAGAGGGAATTGACGCTTCGAAACCGCCAAGATCACGACCTGCCTGGGGCCATTCACCGCGCGAGATCTGGCGCGTAAGCCCATCGATGGAGCCACCAAAGTTTTGAAGCTGGGGACCGCCATTTGCCAGAATGCTGGCTTGTGCATTTGCGCCTAACTGAGCAATTTGGAACATTTCATTCTTATCTATTTTTCGGTCGCCAAAAGATGTTTTGACAGCATCAAGATAATCGTGCAATTGATTGAGCGTGCTGCTTCGATCGCCTGCGATCTCATTGGGCGCCATATTTGCGAAGGTATTTTCACGATCTTGCAAATTGCTTTTAAACTGCTCAAGGAATTGATCGCGGTCTGCTTGCGATTCAGCAATATGCGTAGTGATTGATGTCGCGGCTTCGCTAAGCTGCTCTATGGCGGCTGTGGCCGCTTCTGCGCCCTGTAAAAGTATCTCTTCAGTTTCTTCGAGAAGGTAGATCAAGGAGTCAAGGTCTTCTTCCAGAAGCGTTAGCAAGTAGAGCATATCTTCAGCATAGGCGCCATAAAGATCATAATAGGCAGCTATTAGTTCGTCTGCATAATAAATTGCAGCTTCGGCATCATAAACATATTCTGCGGTCTCATATACTTCTTCGCTGGTCATTGCACCATCAGAAGCAGCTTGCGTAGTTGCCGTTGAAGATGCTTCTGTCGCAACCACAGCTTCTGCTACGGCTTCGTCAATTAATATGGCGAGTTCTTCTTCACTCAACTCGTAATAATCCACTGTGGGGCCTGGTGTGGGCGTAGGGGGCATGGCAACGACAGTCGCAGCAACGGCGTTGTCAACGGCATTATCAAACTCAGCTTGAGCCGTTGCCGTTGCAGCAACAGCAGTCATTACCTGATTATCCACGCTGAGCGTTGGCTCTGCTCCACCACCACAGGCGGCAAGAGATATTGTCAGAACGAGAAATATCACAAGGCTTTTCATTTTCATTTTTCCTCCGTTGAGAAAAATTCAGAACAACAGAGATTATATAGCAATCGTCTTGTCTTTTTCTTCCCCCATTTTTCCCAGATAACTACCCTGGCTAATCGCAGAAATAGAGTTTACCTCCTGGGGCGCGCACTCTCCTGTAATCATTAATCTTATAAGCAACCAATTCATCTTCTACTTCACTTAAAGCTTGTTTTGCCCGCCAACGTGAAAGATTAAAGGAACGCCAATCAAGCAATTCTACATTTGAATCAGCACGAACAAAACAAAATAAAGCAACACCGACACCTTCGTGGACTTCTTCGGATAACGAAGAAAAGAGAAATTCGTCCACCAAAACAGGGACCGCATCTGTAGAGAGTAAAGCCAGGTGCGTAACATTAAAGTGCCTTCCTTGTGATGCACGCATTATATTGTGCTTTGCAATAGAAGCATCTACATTAACTAACGCAAGAGAAATTGCAAAACCTAGCGAGGCAATTAAGGCAGATAAAGCAAAAAACTTCTGGCGTCTAAATATTTCAAGAAAAGCTACTACCAAAAGAAGTAGCCCGAGCCAAATCAGAAAAACACGAGGGTAAAGGCGCAAACGTGAAAAACCATGCCACTGGATTCCCAAAGTAATTCGATGATAAGCTGAAACCAAAATTATCAAAACCTGAACAACAATAAAAAGACTTAGCCCGGAATAAACGTATTGCTGCTTTGCTGTTCCCCGATAAGAAAAAGAACTCAACCCAAGAATTAAGACCAAACTAAAGAAAGCGACAGTGATTAATTCGTTAAAGCCTCTGCGCGCATACTGAGAAAAGGTATAACCTTCTATGCCAATATTCTCTGTACCTCCAAAAAAGTATTGGAACTGAACAATAACAAAGAGAAGGAAGAGTGTCGCGACACTTCCTAAAACAATAGAAGATTCAATAAACCCTAAAAGCTTTTTCTTTTTCTCACCTTCTACTTTAGCCACCTTTTTATCATAGCTTTCGAATGCCGCATGAAGAAAAGCACCACCTACGAGATAAGCACAAAGCAAAGCAAGAACAGAGCGCCAAATTGTCTCCAATATTTGCTCTCCACTGAAATTCTCGAAGAAATCACCTATCTTTTGAGCAAAAACAAGATCAGCAGATGCCAAGAGTGACGAAAAAAGAATTACGATCGGCAAAGCGATCAGAATGCCTCGTAATACCGGCCTAAGAGGAAAGCTGTTTTCTTTCTTAGATGCGCTTTCTTTTTCTAACCTGCGCGTTTGCCTGAATATCTGTGCGGAGCGCACAACCATACTCCCCATAAAGACAAGAAATTTCTTAAAATAATCTGTTAGACCGTAGAAAACCCACTCCCCTCCGCTCCAAGTATTTCCTAACACTGCCAGCAGAAAAAATGTAAAGAGATAAGCAAGAAAAAGAGTAAGCGGCTCTTGACGAATAAAAGTGATCATAACAAAAAACATAATCGGCACAAGCAACCACACACTTCTTCGAGCGGGGCGAATATTTTCCTTTACAAGAAGGTATCCTCCCCCAAGTAAAAGCATCTCTATGAATAGCGCAAAATTAACGCCGACGGAACTTTCCCAAAAAAGAAAGTCAAATGCCCATGCGAGTAAAAGAAGGACAATAAAAAAGCGTTTTGGATTTTTTAGCATCTTACATCTCCCTAAGTTTCGGGAGACTAATCCCCCAAAAATTCAGTAAACTTTCAATTAAAGCATGGCGTATTATACGCCTTTTTTTGTCTACCCACAATTACTAGAACACTCGCATTCCCTAAAAAAAAGAGCCAGCTTTTTCGCTGGCTCCTAGCTTCTACTCTACACTCAACAATTTTTGACGCTGCTCAACACTGTCACCGTCTGCGACCTGAATGCGTCCGATCACACCATCTCTTGGGGATTTAAGCTCATTCTGCATTTTCATCGATTCAAGGATCAGGAGCACATCACCCTTTTTAACCTCTTGCCCTTCTTCAACAGAAATCGAAACGACCAATCCTGGCATAGGCGCTTTCAAATGGAAAATTCCTGTATCTGCAATATCCCCGCCCGAGGCGGCGCGAAGACGACGTTCGCGTTCATCTTCAACCTTGCTATGATAAAGCCTTCCCTTAACCAAAACTTCAAGGTCTTCCTCGCCCTCGTACACATAAGCTTCGTAGGATTTCCCATCTACGATAAGAGAAAATACTGGTTGTGCTCTGAGCGATTCAAAATCGACTTCAACTATTTTCCCATCTATAGACACGTGGCGATCATCTATGAGTTCAACCAAGAACTCTTTTTCATCAATTGTAGTTATATATTTCATCGTTCTTCCTATTTACTCAGCCGTTCCCAGCGAGAGAGCCATTTCCAGTTGCTGGTATCACGCGCATTACGCCGCACAACGTGGGCGGCACGCTCAGTCCGGTCATGTTGAACCAATGTCGCGATAATTGCAGCCACTTCAGGAAAAGTCTCTTTCCCCTCGGCAATATGCTCCATAGAAAACTCTTCTTCAACGAAGCGGGTATGAAATTGACCGCCCATAAAAGGATGAGAATCCATCATCGCCTGATGAAAAGGGATATTTGAACGCACACCAACCACTTTATATTCTTCCAACGCACGGCGCATCCGCAAAATGGCTTGAGCACGAGTTTCTCCCCAAACGATCAACTTTGAGATCATAGAATCGTAATAAGGCGTAATATCTGTACCTGAATAAACGCCTGTGTCAACGCGAATGCCAGGCCCTGTTGGCAAAACAACAAGAGAAATATGCCCGGTAGAGGGCATAAAATTATTATGCGGGTCTTCAGCGTTGATGCGACACTCAATAGCTGCGCCGTTGATCTTTATATCTTCTTGCGCAAAAGAGAGTTTGCGTCCGCGCGCGATACGGATCTGCTCTTTTACGATGTCAATACCCGTGACCAACTCTGTAACCGGATGCTCTACCTGCAAACGCGTATTCATTTCCAGGAAATAGAAATTCTTATCCGCATCCACCAAACACTCAATGGTTCCTGCACTTTCATAGTCCACTGCTTCGGCAGCCTTTACAGCGACATCGCCCATACGCTGCCGAAGATCTTCATCAACAAATGCAGATGGGGCCTCTTCAAGTAATTTCTGGTGACGACGCTGCAGCGAGCACTCACGTTCATTCAAGTGGATCACATTTCCAAACTTATCAGCCAAAACTTGAATCTCAATGTGCCGCGCGCCAAGGATCAACTTCTCAAGATAAATATTATCATCCCCAAAAGCAGCTTCCGACTCCCGCCGCGCAGATTGAAGCAGGGTCGGCATCTCATCGATATTCTTTACCTCACGCATCCCTTTTCCACCACCCCCAGCAGTCGCCTTGATAAGCAACGGGAAACCAACGCCCGGCGCAAGCTTTAGCAGTTCTTCGTCGCTAAGATTATCTGTCCCTTCAGTGCCCGGCACAACAGGGACGCCCGCATTCATCATTGTTTCGCGCGCAATAGCTTTGTCGCCCATTGAAGAAATCGCAAAAGGTTTGGGTCCGATGAATTCCAGCCCGGCATCTTCAACAGCTTGCGCAAAATCGGCACGCTCTGCCAAAAAACCATATCCGGGATGGATCGCTCCCGCCCCGCTTTTGAGAGCGATCTCAATTATTTTCTCGCCCTTCAAATAGGATTCGTTCGATGGAGCAGGCCCAAGCAGATAGGCTTCGGTTGCATAACGAACATGCATTGCCTGGCGATCAGCTTCTGAATAAACCGCCACTGTTTTTATCCCTAATTCGCGGCAAGCCCGCAAAATGCGAACGGCTATCTCTCCGCGATTGGCTATTAATACTTTATTGAACATAAATGCTCCATATTTAAAATTCCAACGAAAGTGTCATCTCGTGATCAGCAATTAGGCGCTCTAAAAAAACAACCTGTGCTGTAATCTGTTGCTGAAAAGCTTCTTTACCACTTTTTGTCTGTACTCGCCATTCTTTGCTGGCATCCTGACTTTTGCTCAAGCGTTTCTTGGCTTTAGCAATAAAAGTTTCGTATTCGTTATCGATGAATTTTCCTAAAGCAAGCATCATTCTGTAACTGCTGAGGCGATCGATCTTGTCAGCATCACTAACAACCTGCGCTTCTATTGTTAGTGGATGTTCAAAATCTGCTTTACCGTCAACGTGGCTCGCAATAGCATAGCAGATATTTTCGACATCTTTTTCAGCGTATCCCAACTCTTTCAAAAAGGGACGTGCCATTTTTGCGCCTGCTCGCCCATGCTCCACATCACGAGAGCGGTCACTCAGTTTGGCAATATCGTGCAAGAGGCAAGCCACAGTCACTACTTCAAGATTTGCGTTTTCTTTTACTGCCAGCTTCTTTCCATACTGAACAACACGCAATGTATGCTGCCAACGATATTTCAGACGTGCAGCATAGTCTGGACTTTCGACCAAGGCCAAATCGCGTTTTTTCTTGGCGAAAATCGCCACTTGCTCAATTCTTTCTTCAGCGGACATCGCTATAGCGGAATATTCCCGTGTTTCTTGGGTGGGTTTGAATCTCGTTTATTTTGCAGCATCTCCAAGGCGTTGATCAGGCGTGGGCGCGTATCACGAGGTTCGATAACATCGTCAATATATCCGCGTCCGGCTGCGACGTAGGGATTGGCAAATTTCGCGCGGTACTCTTCGACCAATTCTGCTTTTTTAGCAACAGGGTCATCGGCTGCGGCTAATTCTTTACGGAAAATGATATTAACTGCGCCATCTGGTCCCATCACGGCGATCTCGGCGGAGGGCCAGGCAATGTTCAGGTCGCCGCGAATATGCTTGGAAGACATAACATCGTATGCGCCACCATAGGCTTTGCGGGTTACAACTGTCAGCTTAGGCACAGTTGCTTCACAGTAAGCGTAGAGTAGCTTTGCTCCTGACCGGATGATGCCGCCATGTTCTTGCACGGTACCAGGCAAAAATCCGGGGACGTCTTCGAAAGTGATGACGGGAATGTTGAAAGAGTCGCAGAATCGGATAAACCTAGCAGCTTTCTCTGACGATTCTATATCCAATACCCCTGCCAAAACGGCAGGTTGATTCGCCACAATACCAACAGAATGCCCACCCAAGCGAGAAAATCCGACTACGATATTCATGGCGTAATTGGCGTGAATTTCGTAAAATTCGCCATTGTCCATGACGCTTTGAATGATGTCTTTCATATCATAAGGCTTGCTGGGATCATCGGGGATAATAGTGTCAAGCTTATCGTCACGACGGAGGGGATCATCGCCAGTGTCCACAAAGGGCGGATCTTCCATATTATTTTGGGGCAGATAGCTAAGCAGCTTGCGGATAAGGAAAAGCGTGTCGGCTTCGCTATCGGCTGCTATATGACAAACACCGGATTCTTCAGAGTGAACACTTGCGCCACCCAGATCTTCAAAGGAGACGATCTCGTTCGTGACAGTTTTTACGACATCAGGGCCGGTGACGAACATATAGGATGAGTCGCGTACCATGAAGATGAAATCGGTCAGAGCTGGAGAGTAGACTGCGCCACCTGCGCATGGTCCCATAATCGCAGAGATTTGGGGGACAACACCGCTCGCAAGGGTATTGCGAAGGAAAATGTCGGCATAGCCGCCAAGAGAGACAACGCCTTCCTGGATGCGTGCACCACCAGAATCATTTAAGCCGATAACGGGGGCGCCATTTTTAATTGCCATATCCATGAGTTTGACAATTTTTTCAGCATGGACTTCACCAAGACTGCCACCTAAAACAGTGAAATCTTGTGAAAAGACGTAAATCAGACGTCCATCTATTGTTCCCCACCCGGTAACAACGCTATCAGACATGAATTTATTTTTATCAAGTCCGAAATCTGTTGTGCGGTGGACAACAAAGGGATCAAGCTCACGAAATGAGCCTTTGTCGAGGAGCAGATCAAGTCTCTCTCGCGCGGTTAAACGCCCCTTTTTGTGCTGAACTTCAACGCGGGCTTTTCCGCCACCCATACGGCTTTGAAGTTTCAGGTCTCGTAGCTCTTGAATCTTAGGATTATCTGTCATAATTCTCTCTTTTTTCGGTTGAAGGTTTCAGGTTATAGGTTGAAGGTTTTGAGTTGAAACTTTGAACCTTAAACCTTGAACATTAAACTCTATCATAAAAGTATTCACGGCTTTTCGGTAAAGCCAAAATGATTATTATAGAGACAAAGAATAATAAACTTGCTAAAAAAGCGAATGGAGCATTACTTCTCTCTGCATGGGGCTGAAAAATAAGGCGATCTAGCCAATAATAACTTGCGTACAAGAAGGACAGTACGAGAAAGGCAGCGCCACTCCAGCGTTTGGCAAAGAAGATGCCAAGGTAAACGCCGAGCCAGCCCAGGGCCCAAAACGCTCCGGTGATGACGATGTAGAGCGGCCCGGGGTCAGGCATCAGATTGAGAAGTAAGTCCCATTTTAAAAGTGCAGTCACAAAACGAATGGCACTAAATACCACTAGGATTAACGCCATAGTGCTTAAAATGGTTACGGAAAAAGGGGCTTTTCTTCTATCCATTTTTGGATGTCAGCAAACGAGCGGCGATGGATGGCGGCAGCAAGATCAATAGTCCCCACATAAGCGGAGGGAAAAAGTCGAGATGCAGTGGAGCAGAAAAGAAAATTACAAAGAAAAGCCCCGACAAAGCACCGAGAAAGGCTCGTGTAAATGCGCTTGGTGCGTGGGGACGGAAATGGAGGGTGAAGGCACCTGCTCCTGCTCCCAAACCGTAGCCATAGATCGCTCCGGTTAGCACGTTTGAAAGTTTGATCCAGCCTGTGGGATCACTACCAGTGCGCGCAGCGCCGATGGCAACGCCGATCAATGCCCCGAGGACACCGCCAAGAAAGCTAAAGAGGAAGGTTTTGCGAAAGGAAGTTTGCATAATTTAATGATAAGTGACGAGTGAAAAGTGAATCAACACTCACTCGTCACTTATCAGTTTCTACTGCATCCTGATCAAACGAGAATATGCTCGGGCAATGATCTTGCTACGAAGCTCAACCAATTCAGGGAAGCCATAGAAAAACAAAATTTTCTTTTCAGCTATTGTATTTCCGGCGGGTTTCGGCTGGGTTACAAAGAAAGCCCATGTCTCGGCAATGTCTTCTCCTGGATTCGTAGCAGCATAGTCGGTCACGAAATCGGCTTCGTGAGCATAATAAAACTCGTCCGTTGCTTCGTAGTATTCATCATCGTCTTCGATATATTGGATCTCACTCCATTCATCGTAAATGTCGTACCAAAACTCATCGAAGAATAAATAAAAATAGGAAGAGCTTTTCGCACAACCCTCACCTGTAAAATAAGTAGCACAATTCGATTCAGCTTCATAAAGAGCGTCTTCATCTTCAGCATTATAGAAAAGCTCTTCATCAATATCCACCTGGCTGGTATTCAGCGTCAACAAATGCCCATATTCGTGGATCAGCGTAAAAGTCAATTCTTCTAAATTCTCAGTGTCTGAAATATCTACATTCAACATCCACAAAGTTGGCGCATCGGGGTTTTGCTCCACAGCTGCTAAAGTGCCGCCCAAGCCATCGGTCATTACCACGTAATGGCTCACAAAAACCCGGTCTTGGGCAGGGATCATCGCAGCATAAAAATCCCAAATTTTCTCATGCAAGGCAGTGTTATTCTGCTCGTCTAGCAGATCATTGCCCACATCTTCGTATTCAGGCGAGGAAATCTCACTGCCATGAATATCGTATGTGACCAAAACATGCTCGCTGTCCAGTAAGTTCTCTTCGAAGTTTTCATCATACTCCGTCACCCCCGCCATCATGGATGTAAAAGGTGCTTCAGCATTACCACCCTCAAGATAGCACAAGCCATTTTCAGGATGCCAGGATTCTCCCTCCAGGCAGGATTCTTTTCCCCCATCTTCGCCGCCATCATCAACTTCAGGCTGCTCAAAAACATTTTCCGGAACGCTCTCCTGTGAGCTTGGTTCCGTCAAGTAATCATCATCCGGCCCCATCACAGTTTGGCAAGCGAGTGTGGTCAATAAAAGAAGGCTTACGACTAATACGATTTGATATTTTTTCACTTTTCTATCTCCAATAAATTAAGGAATAGGCACATCTGCCGGTTTTTCAGGGCGATAGGCTGTGCCGCCACAAGTCCAATTCCAGTCAGCAACAACGATCTCTTCGGCAGGCATGGTGCCGGGGAGAGCTTCGACTATTTTGAGTTCTTGTCCACAAGAGGGGACTTCACCCGTATACCCCCCAGCGACATAAGGCACATCCCCAACACCCTGAGCATAAGCAACAACCTGGTATTTACCGGCAGGAAGATCTATCTGGAAATAAAGATGCGCTGTCGGCGAAACAGGCGCGTGCCAATATTCGCCAGTTTCTATATTGAAAGCCACCACAACAATAGATGGACTGGGTCCTAAAACGGGATCATTCAAATAAGGCGGCGCAGAACTTGAATCCACGCTCCCACCGATCACGGCTTGGCTTGGGGCGGCGGCTTCTTTCGTCGGCGTGGGCAAAATCACAGGAGTGGATGTCGGCCCAGATGCAGGTGAAGCACCCGAAACTCGGACAACTCGAGGTTGTATCCACAAAAGCCAATTTCCACTTGTCCCGTTTTGGTCACGAGCTACCAATGCCAAAGAAACCATCTGCCCGACAAGAGGGCTTAGATCAACAGCAATCTCTTCCAAACCATCGCCTGCTTTGTGGTACCAAGACCAATCTGTGTCATAGTATTTGCCTGAAGCATCGAAATACTCCAGAGCAAATTCGGTATCACAAAGAGAATCACCCTGACAGCCAATGGTCGCTCGGAAGGTGTCTCCAGCTTGAATTACCATCGTCGGATAACGCCCAAAAAGCCCGACACCATTACCATTTCCCTGCCCTGGCAAGGTAATCAGCATCGGTGCTTCGACGGAAAGCATCCCCTCCGCAACAGTGTGGTCTGTATATTCCACATAGCCTTGTCCGATTTCATCCAAATGCCCAGGACAAGGTAAGTAATAGGCATTATTTGACCATACAGCGTCGCAGGCAGACGCAACAAAGTCCATAGCAAGATTCTCACCTATAGCTACTTCAAACGCAGGCTCGAATGTCGCCGTTGCTGTCACTTCAAGAGGGGCAATAGTTGGAGAAGGTGTGAGCGTTACGGTTGGTACTTCAGGGGATTCAGGCCCACTTGCTGGCATGGTGCAAGCTACTAGAAATACAAGAAAAGACAAGGCAATGGCTATGAAATATCTTTTAGGGCGTTTTTTCATTTTATTATCTCCAGCAAGCTCATATACGCAGATTGGTTCATTCTTCCAGAATGAACCAATCTTTCAGACAGATATTCTCCTAAAATTCTAGCGATAAAACTTCACCACAGCTTTCTTTCTATAATTCGCAATTGGTTCGCCTAAACGGTCTTCGTATTCGCCGAGATAGGGCATATCCATCAGAAGGGCGGGGTTTACGAAGGCATAATCCATGCCCATCGCGGCGAAATGTTCATCTCCACGCCCTTCTTTATGGAGCAGGAAGTAATCGTAGCTATTGATAAGACCGTCCATATTGACAACAGTACGATCTTTGATGAAATAGCCCAAATTCCCGCCGCCGGTCATGCCGATGATAGAGCCGGGTTCGGTATTATCTTCCACAACGGCGAGAATTTCCATATATTCGTGACCATCATGTTCCACGCCATAGGGCATGAGATGAGCAATATGAAGATAATGATCCTTCGCCCAAAAGATGGCAAGGAGAATTGTGGTGAAATAGGCAAAAGTCCACGCCGAGGGGTGAATGCTTGCGAGATGGCGAACAAGAATATCAAGCAAAAGCGCCAGGATCAGCAGGGTAAAGATCAACTGCGAGACCCAATACCATTCTTTGGCAGCTGAGTAGCCCGTCGCGTGGTAGGAGATGACCTGTACCACCGATCCCACGAACAAGGGAAGCAAGCCAAAACTCACGGAGGCTCGTATCGTCCTCTTGTGAGAGAGGAGCAAAGTGACGAGGATGACAATCACGACGAAGGCGAAAAGCTGCCAATAGGCGGCATCCTTGTCGGGGTAGCCGATCATCTCGACGAGGGTATCCCGCAGCCAGATGACAAATTTCGAGATCAATCCCCAGGCATTAAAATCGGTCTCGGCTTGGGTATCCAGTCCAAAGAAGGTGTATTTTCGTTTTGCCGCACCACCATAAACGTTGCCGCCAAGATCGCCCCACCAGCGTTTAACCTGCCCGCTAACCGGAGAGGGAGTCCCGAACATGACTTTGCTAAAAAGCATATAAGCAGCCAGCGCCCCGCCAACGATGCTGTAATAAGTGACCCCTTCTCCAAGCCAAGTTTGCCATTTTTCGCGGAAGAGTTCGACAGGGCTGGCTGTATTTCTATCACGCTCAGGAGAGAAGTAGCGCACAAATAAACGAGTAATGCTCAACCAAAAGAATAGTGCTACAAAGTTGAAAAGCAAAACGGTACGCGGGAAACTCCCCACTAAGCCGATACGTTGAGAGATAAGCATCAGAAAGCCGGGAATTGCCACGGCAAGCGCTGAAGAAAAAAGAACACGTTTCGCCAGCTCAAGAATACTTTCATTACGCGGATGTTGATATAAGCCCAGGAAATAAAATAAAGGCAAGGCAACCAAAAGCGAGAGCAGCGCCATTTGAAGGGCTGTTTCACCGTAGGTATAGTATTCTTTCATGCCTATGCGAAATATAAAAGTCACAAAAGTGAAGAAGACAATGCCCAAAATGTCCGCAAGGAGGAAATAGCGCAAAGGCAAGGCGCGAAAAACGAGATAAAAGCCGAAAAGCGTGATAAGAAAAATTGTATCGAGGCGACTAAAGACGACCATCACCCCAAGGAAGGCGAGCTTGGCAATCTCTTTACGGGTCAGGTCTTTGCTGCGCCATTTGCGTTCGTATTTTTCTGCTACATAGAGAAATAGTACCAGTGAGAAAGCCGTGATCCCCGTCTCAAGCCCGAACTGCGTCACTGTCGCATGGATATAGGGACTAAATGCCCAAAAAGAAGCGACTACCATTCCTGCAATCTCCGAGAGACTGCGAGAAATAAGGCGGTAGAGCAGCACGCCGGTCGCCGCCTGTAAAGCGCCCATCAAAATAAGCAAAATGCGCAGCGGCAAAACGAGATCAAAGCGGGCAAGGGCAAAAATGGGGATATTGACCAGCATCCAAAGCGGATGATAACCATTCGCCAAATTCACGCCGTCAAAGGTGCTCCCGTACCCTTCACTGATATTTTGCGCGACCTTGAAATAATAATAAGCATCGTCGCGCGTGAACCAACGATTAGGGAAATTGTGCGAATCGGAGAAGGCGGCGTAAAATGCGCCAGCCATGATGGCGATAATGATAAGGATTTCAAAGAGATTATTTTTTTTCATAAAAGGAACCGCCAAAACGCAAAAAGCACAGAGTTTTTATATCACCAAAAGCCATGTCATTGCGAGCCAGTTTTTTTTTCGGCGAAGCAATCTCTCAGACAGTCTTGGGGATTGCTTCGCAAAAGCGGCTCGCAATGACATAAAAGAATAGAACCTTATTCGATATCCAACGTAATTTTACCCATCTGCTCATTGGCTTCGAGTCTTTCGTGCGCCAGCTTTGCATCTTTAAGCGGGAAAGATCTGTCGAGCACGGGGCGCAACTTCCCTGCCACGACGAGCGACATAACTTCGCTGAAGTCTTTCAGCGTCCCCATTGTTGAGCCGATGATGGAAATATGTTTGGCGAAAATGAAGCGGTTGTCTATCTCAAATTGTGGCGCGGCGGTGTTGCCCACAGTGAGCAACCGTCCACCCTTTCGCACAGCCCGGAAAGATTGCGGAAAAGTCGTCCCGACATTGTCCACGACCACATCTACGCCTTTTCTTTTGGTCAATTTATAAACTTCTTTGGACCAGTTATCCGTCTTGCTGCGATCGATCAGGATATCTGCTCCCAAGCGCTCTGCCAGCTCCAACTTTTTCCCATCGGAACCGACCACGATTGGGCTTGCTCCCGCTAAACGGGCAATTTGGATGCTCGCGGTATTCACCCCTCCCGATGCCCCGACGATGAGCACTTTCTCGCCCGGACGCAATTTTCCGCGTGTGATGAGGGAATGCCACGCTGTTTGGTAAACAAGAGATGCTGCGGCTGCGATGTGGTAATCGAATGAATCGGGCAGGGCAAAAAGTTGTCGAGCAGGCACCAAGACAAATTCCGCGTATGTCCCGTGGACAGTTTCGCCAAGCAGATGCCAATTGTCACAGCGATTATCCACCCCGGCGAGGCAGAAGTCGCAATTTCCGCATCCCAAATTAGCGTTGATGACGACCCTGTCACCGACCTGCCATCCATCCACACCTTCGCCCAGCGCGGCGATCTCACCTGCGCCATCTGCGCCGAGGATATGAGGGAGATCTAGTCTAAGCCCTTTCCATCCTTTGCGAACAAAAAGGTCTACACGGTTAAGCGCTGCCGCATGGAGCCTTACCAAAACCTGACCAGCAGCAGGCTCTGGCTCGGGAAATTCGGCAAATTTGAGAACATCGGGCGAGCCATGCTCATGAAAAAGGATAGCTTTCATTGCTCTTTTTTCCTAAAAATTCCAGCCAAGTCATCGCCACGATCACGGCGTACAAAGGCTTCTAACAGTTTTTTATTCAGTTGAATTGAGCCTAGAATGATCAGAAGAAATCCAACAATTAGCAAAAGCCAATCGCGGAGGATAGTTGGGAGAAATTGTAAAGCGATAACGTGAAAAACTTTTTTCACTGGGCCTTGCAATATTACAGGTGTCAGTAATTTACCAACGCCCACGCCAAAGAGAAAAATGCCAGCAACGAATAGCAGCATCCAAATCCGCATACTGAGGCCAGGTTCTAACCATCGCCAAAAACTGGCGCGAGCGTAAATTGAAAATGTATCTCGAAATGCTCCAAAGATGTTGCTTGAATTCATTCTTCCAAGCCCGCCGCTACGACTAAAAATAATTTTTACGGGGAATTCAACAATCTCATAGCCAAAACGTGATGCCGCGAGCAATAATTCAATATCAAAAGCAAAGCGGCTAATACTCAGGCGAGGCACAGTTAGCTCTAAAACCTCTCTCTTGAATAATTTGATGCCTGTCTGTGTATCAGTAATGGAGAGGCCAAAAAGAAAAGCCACACTGCGCTTATAGACTTTACTCATCGTTCGTCGCAACCAGGGAAATTGGTTCTCGCCCATATCTTTCACGCCGGCAACGACATCAGCTTTCGTATCATCCATGACTTTGAGCATATCAAGAAGATACTCAGGCGCAATCTCTAAATCGGCATCAAGAAAAGCGATTCTTTCGCCGGAAGTAAACTCAAAACCGTGAAAAAGCGTTGCGCCTTTGCCACGATTTTCTTCCTGCAAAATTGCCCGAACGGGATACCCATCATCTTCAGCGCGTTTTGCTTCGCTAAATGTGTTGTCTGCACTGCCATCATCTACAACAATGATCTCAACATTGTGCTCGCTCAAAACATCGCAGACCCGCAAGATATTGTCATAGATATTTTCGCCTTCGTTATAGGCAGGGAGAATAATAGAGAAAAGAGGATCAGATTTTGAGGACATAAGTTTTCACAAAAAGGGCAGCTACCGAATAATAACTTCGATTCGGTTAGATTCTACTATTGATTCTCCGTGCATTTCAGCTATTGGGACATTTGTTTCTACAGTTGCCAGGCATTGATAAACACCTGGTGAAAGATCAATATGCAAGGGACCTTCTTTTTTGGGTTTGTCCAAAGAAAAAACAAGCGGAGGTGTTTCTTGCCAAAGATCTTTTTCTGGAGAAAAAGCAGCGTTTGCACTAATGACAATACTATCAATAAATATCGCCATAAAATGATCGGCGTCCCCTTCGTGATTGATGGAAAATTCAATAGCACCGTCAACTGAAATGGGGCCAAGTCTTTCCCATTGCCATGAGTGAAGATCATTTTCATCCACATCTGCGAAGGGATAAGATACGTCCTCTACAACAAAATAAGTGAGGTTTTCTTCTATGCTTCGCTTATAGTGTCGGATCCAGACATAGACGTCTTGTGATATTTCTGTGTTTTGTTCTATCTTTAAGGGAGCACTGCCATAATTATCTCTTGCAAAGCCTGTACCCATCCAGCCAGAGGCAAAGCCGATCTCTGTCTGCCAACCAGGCGACATAAAAAGATTCTCAGCTTCTAACCAGAGAAAATCGGATGCTCGTCTTTCGCAGGAAACGCTAATTTCCCGGGTTTCTTCACCTTCCAGCTCCCAATAGATACTATTATTTTCACCTTCCTCGACACGCAAGGATGCTGAGGCACAGCCAACTCCGGCTGAGGCTATGTTTTCTATTTGAAAGCGCGTGAAGAATTTCCCTTCGGCAACTCTTCCTGTTGGGTAACAAATACGAAGGGTGTCTGCAATTTCTGGCGTTGTTCCTTGCTCAAAAAGGATTTCGATATTTTCGTAAGAATCCCTTTGCAGATGAATTTCACTCAGCAGATCATTTGGGGCAATATAGTGATAAAAATCTTCCAGTTTTTCAACAGGTACTTTTTCGAGCATATACAGTTCTAACATTTGGTATTCGTTACTAAGGGCTGTATTGGCACCAGGTACCGCCGGAAGCAAAAGGAGGGTTTCCTCATCTGCTATTTGCGCGGCAAATTCTCCAATTTCCCGACGCATTTGGCGGTCGGCATTGTCGGAAACTTCGTTGAAGTAGATATAAAGATTGGCGAGGGGCAACCAAGCCAGGGGCAAGAGCGTCGCGGCAAAAAGAAGCGGGCGAAGATTTTTCCCCAGGAAGCTATCCAGTTCCATCCAAAAGAAGAATATCCCTAATCCGACAAAAAAGTAGACAGCGGGCAGGGCGGGATAATAAACGCGACCCATTGATGAGTTTGCAAAAATCGGGATAGGGAAAATAAATAAAACTACCCAGAGCAAGTTCCAAAGAGATGCTTTTTTTCTGATCTGGAAGAAGGCGATGACTAAACCCAATACCAGAAAAGGAAGAAATATAGCGTTGAGCAGAGGACCCGGTCGATTATAGAGAAAGTCTGAGCGTAAGTCTACAAACCAGGTGGTGATAACGTTAGAAAAAAGCGACCAGAGTTTTGCTTTGGTTTCTGTCTCAAGTCCTTTTTCTTCAAATTGATAATAACTCAGGCGACTGCTTAAATAAGGTAGAAGGAGGGGTAATGAAAGGATCGTCGGCGCTAATAAAGCGGCAATGGCTTTGCTTCTTTGTAAAAAAGGTTCTTTTTGACGAGCTAACTCAATCAGGACAATGAGGAGCATCACAAGCGAGAGAGGCCAAATGGTATCGTAAGTTAGCATCCCCAATGCCAACGCAATGCCGCTCAGCCCGTAAATTTGCCAGCGACGGGACTTTACTGCCCATGCAAGCAAGGCGAGGGCAAGAATAGGCGGTGTTTTGACAAAGCTCTCGACATTTGCCAGGCGACTGGCACTAATATCAAAAATTGAAATACTTAGGAGACCGCTCGCAAGCGCAGCAATAGGAAAACTGGAAATTTGCCGCAAAAAATAATAGAAGAGCAATGTGCCTAGAATACTGAGAAGAACCACCGTAAGACGCGCAGCGAAAAGGCTGGGGCCCAAAAGGCGGTGAAGGGGCATTTGAAGATAGTAACTAACGGGCAGAGCGTCCCGATGATATTCCCCCGAACTATCTGGTGTGCCAAGAACACCAAGATTAACTGCTTCTGAGGTCCACTTGGCTTCATCACCCTCAATACCATAAGGAATAACGCGCAAGGTATACAGGCGGGTAAATCCGCTCAAGAAAAGGAGTGCAATAACGAAAGTGATTTCTATTCCCTTTTTGACTGGTAAGACCCTATTATTGTTAATTTCGTTTATGTACTTTCGCGAAAACCAAGCCCAAAGAGAAAAGCCTGCGATAGCGACAAAATAGAGGTTGCGCCCTATACCAAGCAAGTTTTCTGAGCCTGGTTCTTTAATCAAGAGCAACCACTGCCCCAAAACAGCAAGGTTCATTGATGCCGCGAGGAGCAAAAATCCGGCCCCAATACGAGAACGTTTTTTAATCACCGGGATCACGATAAGCAGCAGAAGAATACTAGCCCCTGTACTTCCCCAACTCCAGAGGGCATTGTAATTGATGCGAATAAAATCTCTTCCCCAGCGCAAATTATAAAAGGGTCTCCCTGGCGTACCGGGGCTGATCGCAATTTCTCCATTTAAGCGCGGAGGAGCATAAACCCACGCGAAAATACCAATAAGTGCAAAAACGCCGCCAAGAAGTAT
Organism: uncultured Anaerolineaceae bacterium; assembly: GCA_964581545.1. Taxonomy (GTDB): domain Bacteria; phylum Chloroflexota; class Anaerolineae; order Anaerolineales; family Villigracilaceae; genus Desulfolinea. Next base: position 27,568 of record CAZOOX010000021.1, read on the forward strand.
TTCCCAGCGGTATATTCTCAGAAATTCTTTTAGTTTTTCTTTAAACGGGATATTGCGGACTTCTTCGTTATCATTTTCGGGGGCGGTCGTGGTAGGCGCAAAAGCAACAGAAAGGTTCTTCTGTTTATTAGCAAGAAAAATCATTCCTCCTATACTGATGATGAAAATAGCCAGTGAGAGGAGAATACCCAAAGAAAAGATGCTATACATTCAATTAGACCTAAGGCTAGAGCCTAGCGCAGCCCAGTTTCCAGGCGAGAGATGACCAAGCGTTGAATTTCACTCGTCCCTTCGTAGATCTCGGTGATTTTCGCATCGCGGAAATATCGCTCAACGGGATATTCTTTGCTATACCCCATGCCGCCATGAATTTGGACAGAAGCATGGGTACAAAACATCGCTGTTTCGGAGGCAAAGAGTTTGGCGGTTGAGGCTGCCAAAGTGAAACGCTCCCCTGTTGTTTTGGAACGCTCTTTTGCCATAGCCGCGTTATATACCAACAAACGCGCCGCTTCAATGCGTGTTTTCATATCAGCTAATTTGAAAGAATTTCCCTGAAACTGGCCTATTTTCTTGCCAAAAGCTTCGCGTTCACGTGCATAATCAATTGCCGCATCGTAAGATGCTTCAGCGATGCCCAGAGCTTGAGCAGCGATGCCAATGCGCCCTACGTCGAGGACTGTCATGGCGATCTTAAAGCCTTCACCCTCTTCACCAAGTCGATTTTCAACGGGGCAGCGATAATCTTCGTAAACGATCTCGCTCGTCGCTGAAGCGCGAATACCCAATTTTGGCTCTTTTTTTCCGCGCACAAAGCCAGGTTGATTTGCATCTGTGATAAAAGCTGTAATACCTTTCGCCCCCTTATCTGGATCTGTAACCACATATACCACCACATAATCAGCAACGGGACCGCCCGTGACCCAAGACTTGCGTCCGTTAATAATATAGTGATCCCCGTCCCGAAGAGCTCGGCTACGCATGGCTGCCGCATCAGAACCAGACATAGGCTCAGTCAAAGAATATGCCCCAACTGCCTCCCCTGAAGCAACAGGCGTAACAAATTTCTTCTTCTGCTCTTCAGTGCCAAACTTTAAGATACCGTGACAATAAAGAGAATTATTTACCGACATGATCGTGCCGTGTGAAGCATCTGCCTTACAAATTTCTTCTAGCGCCAAAACATAGGCGAGTGTATCCATCTCTGCACCGCCATATGCTTCGGGGACCTCGATGCCCATAAAACCCATCTCGCCCATCGCTTTAATGGTCTCTGAGGGGAACTTCCCTGTTTCATCATATTCTGCTGCTATAGGGACAATTTCGCTTTGCGCGAAATCGCGTGCGGCACCCAGAATCATTTTATGTTCGTCGCTCAAAGGAAATAATGCGGTATCGGTCATTTAGGTCCTCCAGTGGCAGAAATCAAGATGGCGCAATTATAGCATGAGGCGTTGGTTTCGCAACACAGGGAAGCATTTTTAGTTCACTAAAACTCATAAAAATAGACGTTCGTCTTCCAATGCTTAAATCCCGTTTTTTGATAGAGTTTATTTGCTGCCACGCGAAGTGGATTTGATGTGAGCATAACACCATTTGCCCCATAGTCTTTGGCAATATCGAGTGCTGTTTTGGTCAGCTCGGAGGCGATACCCTGCCCTCGAGCGGATTCGTCCACAATGAGGTCTTCGATAAGGGCGTGTACTCCGGTTGGGACACGGTAGCAAATGAGGGTCACGAGCGCTACGATCTCTCCATCCGGTTGACGAGCGAATAAAAGCGTAGTTGCATCTGCTGAAATCAGCTCTGACAGTTCATCCCGCGTGGGTGGTTCTAACGAAGAAAGCTGGAGAATTAATCGCAAAAAGGCTTCGTAGATCTCATCAGTAAGTTCTGTAGCTGGGTAAATATTCATATTACTTCCATAGCCTCGTTCCTATAATATAACGCTTAAACACGACTATTTTAGCATTCATCTCATCTTCGATAAACATAAACAAACTTATTCATATCGTAAAACTCTTTCCATGTATAATCACTGCCTGCAACATTCTCTCAGTGAATATTATCAAACTTGGATGAGGTAAATATGGCAACAGTCGAGCAGCATTATAATGATGTTCTCTCAGATGTTTATTCGTGGATGTTTGGCGGATTTGAGAATGGCATTCAGCGTAATACCGAGTTTGTCAATAAGCACAAACTAATTCCCCAAGGTTCCGGGATAGCCGTTGATCTTGGCGCAGGATGCGGTTTTCAGTCAATTCCTTTAGCCAGGTCCGGGTATACAGTTACCGCCATTGATCTGGATGCCAAGCTACTAGATGAATTAAAGAGAAACTCAAATGATCTGAAGATCAAGACTGTTCAGGGCGATTTGATCGATTTTGATAAATCTGTGAATAGCAGTGCTGAGTTGATCGTTTGCATGACAGATACTATTCTCCATTTAGAGTCGAGAGAAAAAGTGATTTCTCTTATTGCCAAAGTCTCTACAGCACTCGAAAAGGGCGGTAAGTTCGTTATAACTTTTCGAGATCTAACGTATGAGCTAAAAAATGCTGACAGGATATTGCCTGTCAGGAGTGATGAAAATATCATTTTCACATGCTTTCTGGAATATGAGTCTGAAACAGTAAAGGTTCATGATATTGTCTACCAAAAGGTCAACGAAGAGTGGGAACTATCAAAAAGCTTCTATCGAAAACTTCGTTTGCCTGAAGCATGGGTAAACGAGCAATTATCTCAGTCCGGGTTTAGCAAAATAGATTCAACAACAGAAAATGGTCTTATTACGATCATCGCAAGCGTTTGACAATCGTTCGCCTCGCAAGTAGAATTCTCTGCGCCTTTTGAAAAGGCAGATATTATCCAGGTTCATATTATGTCAACCAATAATGTCTAAGAAAATGTAAATTTATCTAAACTTTCATTCGCACGATTTTCTACGCTGGAGATCGTGTTTCTAAGGAGAAAAAATGTTAGAAGCTACTGAAAAAACAACAACCGATTATTATGTGGCAGATATGTCACTTGCTGAATGGGGACACAAAGAGATCGCCATTGCTGAAAAAGAAATGCCCGGCTTGATGTCCTTGCAGAAGAAATATGGCGATTCAAAACCTTTGGCTGGTGCGCGGATCGCTGGTTCCCTGCATATGACCATTCAGACCGCTGTGCTTATTAAAACTCTTGTCAAATTAGGCGCAGAAGTACGCTGGGCCTCCTGCAATATCTACTCGACACAGGATCACGCTGCTGCTGCGATTGCTGACCTAAATATTCCTGTTTTTGCTTTCAAAGGCGAAAATCTCGATGAGTATTGGGAATTCACGCACCGTATCATGGAATGGGCCGATGGTGGCACCCCAAATTTGATCTTGGATGATGGCGGCGATGCGACCTTGCTCGTCATCCTTGGTTCCAAGGCTGAAAAAGACGCATCTGTACTCGACAAGCCCGGCAGCGAAGAAGAAGTTGCTCTTTTCGCCGCGATCAAAAAACGCTTGGGCGAAAAACCCGGCTGGTATAGCGAACGTCTCGAAGCTATTCAGGGCGTATCAGAAGAAACCACCACCGGCGTACACCGCCTTTATCACCTCTTCGAACAGGGTCAGTTGCCTTTCCCCGCGTTCAATGTGAACGACTCTGTCACCAAATCAAAATTTGACAATCTTTATGGCTGCCGCGAATCCCTCGTAGACGGCATCAAACGCGCCACTGATGTGATGATCGCTGGCAAGATCGCTGTCGTACTTGGCTACGGCGATGTTGGCAAAGGCAGCGCTCAATCCTTGCGCGGGCTGGGTGCTACTGTTTGGGTCACCGAAATTGACCCCATCAATGCGCTTCAAGCAGCGATGGAAGGCTATCGTGTTGTACAGATGGACGAGGTCGCCGACCAAGCTGATATTTTCGTCACCGCTACCGGCAACTTCCACGTTATCAACCACGAGCACATGAAACGCATGAAAGACGAAGCCATCGTCTGTAATATTGGTCATTTTGATAATGAGATCGATGTTGCCAGCCTTGAAGAAAACTACGAATGGGAAAATATCAAGCCGCAGGTCGATCACGTCATCTTCCCGGACGGAAAACGCCTTATCTTGCTCGCCAAAGGTCGCCTAGTCAATTTGGGCTGCGCTACCGGTCACCCCAGCTTCGTAATGTCCAACTCTTTCACCAATCAGGTTCTGGCCCAAATAGAACTCTGGCAGAATAACGACAAATACGAGAAGCGTGTTTACACCCTGCCCAAGAAATTGGATGAAGAAGTAGCCCGCCTGCACCTTCAAAAGATCGGTGTCAAACTGACCGAACTCTCTGCTGAACAAGCTGACTATATCGGCGTTCCCGTTGAAGGACCCTATAAGCCCGATCACTATCGCTACTAGATCAACACTTTTTTAAACGAAAAGGCAGAGAGATTTGCAAATCTCTCTGCCTTTTTTCTTTGTTGCACAGGCACAAAATCTGGAGATTTTGCACTCCGTATCAGTTATTTAACAACTGATCTAATTGCCCGGCATCATCAAAATGTTCTCTAAAACGGGCTACAAACTCTTCTCGTGTATAGCTATGATTTTGTGTGCCGCTCTGCTCCAAAACATAAACAGCTGCGAGTGAGCCAATTTGCCCGCAAAGTTCCCAATCCCAACCGCGAGAATAGGCAGCAAGAAAGCCGCCGCGGAAAGCATCGCCCACGCCGGTGGGGTCAACGATTTCTTGTTCAGGCACAGTGGGGATATGTGTTTCTTTTCCGTCAGCATAAATATCTGCACCATCTTTACCGCGCGTAACGACGATATTGTCAACTTGCTCCAGCATACCATCCAGATCGAGACCGGTTTTCTTTGAGATCAAGCCAAATTCATAATCATTCACAAAGAGGAAATGGGCACCCTGCATATCACGGGCGATCTCTTCGCCTTCGAGACGGAGCAATTGCTGGCTGGGGTCGTAAAGATAAGGGATATCCAACTCACGACATTCGGCAGCGAATTTTGTCATTGCGTCAGGGGCATTTGGGGAAACGACGACCAAGTCGGGTTTTTGCGCAGCATCCTTAATGGATTGCACTGCTGCATGTCCCATTGCGCCGGGAGAAAAGCTTGCTATTTGTGCACTGGTCTGGTCGGTCGTGGCAAAGAAGGATGCAGTGAAAACATCTGGGATAATTTTGGCATGTTCTGTATCTATACCTTGCGCATCTAGCCATGCACGATAGTCACTAAAATCTTGCCCAACGGTCGCCATCAGGCGCGGATTTCCGCCAAGCAATGCCAAAGTGTAGGCAATATTTGGGGCAACACCGCCGCGCTCGCGAGTCATCGAATCGACAAGAAAAGACAGGCTGATCGAAGATAAGCGTTCGGGCAAAATTTGTTCTTCAAATTTCCCCGGGAAAGTCATTAAGTAATCGTAGGCTACTGAACCTGTGAGTAAAACATCCATTTTTTATTCCTTCTTTTGGCAATTTTCCCGAAAAAAGCGCGCTCTTTGAGCACGCTATTAGAAACGGGGCTAGTTTAGCATGGGAAAGCAGGGATGTCAAAAGAAAATTCACTATTCATCTAAGTACCTATCCTAAAATTGCTCTAGCCGCCGTCCCTCGCGCAGCATACTCGCAGGAGTGCGGCGGCGATCTCTCTCATATATTCCTGCGCCGAGGACGCGTGCCCTTTGGGTACGGTGCAGGGAGCATCCTAAAATATTTTTCGGATAGGTTCTTAATTAAAGGCATCACTTGTTGCCTTCTTTTTTACTAGCATTTTGAGAAGTTCACAGGAATACAAAACACATCCCTTTCGCTGAAAAAATCTTTGACATCCACACGGCTTAGGCTAAAATATAGGCCAGATGAAAAACACAACTGTAGCCGTCACTATTGAAGGATTGCTTAAGCAGCTTCCTGAGTATTACAGACCTTCTGACAAAGAGCTAATTCAACGTGCCTATTATTTGGCCAAAAAGGTACATCGCCCACAAAAGCGTGCTTCGGGTGAACCTTATGTGATGCACTGCTTGGCTGTTGCATCCATTTTGGCTGAGTTGCAAGTCCCACCTGCGGTGGTGGCAGCCGGTTTACTGCACGATACGGTTGAAGATACAGAAGTTACACTGGCAGATCTGCAACGAGATTTCGGCGGCGAGATCACAAATTTGGTAGATGGGGTCACGAAGTTAACAAATTTGCCGCGTGTTTCGAAGCAGGAACGGCATTTTTCTGAGACAAAAGATCCTGAAACGGAAGCAAGCCAAAACACGTCTGCTGACGTGAGTCGAGAGAAAATCAACGACGACGAAGATTATCCCAAACCCACACTTTTGGGCCGTACACCTGATATGGCTTCGGAGACCCTACGAAAGACCTTCCTGGCAATGGATGATGACATCCGCGTTGTACTGATCAAATTGGCAGATCGATTACATAATATGCGCACTTTGGGTTTCATGCCTGACCACAAACGCAAACGTATCGCCAAACAAACCCTTGAGATTTTTGCGCCATTGGCGAATAGAATGGGCATTTGGCAAATAAAGTGGGAATTGGAAGACTTAAGTTTTCGCCATACAGAACCGGAAAAATATAAAGAAATAGCATCGCACCTGGATTCGCGCAGAGAGATACGCGAAAGACAGATCAAATCTATAGTCATTGGTTTAGAGAAAATACTCGCGCGTGAGGGAATCAAAGCTAAAGTTTTTGGGCGACCAAAGCATATCTATTCTATCTATCGCAAGATGATGAGCAAAAATAAACCTTTTGAAATGGTGCGGGATGTTCGCGCTGTTCGCGTTCTTGTGCCCTCTGTGCCTGATTGTTACTCCACATTGGGATTAATTCATACGCATTGGAGACCGCTCCCTAACGAATTTGACGACTATATCGCCGCTCCAAAAGAAAACTACTACCAATCGCTGCATACAGCCGTGATCCACGATGATGGCAGGCCTATAGAAATTCAGATCCGCACAGAAGAAATGCACGAAAGCGCAGAATACGGGATTGCCTCGCACTGGCGATATAAAGAGGGCGGAAGCAGCCAAAGTTCTTCCTATAATCAACGCATTGATGATATTCGCCGCATGATGGAATGGCGCACAGATGTTGAAGATGCAACCGAATTTGTTGAAAGCATGAAAACGGATGTTTTTCAAGATCGCGTTTATATCTTCACCCCAAATGGCGATATTATCGATCTCCCCGCCGGCTCTACGCCAATTGACTTTGCTTACCACATCCACACAGATGTTGGGCATCGCTGTCGGGGAGCAAAAGTTAACGGGAAGCTTGTGCCACTTAGTTATGAACTAAAAACGGGCGAACAAGTCAGCATCCTAACGGCAAAACGCGGCGGTCCCAGCCGAGATTGGCTCAACGCCAATTTAGGCTTGGTCAAAACACAGCGCGCAAAATCGAAAATGCGCGTTTGGTTCCGCAAACAAAACAGAGAGCAAAATATCATTCAGGGACGCACCTTATTAGAGAAAGAACTCCAACGGATTGGCGTCAAAGAAAAGACAAATTTTGAAAAACTTGCTCGCGAAATGGGCTATCGCTCCGTAGAAGATCTCTCTCTTGCGCTTGGGCATGGCGATTTATCCATCAACGCGATCATTCCTCAGCTTCCTGATGATGAGCAAGAAACTGAAGAACTACTTCCCTCCACGAAATCACCTGTAAGTGGCACAGAAGCCACTGATGCAATCAAGGTAGTTGGGCTAAAAGGTCTCCTGACTCATGTCGCAAAATGCTGTAACCCCACACCTGGCGATGAAATAGTCGGCTATATCACCCGTGGGCGCGGTGCCAGCATCCACCGCAGTGATTGCCCAAATATCCTGCGTACAAATGACAGAGAACGCCTTGTCAAAGTTTCCTGGGGTTCTCAAGAACGCACCTATCCTGTCCCCATCCATGTTACCGCCTTCGATCGCAGCGGCTTATTTGGCGACATCAGCCATGTCCTCTCCAATGATGGTGTCAATATTATTGATGCAAATGTCAAAGTGGATAAAGGCATTGCCGAGATCCGCCTCGTTATAGAAGTTATCGATATCAAGGAACTTAGCCGCCTTTTAGCACGCATTGAGAATATCCCCAACGTTCTTGAAGCCCAGAGAAATCTACCCGGATATAAAAAGACTAGCTAGCAGAAAAACATGACTCTCCTCCCTGTAAAAGATGCCCTCGAACGCATACTAAACGCATTTCAAACTCTTTCCACAACGCATACTCCCTTGGATAAATCTGTCGGGCGCATTCTCGCCGAAGATATTAACGCGAAAACAGATCTACCCATCTTCGACAACTCATCAATGGATGGATTCGCCCTCCTCGCATCAGACGTGACCCAAGCTGGCTCGGCAACGCCGATCACCCTCGAGGTCACAGACGATATCCCCGCAGGAAAAATGCCCACCAAAACTATACACGCCGGAGAAGCTGCCCGCATCATGACAGGCGCCCCCCTCCCCCCTGGCGCAGATGCCGTTGTCCCTGTCGAAGAAACTGATTTTAACGATCGTGCGCCGGGCACAGCACTACCAGAAAAAGTAAAAATTTATAAAGCGGCAAAACTCGGTGCCAACATTCGCAAACGCGGTGATGACATAAAAGAAGGCGCTAGCATTCTCCCGCGTGGACAACGTCTCCGTGCCCAGGATTTGGGCATGCTAGCCATGCATGGCATAGCTCAAGTGCCGGTAATCCGTAAACCACGCGTTGCTCTCCTCTCCAGCGGGGACGAGCTTACTCCCATAGGAGAATCGCTTTCTGAAGGAAAGATCTACGATGTTAATTCCTACACCCTGCGTGCTCTGCTCGAATCAGCTGGCTGCGAGATCATTCCCTTGGGCGTAGCCGCAGACACCCCGGAATCTGTTCGGGCTACATTAGAAAAAGCAGAAGGGGCAGACCTGATTCTCTCCTCAGCCGGGGTCAGCATGGGCTCTTTCGACTATATTAAAACCATCATCGAAGAAGACGGAAATTTGAATTTCTGGCGCATCAATATGCGCCCGGGAAAACCACTCACCTTTGGTGAATACCAAAATATCCCCTTTATTGGCTTGGCAGGAAATCCCGTTTCGGCATTTGTGGGCTTCATGGTTTTTGTTCTGCCCGTCGTCGAAAAAATGCTCGGAAGCAGCGACCCAACCCAAAATCACGTGCGCGTTCGGCTGGCAGAGCCGCTCCAATCCGATGGCAGAGAAAGTTATCTCCGTGCCCATATCTACAGAGAAAAAGGTCAACGATATGCGAGGCTGACAGGGCATCAGGGTTCTGGCAATCTCTTCTCAATGGTGCAGGCAAACGCTTTACTCATTATTCCCGCGGGAGTAAAATCTTTATCCGCAAAAGCTGAAATAGATGCTTGGCTTTTAAGCAGTTAAAAGCTATGATGTAAAAAAGGCAAGTTGAGCATCACTAAAGCTTTCATTCTAACGATCAAGGAAAAACATTCAACATGAAGAAATACAATATCTACGCCCTAATTGCCGCAATTATCGGTGCGCTCGACTCGACCTACCTGGCCTGGATCAAACTGACACACAACGAAACACTCTGTGCCCCGGGCCTCGGCGATTGCTTTACAGTTAACACCAGCCGCTATGCTGAACTTTTTGGTATTCCCATTGCACTTTTTGGTTTAGCGACCTATGTAGCCATTATCGCTATTCTCCTTTTGGAAAAGCGCATTGGTTTTCTGAAAGAAAATGGCACCTTGGCCCTCTTTGGCATCGGTCTTGTCGGTGTCTTATATTCTGCCTATCTGTCTTATCTTGAGGAGTTCGTACTCCACGCCTGGTGCCCCTACTGCATCCTTTCGGCAGTAATGATCACGATCGTCTTTATCGTTTCTATCATTCGGTTGAAAAAAGAAGGAATTTAAGAATTTAAAAGGAGGTCTCTATGCCGCGCATCCGTTGTCTGTACTTCAATTGCTTATATCTTGATGATGATATCTGCACAGCCTCTACTGTTGAGATCGACCCCGACATTGGCTGCACAACTTACGCACAAAGCACAAGTGATCTTCTTAGCGAAAATGATGAGTATGACGATTGGGATTCAGATGACCTCGGCATGGAAATGGTTGATGAGATGGACGACGATGACGGAGATTGGCTCAACGACTAATCGTTATAGCGTCAAGTTAAAAGAAAAAAAGAGAGCATTTTTTAAATTTGCTCTCTTTTATTTAAGAACCTATCCTAAAAAAAGTGAGATATGCATTGCATCTGCCTTTGATACGTTGCACATCAAGTTTAGTTCATAAAAAGAACCTTTGAAGCCTCGGCGTGCAACGAACTTGCAAAGTGCAATGCACATCTTCTACCCCTTTTATTTAAAAACACACTGCTTTCTTATTAGGACTTTCGCTTTAGGCAGGCTGAAAAGCTTTGATAGTAGGGTTCTGCA
>CAZOOX010000022.1:0-37899 GCA_964581545.1 uncultured Anaerolineaceae bacterium
CATAGCGGGGAGATCAAGGGTTATTACTGTCACGGGTCTGGCCTCCTTTTGTTATGAAAAAATTGCATTCGTTAAATATTAAATGCAGATATTCGGAATATCTGACTTGATAGTTTGAGAAAAAAGAGAAAGCCAGCACGCATCCATGCGCACTGGCTCTAAATATCATAAAATCTGAATATTGCTCTCGTATTGACCTGGTGAATGACTAATAAATGGATATAACCACAATCCTTGCCGTCTGGAATTTATACTGAGCCGCATATTCTTCATAGACCTCATAAAAAGTAACTCTAAAAATTTTATATAATCTTGACTAGGCTCCCACTCTTCGAGATGCATATAAATTCACCTAGACAAACGCCCTAATCAGTTACAGTATAGAAGATTAGCATACTGCTCCGTAGTATTCACTGTCACTAAGAAATCAGATATTTGTCATCCCTGATTTGTGCTAAAAAACACACACTGTCACCATGATACAATTTCTCATAAACACGACACACAATGCATCTTACAGATGCATTACACGCTGGGTTTGAATAAGAAAATCTCCCTTTCTGCAATAAAAATATTGGGATAGAGACCAGGCAAGAGGAATAACCTATGAAGATTTTAGCAATCATCTCCGGGGAATATGGGGAACGACACCTGCAAAATATCAAATTGCACGCCCCATCATCCTGGAGCTTGGAAACTTGGCAGGCTCCCACAATCCTCCCCCCCATCATAGACTACCCCGAAGAATATATCCCCGAAGATCTCCCTGCTGCTGACCTTCTTTTATCTTTCGCCGAGCATCGCGGCGTAGCAGAATTACTCCCGGACATTGCAAAGAATATCGGCGCAAAAGCCGTCATCGCCGCAGTAGACAATGAAGTCTGGCTCCCACGCGGATTAGCGCGTCAGCTACGAGGCTGGCTGGAAAGAATGGATGTGGCCTGTGCAACGCCAAAACCGCTTTGCTCGCTAACAGAACATGACTACGGAATCACCCGCCGAGATAGACTTACCTATGCAAGTAAAGAAATTTCTAAGTTCGCACGCTATTTTGGGAAACCAAATCTGAAAATAGACGTTGACCCTGAAACCCGCAAAATCACATCAGCCGAAGTCAAAGTAGATGCCGTCTGCGGATGCGCCCGCCATGTTGCAGATGGGCTTATCGGCCTATCTGTTGATGAAGCAGAAGAAAAAGCGGGGCTTCTCCATCACCACTTCCCATGCTTGGCCAGCATGACAAAGCTAAACGATTTCAATCACGATACCCTCATGCACGAGTCGGGGCATCTGATCGTGAATAATATCGGCGACCAAATTAAGCCCTACAAAAAAACAAACTACATTTCCCCCGGAAAGCGAAGTTCATCCTAAAGCAAAAACTGGTTCAATCTTGAAGATTGAACCAGTCTCTTTTTCAACGGCTTCTCCCTCGTTTGCGGGAGAAGTTAGAAGCGACGCTACTTCGGTTTATTCTCCGATTTGATCCCCAGCGCATCGTATATTTTCAACGTTGGCTTTGAACGATTGAGGGTATAAAAATGAATCCCTGTTACACCACGATCAAATAACCCAAAAACCTGTTGCGTAGCCCAGTGGATGCCAACCTTTGCAACTGCATCATCATCATAAGCGCGCGAAACTGCTCGTTGCAATTTAGCGGGGATTCGTGAGCCTAGCGCTAATTCTGAAATACGCTTCATACCGCTCCGCGAAATGATCGGCATGATCCCTGCAATAATAGGAACATTGATACCTACCATTTCACAGCGGTCACGAAAATCATAATAATCTCTATTCTGAAAAAAGAGTTGCGTACAAATATAATCTGCACCAGCATCCACCTTGGCTTTTAGGTAATCCATCTCCTTAAGCCGATTTGGGGTTTCGGGATGCCCCTCCGGAAATCCCGCTACACCAACACCCATTTGGGGGAAATGCTTTTTGATATAAGCTACCAAATCTGCTGCATAACGAAATCCATCTTTTGGCTGAATAAAACCTGGCGAACCTTTAGGCGGGTCGCCGCGCAACGCCATGATATTGTCAATTCCGCAATCAGCGTATTCTTCCAGAATGCTGTGAAGTTCCCCCCGCGTCGCGCCAATGGTTGTCAAGTGAGCGACAACTGTCAGATCCGTTTCGTTACGAACCCGCGCAATAAGATTATGCGTCAGATCACGTGTTGAGCCACCTGCACCATAAGTCACACTAACATAAGCTGGACCAATAGGTGACAATTCCTTCATTGATAGGAAAAGATCATCAGAAGCTTTCTGCGTCTTTGGCGGGAAAAATTCAAAGCTAAAATGAAGACCCGGTTTTTGTAAAATTTTTGCAATATGCATCTTTACCTCTACAATTAAATAAGCAGAATGTGCCTTACACATCGGCTCAGCAAGGGAAATACCTTTTATAAAATGCCAATAAAAAAACACTCATTACAGTATTTCTTCAAGCATTTTCTACGGAACAGAAAAACGTTGCCATTATAATACTTCAAATCGTATTGCGTAATGCGTATTTCAGAACTTGACAGGCTAGGGTTTTCTAATGGGTAAGAAGAGGCATATTCTCATTTCCATCATAATCTTCTGGTATGCAGCTTGCTCGCCTGTTATTCCTATACAAGTGTCATCAGAAGCAACAGCACCTTCCATACCAAGCACAATCTCAACACCATCACAAATACCCATTCCATCCATCACCCCCTTGCCGACCATCGCAACTATCACACCAACCTTCGATGTTTCGACAATTGTAACCGTCACACCTGCACCAGTGGGAAAATGCCCTGTCGCAGATCTCGTTTCAGATTTTGATCTGAGTTTTATTGATTTCGATAACACCCCATTGCTTGATGACGAAGAAGAATGGGCAAGGGTAGATAAGAATCGAGAAAATGCCAAAGAGAATATCTTGGAGTTTCTAAATACTTATGGCGCATCCCCATTAGTTGCTTACCTTGATAAGCAAGGCTATATCAATGGAGAAGATTATATTTATCAGGATTTAACCAATGACGGTATTCCTGAGTTCGTATTTGGAGCAAACCCATTTCATATATTTGGGTGCAAAAACGGATACTTTGAAAGCTTGTTTGAACATTGGAGTCGAGGAAGGCTTCGAACACCTATAATTACGACACTAGGAGATTTTAACAAAAACGGAATTCAAGAAATAACATTTTTAACAGGTATTTTTTCACAAGGAGGAAGAAACTACCAAATATACGAGTGGAACAATAATGAGTTTGTTAGTGTATTACCATCCAACTACCCCGAATATCCAGATATAAAATTTATATTTCTCGAATCGTCAGCAGGAGAAATTCACTACGAAGATATTGATGACGATGGTTTTCATGAATTAGTTGTTGATAGTGGAATTCCTCTTCGATCAATATATATTGATGGCTTTCCGTGGCGAAACGAGAGAACCTATTACAAGTGGAATGGCGAAAACTATGTGCTATTTAAAAGAGAGTTTTCCATTCCTGACGATTTTCCCTATGCAGACATACCAGAATTCCGTTTTCAAATCGTACAGGATGGAGACTTGGCAATATCACAAGATGAATTCTCCAAAGCTTTAAACTTGTACCAACGTGCTATTCACGATAATTCTTTGTTGAGCTATTCACCTGAAATAAGAAAAAATTACCAAGAAAGACGGATATCTCAGATAGATGAAAACCCACCTCCTACACCTACTCTTTTGCCTGAAGAAACCAGCAATTATCCAAAACTTGCATCCTATGCCCACTATCGGATCATGTTGCTTCAAATCATTCAAGGTAATCTGTCTGAAGCAGAAAATACCTATAATATTTTACAGAAAGAATTCTCCCAAGATCAATACAGCGCTCCCTACACTAAAATGGCAAAAGAGTTTTGGCAAGCATATCAAGAAAATCAAAATATGAACACTGCCTGTAGCGCAGCAATTCAATATGCAGCGATACACCCTGAAATACTCATTCCTTTGGGAAGTTATTATCATGGCGATCAAAGCCACATTTACTTGCCCGAAGATATTTGCCCTTTTCACGAAAAATTGCAGTAAACTCGTATTGCACAAAATCATTACGAAATACGAAATACACCAAAGGATTTCCTATGTCAAAAATCTATGATTACGTCATCATCGGTTCCGGCTTCGGTGGCTCGGTTTCGGCCATGCGCCTAAGCGAAAAAGGCTACTCGGTACTCGTTATTGAGCGCGGAAAACGCTTCAACGATGAGGATTTCCCCGAAACAAATTGGAACCTGCCCAAATTTCTATGGCTACCAAATTTACGCCTTTTTGGCTTTTTTGAAATGACCTTCATGAATGGTCTGCTTGCCCTGCATGGTAGCGGAGTCGGCGGCGGCAGCCTGACCTATGGCAATGTTTTGATGGAGCCAGATGACAAGCTTTTTCAAACTACTGGCTGGCAACATCTTGCCGATTGGAAATCTGTTCTCGCTCCGCACTATGCTACCGCACGCCGGATGTTGGGCGTGACGCGCAACCCCAAACTTTGGGCTGCCGATAAACATCTTCAGAAAATTGCTGGCGAGCTGGGTTATGCAGAATCTTTCCATGCAACAGATGTGGGTGTTTTCTTTGGTGACCCTGATGAAGAAGGTGAAACTGTTCCTGATCCTTTTTTTGATGGAGAAGGCCCAGAGCGCGCGGGCTGTATCCATTGTGGGGGATGCATGGTTGGGTGCAGGCATAATGCAAAAAATATGCTCACGAAGAATTATCTCTATTTTGCGGAAAAAAACGGGGCGGAAATCATCGCAGAAGCAAAAGTGGTCGATATTCAGCCAATGGATGGAGATGCGCGGTACAAGGTGATCTACCAACCCTCGACCAAATTATTTAAGGGCAACCCAGCCCAAATCCAGGCGCGAAACGTGATCGTCGCTGCGGGTGCGCTCGGTACAATGGAGCTTCTCTTCAAATGCCGCGACGAGACTCGATCCCTCCCAAAAATATCCCAAAAATTAGGCGACCTGGTTCGCACCAACTCTGAGAATATCATGGGTGTTGTGATGCGTAAAAATGATGTCGACTACTCGGAGGGAATTGCGATCACATCAATCTTTCAGGCAGATGAGGTAACGCGGATAGAGCCGGTCAAATATGCTGAGGGCGCATCTTTTATTCGTGTCATGACCGCGCCTTTTGTAGAAGGCGACCACCCTATTTGGCTGCGCTTTTTGAAAATGGCAGGGAAGATCTTACGCCACCCCTTCGATTTTGTTTACGAGAAGTTTCTAGCAAATTGGGCACGTGTGACGACAATCTTGCTAATTATGCAAACTGAGGATAATCTGACTCACGTTCGACGAGGACGAAACATTTTCACTCTCTTTATGAAAGGATTGGTATTAAAACCAGATGCCGATTATCCCATCCCCAAACAAATCCCTGTCGGGAACGAAGTGGTCAAAAAAATCGCCGAACGCGCAAATGGTATTCCACAAGCAGCTTTTACAGATGGGCTTTTCAACTTCCCAACAACGGCACATTTTATGGGCGGCGTACCGATAGGGCGTAACGAGAGCGAGGGTGTTGTCGGTCTGGACTTTGGCATTCACAATTACCCTGGCTTATATGTGGTTGATGGCTCGATTATGCCGGGAAATCCGGGCGTAAATCCAAGTTTATCGATTACGGCATTAGCCGAGTATGCGATGAGTTTAGTGGAGGAAAATAGTGACTAAAGAAAATCAAAAAGAAAACATCACAGAAGCAATAGAAACTGAAAAGAATTTACCTAAAAAGAAACGCAGCAAAAAGATGGTTTTTGCTCTTATTCTTGCAGGAGTTGTTGTAGGGCTTGCCAGTTTTGGTCTTGTTAGAAAAATAAGCATCGCGGGGCAACTTTTTGTCGCTCAGCGATTAGTTAGGCAAGGTAATTGTGCTGAAGCTGTCCCGAAGTTGCACCAAATAATTTACGCAGATCCCGAAAACGCAGAGGCCTATTATCAACGGGCTATTTGCTACTACAGCAAGCAAACAACTGTCTTTGATAGAAGATACAGAAACCTTGTAGAAGCTATCTACGATATGAATGCAGTCATTATGCTGCGCCCTGATATTGGTGATCACTACGTAGACAGAGAACTTGTTTTTCGAGAGTTGGCTAAAACAGTAGGGGATTCAGCTACCAGGTTCAAATTTTATGAACTTGCCCTGCAGGATTGCGAAAAAGCAATGAGCTTAGGGGTAAGCGATGGATACAAGTATGTTTACAGGCACTATGCACGAAATATGATCGAAGCAAATCATTGTCAGGAAGGTTTGGAAGAAATATTGGCACTCATTGCACAAACAGATTCTCAAGACTCTATTATGAGTACTTATAATATCTATCTTACTGAAGCCCATATTTGTCTCGAAGATTTTGAAAAAGCCCTAGAGAGTGTTCAGCAAGTCGAATGCGATGACCCTGTAAGTACCTGCCGATCAGGCATGACAGCTAAAATCTATTTTCAAATGGGAGAAAAAGAAAAGGCTTTAGAGATTCTCAACGACATGATTCTCGAACAACCTGTTTCTGGGGGTTGGCGGTACTTTCTCAGAGCCGCGATATATTATGAAAAAGGTCAAGATGAGTTAGCTCTTCAAGATATGGCACTAGGTGAACAATATACTTGGTTTGGCGACGGAGTATATTGGCGAACAAGATCCCAAATGGCATTTGACGAGGATGATGACAAAAATGGCGTACTGTACCTACAATACGCGGAAAGCACTTCAGACATTCAGTATACGACTTTCAGAAAAGAAATTCAGGAAGAATTAGAAAGTTTAGGGTCAACACCATTAAATTTAGAACCTACCATCCCTGCCAATATAGAGGTCGCTCCCTAGGGAAAGTAATGAGTGAAAAAGAAAAAAGCTGTGAGCGTATTGTCTGCTCACAGCTTTTTTTACAAAATATTTTTTTAGGGTTATAAAACCCCGACATCATTCAAAACCTTTTCCAGTTGATGAAGAGAGGCAGGTTTAATGATCATCGCTTCTGCGCCGCCATCCATTACACGTTTTTTTGTTTCGGGCTGGTCGTCAGAAGTGACCACGATCACGGGCACATTCATCAAGCGCGGCTCACGGCGCAAATAAGCCAAGATCTCAAAACCATCTACGCCGGGCATATTCACATCCAATAAAATCAAAGAAGGTGTATGTTCTCCAAGCAAAGCCATTGCGGGGCTGGAGCCATAAGCCGGACGTGCTGCCACACCCAAAAGGCTCACCATCTCTACAAGAGCATCTGCTGTTTTACGATTATCGTCAATTACAAGGGCTTCCTTCATTTCTCTTCTCCAAAGCTATAGCCGGGCATATTTGTGACAGTTTTTCTGAAATCTTCTCTTTCTATTATCTCGAAAAGCGGAACCAAAAGAGGGCTTTCAAAATAAATATCAGGAATGATCAACTCATAACGCTCCTGATACAAAGGCAAAAAGTCCAGATCAAGAGCTTGTGCTGCGGCAGCGATCCCCAAGCCGCAATCTGCGCGCCCCGAAGCAACAGCCGCTGCCACACCTAAGTGCGTAAATTCTTCGTTATTATAGCCAAGAACCTGCTCTGGGGCTATCCCCAATAAGTTCAAATGATAATCCAAGAGGACACGCGTCCCCGCACCGCGTTGGCGGTTAACAAAGTAGATATCAGACCTAATAAGATCTTCCAAATCCCGTACATTTTTCGGATTCGCTCTCGGGACAATTAAACCTTGCTCCCGATTAACCAGCATTATCTGCTGGACGGCAATTCCCGTTAAATACTTCGCGATATAGGCATCGTTATAGATGCCGGTCTCCAGGTCAAGCAAATGCGACCCGGCAAGATGCGCTTCTCCACGCTTCAACGCAACCAACCCACCCAACGACCCGACATTCGACGAAACCAATCGTCTGCCGCGCTGAGAGAGATATTGTGCCAAAAGATCAAGTGTCATATCATGCGAACCGATGCAAAATATCGTTCGCTCTAATTCATTGGGAGAACGGTAAAGATGAATATCTACGCTATCTCCGGCTTCTGCCCCTTGCGTGCCGCGCGGCATAATTGCCAGCCCATCGGCACGAACGAGAGAAGAAATCACACCTGCGCCACGATTAAGTGGGGCAGCCAACACTCGCTCGCCTACACGCCCAACAGCCATGCGGATGTAGTCGTCGTCTCCAGCAGGAGATGTTGTTTTCCGGGTCAATTCTGCTTTGACGGTGGCAAGCACAATCGGCGGACGTCCCGTCCATTTGGCTATCATCGGCTCGACAAAAATTTCCCCCGTCAAGGCAGCCGAGACGGGGTATCCCGGCATCCCGATGATGGGTTTGTTTTCTATCATTCCCAAAATCACTGGATGCCCCGGACGAACAGCAATCCCATGCACGAGCAACGTGCCGAACTTCTCCACCACGTCTGCCGAGAAATCTTCCGCGCCCGCCGAGGAGCCTGCATTGAGCAGCACCAGATCGTGGTCTTTGGCAGCATCGGTTACACGCTCTGCGATGAGGTCAAAATCATCAATGGTGATCGGGAAGCGAGTAGCTTCACCGCCCCAGCCTTTGATCTGCGCGGCGAGGACGAGGGAGTTATATTCGAGAATATCGCCGCGTTTGAGTTCAGAGCCGATCTCAACCAGCTCGGTGCCTGTTGGCAAAATGGCGACACGCGGCTTGCGCGCAACAGGAATTTCAACATGCCCCGATGCCGCGACAGCGCCCAAGTCGGCGGGACGGAGGATATGCCCCGCGGGCAAAACAAGCTGCGTGGCAACAATATCTTCACCGAGTGGACGAACGTGCTTCCACGGCGCAACGGCGGCACGGATACGGATGGACTTCGGTTCACGAATAGCAGAGGTAATTTCACCATCCGCATCGAGGGCTTCGGTCTCCTCGATCATGATGACGGCGTTAAAACCATCGGGGAGCGGATCACCGGTATCTACGTATTGGGTTTCTTCGCTAATTTGCAACGTGAGCGGCGCGGTAAGCGTTGCGCCCGCCGTATCCTGTGCGCGGACGGCGAATCCGTCCATCGCCGAGGCATGATAATGCGGAGATGAGTTTTTCGCCCAAATCGGTTCAGCAAGCACGCGCCCAAGAGCGTTTTCATTGAGAGGGATATTTTCAGTGGCTAGCACGCGCCAGAGATTGGCATTTTGCAATGCTTCTTTGAGCGCAGCTTTGGCTTTATCGAGAGGGATATCGTGGAGGTATACGGACATAAATAAATTATACGTTCTTTTTCTACAACTATTAAGGCAAAGGTGGTATTCCCCAAACGCGAAGCACGCCATCTCCAGCTGTTAGAAGAAAACGTCCATCAGGAGTGAAATCAGCAAAACAACAGACATTAAGTACCCTGATCTGATTGCCTGTGTGAATATTCCATAAACGAGTAGTGTCATCCCAACCTACAGATAGGAGGATATTGCTGTGAGGGCTGAATTTCAGGTGCTCGAAAGTCTCACCACCTCCTGTGTTTGTTTTGTGCCCTCTCATTTCTCGAAGAAACTTTTGCGTAGAAAAGTCCCAAACATATATTGAACCATACCATGCCCCAACTACAGCATATTTTTCATCACTACTTATAGCAAAGGCCTCTAAAAACATATTTTCCCTCCACTCTGGTACTGGTTCTACTGTATAAGACAACTCTGTTGTCTTTTGGCTCGTCAAGTTCATAACAGACAGAATACCTTTTTCTGGATAAATATCTTTCCAGACAAAGAGGTTTTTCTCTTTCGAATATGAAATTGGGGCTATACGATAACTGTATGATGAATATCCATCATTTTGCCTTTTCAACACTCCTGTAATTAGATCAGCATCATAGAGTACGCCACTATAGGTTTCAAAGATAGCTAGGTTTTGTCCGTCAAAACTAAACTCTAATATATTTTCTTCTGTTGGCATATCAAATGTAATTGTATTCTTTCCACTTTCAACATCCCATAACCGAACAGCACCTGATTCTGAAGACGCAATAGTATGGCGATCAGGACTAAGCGCTAACTCACGAATAACATTTTCCCCAACTTGGATAGTTGTAATCGTTTCTCCGTTAGAAAGATTCCATATTTTTATTACATCTTTATCCCAAAATGTTGTTGCAGCCGCATAATAATCTATATTGTCAAAAGATAAGATTCCTGTTGCAAATTCATCAAATGCATCAAACTCAATAGATTTAATTTCTTTGTGAGATTGAACATCTACAACATGAACAAAATCAGATTTCCACTCAGATTCTATAATCGCCAAACGCTTACTATCGGAGCTAATAGACACATTACCTGTTTCATAAGGAGAAATAAATCTTTCTAATTCTGTACCATTATTTGAATCAAAAACAATCATGTTCACTTCGTCGTAACAAATACCAACGTCATTACCAAGCATGATATGTTCACAATCAGCTTCTTCCAAAATATTTAGAGTTTCGCCACTATTTTTATCTATCGTCCATAAAGCAGATGGATTATCCTGCGAATACTGAATTGAAAATACCTTGCTTTCGTCTTGACTAAATACGGCATCAGAACTATCGTCAGATAAGTGAATAACTCTTTTCGTATTAATGTCATATAGAGATAATTTCCCTCCAGCTAGATACAAAATCTCATCTCCAGCAGAGTTAATATCAACCGCTACCCCTCTTCCAAAAGATAGTTCATCAGTAAAAAGTAATTGATTAGAATTTATTTGCCAAACATGTAGCACAGAATAAGGGTCCCCTCTCCACACACTTCCAAAAGCTGCTAAGTATCCATTTTGTTTAAACTTTATAGTCCAATACCCTCTTTCTAACTCCCCTTCTAATTCATTTTTCTTCTGTCCCGATTCGACAAACCATAGACTAATTTTGTTTTTGTGCAAAATTGCTAGCTCAGTTCCGCTAGGGTTAAAGGCAACACTTTCGGTTCTACCATTTATTTCGATCAAACGCACTCGCTCTAAACTAAGAGCATCATAAAGAAAAACACCCAACCCAGTAGCTACGGCTAAATATTTTCCATCAGGAGACCATTCGACATCATATACTTCTCCTGTTCCGTAACGTGCTAGCAATTTCATTTTACTAGCTATGTTTTTTTCGTTCAAAACCAAAGGATGAGCATTTATTTCAGCATTGATAATTGGGGTAATAGTAGGCGATGGAGAGGGGACAATCGTCGGGGAAGGCGTAACAGAGGGCGTAGATGTATGAAAAATATCCCAAGTTGGCGTCGGTGTATAGAGTGGCATTTCTGTCGAACTTACTGTTGACAGAAGTGTTGCTGTCAAAGTCGCAGCTGGAGAAGCAGGAGAAGTCTTGCTACAAGACACCAAAACCAAAGAAATGGATAACAAAAAAAAACAAACTTTTTTCATATATTTTCTTCGCTCTTGCATAGGCTATCTCCCCTCACCCTGACTTTTCGCTATGCTCAAGTCTGCCCCTCTCTCCTTTCGGGCACGCGTCCCAAAATGGGAGATGAAACTCCCTTCCCCGCTCGTTGGGGAAGGGCTGGGGATGGGATGAGTTTTAGACATCAGTCAATTCCTTAATCTTCTCTTGTATTCTTTCCAAAGCACCACGCAAATCATTTTCAACCATCTCAGCGGGCAATCTCAAAACATTCAATCCAAGCGTCTTCATCATTTCATCACGTTCTGCGTCAGCTTCCTGCTGAAATTCATGAATGCCGCCATCCACCTCAATCACAAGCCTGTAAGCAGTCGAGTAAAAATCTGCGATATAAACACCTATCGGTTGCTGACGGCGAAATTTTACACCATCCAGTTTTTTGCCGCGTAATGCCTGCCAGAGGATTTTCTCACTCTTGGTTGGATTTTTACGATGCTCGCGCGCCGCATCAAGCACTTTGTGACGTAAATTATTTGAGATTTTTAAGCGAGGATAGTCTTTTTTATCAGGCATCTTTTACTCCTTCCCTCTCCCTGACTTTCGCTACGCACAAGTCTGTCCTTCTCCCAAAATGGGAGAAGGACGACGCGCTCCCCTTCCCTGCTTGTCGGGGAAGGGGCTGGGGGTTGGGGTGGGTTTTAGGCATCACCCAAATCCCCAATCCACACCGCCCAATCAATAGACTTTGCCAAGTGAGCATCTATGGTAATTAAGAAGAAATCATTCACTTGTGTCACCATCCATTATAACTTCAATAGGAATTGGCAATGCTCTCGTTTTTAATATTGCAGCCAAATCTTCAGCTGTATCATGGGTAAACTGCCCAGCAATAACTCCCTGCCCTCCAGCTATCTCGGCTTGAATTCGTGGTGCTGAGATAACAACTTTATCAAGCACTATGCCTAAATAAGTTCCTATATTTTCTCCTGTATGCTCAGAAAATATTTCACTACCATCGTCTGTTAAAGAAAATGCAATCTGGTATCCACCTAACTGGTCTTGGGTTACACTCGCCTCCTCAAAATGCTCGTTTGTCATAACAGTATGCCATTTTTCCTTGTCTGCTTCTTGCAAACTTCTAAAATCAGTATTAACTACACTTCCAGTAGTTATTGGGGTGTTTCCAAAATCGACAAACTCCAACAAGCCGACAGGAGAAATTCTCTCCGCAAAAATCTCTACATCTAAAGAGTTAGGGGTCTTTCCTACAATCTGTTCATTGCTAATAACAAATGATATATTGAAATAACCTAGAGCTTGTACACGTTCAGTCAATATCAGTGCCGTGGTTTCTAAGTAGACTACGGAAAGTTCTTTAAAAACTTGTGACAGCGCACCCTCTAGGGGTAAAGCAACTTTCCCCTAAACAGGCGGTTACCACAGAGATGTTGTTTTTTAGATACTTTCCGACAACCACTTAAATCTTCAGATGTCACATTGTTGACCTGAGAGTAATCAGGCTGAAATACAATCGTATTTTTAGGAAGGATAAAATCACGTCCATACTCTTGGTACCCAAAATTTAATGCCCAAAGAACAGCTATTAGTACCACGATCCATTTTATGTTTTTGAAAAATCTGAGACCAAAGCCGTCTTCCTGATATGAGAAAGAATCAAACTCCCTTGTCTTTTTCACAGGTCGTTCGCCTTTGGTTTCTCTTAGATTATCTACTGCATCTGAATAGCTTAAATCAGCACGAATAGCTTCTTGATAAGACAAAGTAACAGCATTTGTTTCTTCCATAAAATTATCTTCTCTGTGGAAAAAACCTCCCAAACTTCTTGTTTCTCCTGAAAGTTGTTCATCTTTGATCTCTTTTAGATTATTTACCGCATCTGAATAATTCGGGTTGATACGAATAGCCTCTTCATATGACAAAATCGCGGCATCTTTTTCTTCCATCAAATCGAGAATAATTCCTCGTAAATTATGCGCTTCAGCAGATGTTGGATCGAACTGAATAGATAAGTCAATATCAATCAGCGCGTGCTTCAAACTCTTCCCTGAATTACAAGTTTTCATCGCTTCATCGAAGTATTCTTCTGCGATTATTTGGCTTTCGAGCACATTAAGGGGTTCATCAAGATCTAACCCGCAAAACGGGCACAAACTATCTTCTTCTTTAATCTTTTCTTTACATTCAGGGCATCGCAAACTGACAAGTTTATCTAACACTGGAAACCTCCCGTATGAGAAAATTATCGATTCAATTACAAATCCCCAATCCACACCGCCCATTCAATAGACTTTGCCAGGTGAGCATCTGCGGTAATTAAGGGAATATCTAATTTCTGCGCTAAAACCGCGTAAGAAGCGTCATAGGCACTCAAGTTTTTAGCACTCGCCAAAAGCAAAGCATCTTCAATTAAATCTGTGCTTGGGGTTGTTTTTAGGGCAAGTTTATTTAAGTCTATCAAATCAGCTTGTGCATCTTCAAGCGAACGGTTAAAGCGACGCGTATATTTGAGCAAGATATTGGCGCACTCTATATAAAATAAATCGGGGACATAAAACTCAGTAAAAGGTTTTTCGATAAGTTGGTCAAAAAAGCGTTCTACTTTATCTGAAAATTCTTCTTCCACAAAGAGTTTAATCCCCACACTGGCATCAACCACCCAATGAAGATTTTTTTCGCTCATCTTGAGCGATCCTCGCGCAATAATTCAAGGGATGTCGGCGCATCTTTGGCAACCTGAAAACGTCTACTTTTAATGGAATATAAAGTTTCTTTTTGTAGCTCCCGCCGTTTTTCTTCTTCTGCCGCTTGTTTGAGCATTGTGATCACTTGCGCGGTTAAAGAACGATTTGCTTTCTGTGCTAAATCTTGAATATATTGATAAAGCTCATCGGGAACGCTGCGAATATGTAAGGTGCTCATTTTTTCTCCTTCGAGTAATCTCATCCAAAGGATAGCATATTTGGTTGCAGATTGCAACACATTTTTATATCAATGCCACATCAATCATCTCCCCTGCGTTCAAGCCTGTTGCGTCTGGATAATTGTATGTAGGCTAGGTTTCCCAACTCACTCACACTTCGACTTATCCCCATTCCCATCATAGCGAATATCCACTCTTATTCCCTCAGCCAGGCTGATATCTTCCAAGCGCGGGCTTCCGGCTACATCTAAATCGTATAGCTGGTATGTCATGACCTCAAAGTGCGCTTCGTTGTCAGGCTCATTATATTTGTTGAACAGTTCCACATCACCAGGCTGCACCAGGATTTTATGTTTGGTGCAATTACGAATAAAGGCTGGCGCAGGCAGTTCTACTTCCACAAGCGGCAAAGATCTTATAATCCCCTCTACTGTGGAATACTTTGTTTCGGTCGTCACCCAACCTTCAATACCTGGCTTAGAAGGCAACGCTATCAAGAGCCAATCTCCCGTCCTGTCACGTCCAATTGCGATAGCTTCATCTCCATCATACATCACGCCAACATAGTTATATGTCAAACGCGGACCCCGCCGCACACTCAAATTTCCGCCGGAAACAGAAAAGACAACTTTTTTAACCTGTGTGGGCATTGGCTCTGGTGTTGGTGTATTCGAGATCGGGGTTTTCGTTGCTGTTGGTAACGCGGTTGGCGCTTCAGGAGTCGCAGTCGAAGTTGGGCGTTCATCCAGCGTTGGGCTGGCTTGGGGCACCTCTGTTGGTGTCTCTGCAGCAGGAATACAAGCTTGCACAACAAAGATCGCCAGAATAAGAATGATGACAAGGATTTGTTTTTTATACTTTTCCATTTTCTTCACTATATTACTCAATAATTTTTCTCGATCAGATCAAGATCACTTCAATCATCTCGCCAGCGCTCAAGCCTGTCGCGTCAGGAGCGATTTTGAGCAGACCATCTGCACCAACAAGGGTGAAGATCAGGTTTGATTTACCAAAGATGGGTTCAGCAAGAAAACGCTCTCCACCTCTATTTAGCTTTACTGGAATCCAATCTTCGCGACCGGCTTGAGAGGGGATATTAACGGTCAGCTTCGCCGAAATGCTCGGGCGTATCTCTTCGGCATTTTGCCCCAATAAACGCCGCACCAACGGCGCAACGAAAACGTATCCATTCACCAACGCGCTGACGGGGTTTCCCGGAAGCCCGATCACGGCTTTGCCATCGCAAACGCCCAAGATGGTCGGTTTGCCCGGGCGCGTACTCACGCCATGCACGAGAACACCCGGTTCGCCCAACTCATCTATCGCGGCAGCGGTCATATCGCGGGCGCTGGCGGATGATCCCGCCGTGATGAGCACCATTTCGCATTCATCAAGCGCGCGTGAAATGGCGGCCTTCATCGCGTCCATGTTGTCGGCGACAATACCATAAACCACAGGCTCGCCGCCATATTTTTCAACTAAAGTTGATAATGTATAGGAATTAATATCCCGAACTTGGCCGGGCCGGGGTCTTTTTTCGGGGAGAATTACTTCATCCCCGCTGGAGATGATCCCGATTTTGGGATGCACCGCTACTTCAACATCTGTGAAGCCCAAAGCCATTAAACCGCCAACTTCAGCGGGGCGGATCGCACTCCCTTTGGGCTTGATGAGTGCTCCCTCGGCAACATCTTCACCGATACGGATGACGTTCTCCCCATCCGCTACCGCACGCAGGATCTCGATCTCATCATCTACCGTTTGTTGGGTGTATTCGAGCATGACGACCGCATCCGCGCCTTCAGGCAGCATCCCGCCGGTGTGGATGATGGCGGTCTCGGTGGGATTCACGGCAAGATTGGGCGTTGCGCCCATCGGGCATTCTCCGATCAAATTTAGATAGGCTGGGAGGGAATCGGATGCACCGTAAGTATCAGCGGCTTTGACAGCGTATCCATCCACCGTGGAGCGCGGGAATTCGGGTAAAGCGTGTGGGGCGAGGAGATCGGCTGCAATGATCCTGCCCAATGCCGAGGCGGTTTTTATTGCCTCGGTAGCAAATTTTGGTACGGGGAGGTTCCGGAGCAATTTATCCAGCGATTCTTGAGGGGGAAGGAGGGTGAGAAATTCGGGCATAAGTTTAACGAATCCAAAAGGTGAGGGTGAGAGTATAGGTTGTTAATCCTAAAACGGTGATGGCAAGAAGAGTCAGAAATTTGTAGTTTGGTCTGGCTCCGTTGGCGATCTGCTGCATCCAATAGACCTGAAAAATAGCAAAAGGCATGATCAGAAAAACTGAGGAAATCACGGCCCAGGGAATAGAGGCTACAATGGGCATCGCAGCAAAAAGGAGATAGGCGCTCAAGATAAGTATATGATGAAGAGAAATTGCTTTTGGCCAGCCAACTCGATGCAATAAAGAGCCTCGCTCATATTTAAAATCTTCTTTATAGGCAGGGAAATTGAGCACTAGGAAAAAGGCCAAGGCAAGAGCTGTAAGGGGAAAAGAAACTGCGCCAAGCAGTCGATGGAGTTCACCCATCTGCAAGGTCAAAGAAAAGGCAGGGATGAGAAGTGCAAAAAGAATAGCAAGAATAAATTCGCCAAAACCACTCATGATAAGGCGTAAAGGAGGCAGGCCATAAGCAATGGCAGCTAAAAAGATAAGGAGAGCAAAAAGGAGAGCTACCGGAGCAACGCCCTGCTGTAAAAGGAAGACCGTTAGCATAGCAACAATACCCAAAGCTACAAGAGAAGTTTGAAAAGCCGCTGCGCGCAACCAATTTCGCTCGACAATTCTTTCTTCTTCGATAAGCCGCTCATTGTGCGGGCGGAAATAGACCGCGAGCAAATTCATGGCCAAGAGCAAGAGGAGTACCCAGCCAAATCCCATTCCGAAGACAAGGGGATGATCGGCGCGACCAAGATAGCGGGCGATGCCCGTGCCAAGGGTATAGGTCAGCGCGGCGAGGGCGAGGAGGAGCGGATTCGAGAAGGTGAGGAGGTGTTTTAGTTTATTCATCAAATGCCCCCATATCTTCTAATTTCTTGAAATAGATTGTTATTGAAGATAAAGCCCATAGCCAAATAAAGGCATTGAAAATTATCAAAATCCCAATTCTCATAGTTAACATTCCAAATGATAAAAAAGCACTCAAATGATAGGAGAAAAGATATGCTATGCCTAAAAACAAAAGAAAAACAAGAGCATCTGAACATCTCATCCACAAAAGCTTAAATGCTTTGCAAACCGCACACTTAAATTTCATATCTTCTAACACAATATAGTGAGATGAAAAGAAATAAGGCAGTAAATATAATAAAAAAAGCACAAAATTAATAGATGAAGAAATGGAATCTAATCTATTTTTTATCTCAAATGGCATATAAGATAAAGGAAAATACAAAACCACAAAAAAAAGAAAAAAATGTCCAATAGGAAATAGCAACACAGGCCAGAAATATCGCTGAACGGTTTCTTTCATGCTGTCAACACTTACTTCAATATTAGAGCGCAAAGAATTTACCACATCTATTAAAACTATATTTTGAACAGCCTTGTAGATAGGAAAGGCAACAAAAAAAATCCAGAAAAGAAAATCACATTGCGCTATTCCAAAATATAAGAATCCTAAAAGCAAGTTACTCACAATCATTAGAACTACAATAGACCCCAAAAGCATCTTATTTTTCAGAAAAATCTTAAATGATTCTTTTATTGTCCCAAAAGCAATCATCCCAAAGTTTTCCTAATATCTCGATAATGAATCTGATTATGTCGATAAACGAGCTTAATCATCTCTTCTACTCTAGTCTCTTCTAAAAAGGGATGGCGTCCTTCTTTTACCAAATCTTCTGCGCTGAGAGTCTCCACCCAAGCTGTCATTCTCGCACGCACATCTTGAAATTGGAGCAATAATTCATCTGGCCGAAGCGTTTGATTCTTTTCCTGTTGACGCGCGTTATATCGATCCAGATCAAAATCCTTTGATACACCTTCTCCACCAGCGACAATGCTGGGAAAAAGTTTCAGAAATGCTTCTTCGGCGGTTACAAAATGAATCAAAATATTGCGAATAGTCCATTCACCACCTTCAGAGTAGATCGTTTTCTGCCACGCTTCGTCATTTAATCCTGTAAAAAAAGCAACCATCTTTTCACCTTCACTGCGAAGGCGTTTTGCAAGAAATTGTGGGGATTTTGGCATGAGGTATCTCCTAAAGGCTCACCACAAAGGCACGAAGAGCACAAAGTTTTTTCTCTGTAGTCACAAAGAAAGGCTTTGTGTACTCTGTGTCTCTGTAGTGTATCAAATCAACGAATATCCACCATCTACAGTGATCGTCTGCCCCGTAACATACTCGTTTTTGAGTAAAAATTCGAGCGCGGCGGCAATTTCGCTCAATTTCGCAGGGCGTTTGAGAGGGATGCGCTCAGTTAACCGCTCCCATTCTTCTGCGGGGAAATCATCGGCGGGGAGAGCGAGTCCCGGGGCGATGGCATTAACACGCACATTGGGGGCAAAGCTACGCGCCAAAATTTTGGTCAGTGATTCGAGAGCAGCTTTGCTGACCACATAGTCGGGGAATCTTGACCAAACTTTTTCTGCCCCAACATCCGTGATATTGACGATCAGCCCGCCGCCCGCGTCACGCATCCGGATTTGGGCTTGCTGGGCAAGAAAAAAGGGGGCGCGGAGGTTGAGATCCATCGTTGCGTCCCAATCGGGTAGAGATAGCGTACGGGCATCGGCAGGCTGCATGCTTGCGGCAGAGTTAACCAGAACACGCAGCGGGAAAGGAGATAAATCTACTGCGCCGAACAAGCCGAGGGCTGAGTCCGTATCCGCTAAATTGGCTTGGGCCAGGATGACCTCTGCGCCGAGAGAACGCAACGCTGAGGCCGTAGACTCTGCTGCATCCACAGAATTATTATAGTGAAGCAAAATTGCGTATCCCTGTTTGGCAAGAGTGTGTGCAAAGCTACGCCCCAAACGATGGGCGGCTCCGGTAACGAGGGCGAGAGGATGGGTAGTTTTGTCCATAAAAAAAGAATGCGAAATTATTTTTCGCATTCTAGTGTACCACTACGCCCCCCTGCCCTAAAGGGCATCCCCCCGCGAGCGGGGGGAACTTAAGGGGAGATTATTTTTTAAAGAAATTAGAGATAAAGAACCATACGTTGGCCGGACGTTCTGCTAAGCGGCGCATAAAATAAGGATACCATTGCGTCCCGAAGGGAACATAAACCCGAACCTGGTAACCTTCCGCTACCAGCTGCTCTTGCAGATCGCGGCGAATGCCATGGAGCATTTGAAATTCGAAAAATTCTTTGCCTAGCCCTATCTTCTTGGCATATTGCTTTGCAAATTCAACTCTTTTCTCATCTTGTGTGGCAATAGCGGGAATAGGCGGGGTGCGTCCATCTTCGCTTACTTTTGCGAAATTATTTTCGAGGGTGGCATCCAATAAAATTTTAGTAAGAAGATCAAAATTTGCATCGACATCTTCTTTTTTAGGATATGCCAGACTTGGTGGCTCTTTATAAGCACCCTTAATTAAGCGGAAACGCGTACCATCTTCCAGCATTTTTCGGGTGTCATCTTCTGCTCGATAAAGATAAGACTGCACGGCCATCCCCACAGTGTCGGGGGTAAAACCAGCCGCAAGCATTTCATTATAGGCTTCGATCGTAATATCTGTATAAGGTGTATCTTCAATATCAATGCGTACAAAATTGTCATATTCTTTTGCTCGCTCTAAAATACGGCGCAAATTTTGGCGGCAAATGGTCGAGTCCAACCCCATTCCAATCTGCGTTAACTTGATCGAAACCCCAGCTCGCACGCCAGATTCTTCGATAGCATCCAAAATACCCAAAATCTCTTCGGCAGATTGCACAGCTTCTTCTGCTCGTGAAGTGTGTTCGCCAAGATGATCTAAAGTTGCATCAATTCCCTTGGCATTTAATTCTGTTACCACAGCAATCGCTTCTTCGTTCGTCTCCCCCGCTATAAATCGAGAGGCAACATTCCAGGCAAAAGACCAACCCGTAACTATTCGTTGTGCCCACCCTGCTTGTGATAAATAGATAAGAAAAGATCGAAGCATTTTTTCTCCTTAAGGACATGGATTTCCAAGGTTTTTCATTTACATCATAGCATAAGAGCATCGCACAACAAGATCGCATCCAAACAGATGCCCACTCTTTTTAGTTAGCAGACACGTTAGTTTCTGGTGCACTTTATAGTAATACATGGATGCTTACAAGAGAGAATGAGCGTGTTATACTCTGCGGGTGACATAAGTCATAAATTTTAGAAAAAACCTTCTCGGAGGCTATGTGAGAACCCGTAACCCATCGTTTTTGATCATTCGTGTTATTTCTTTGATTTTCATCGTTGCCGCAGTTGCGCTGACCTTATTTCAACTCTTCAACTACAGCCGTGAACGAAATAATTACCCTGCAGGGATGACCATTGGCGGCGTAGCTGTCGGTGGCGTAAACGCTCAAATAGCTTCAGAGCGTGTTTTGCAAGTTTATTCGCAACCTATCGAAGTGCAATATGCAGGCGAGATCATCCATATCTCTCCTTCGCAAGTTGGTTTTAGCGTGGATATTGAAAGCATGATCGCCGCGGCCGACCTCGTTCGTACCACATCACCATTTTGGGGTGGATTTTGGGATAATCTCTGGAATCGCCCTCGACCCGCATCTGCTATTCCCCTCCGAGCATCTCTAGAAGATGAACAACTTCTCGCTTATCTCGAGACCGAAATAGCCCCGCGTTACGATAAACCTGCATCCGCAGCCCAACCCATTGCAGGAACCGTTGTCTTTGAAAGCGGTTCAGCAGGTCAAGAGCTGAATATTGACCGAGCACTGACTTTAATAGAAGATGCTCTCGAATCCCCTACAAACAGAACTATCGCCCTCTCCTATCAAGAGACAGCGCCTGCCCGCCCAACCATGGAAAACCTCGAAATTTTGCTCAAACAGATCATTGAGCTTTCCGGCTTTGATGGCGTGATCTCTCTCTATCTCAGCGATTTGCAGAATGCGCAAGAGATCCATTTTGCGTTAGACAATGGAGAAGAAGTAGCAGAGCCGGATATTGCCATCACGGCATCCAGCACCATCAAAATCCCGATCATGCTCTCTAATATCATCCATCGAGGCACACCGGACGAGAAAACGGCAGGGTATATGGAAGATGTCTTCCAGCAATCGGATAACGCAGCCGCCGATATTTTGATGACCCAGATCGACGCATTTCAGGGTCCCATTATCGTGACTGAAGATTTGCAAAAACTAGGGCTGGAGAACACCTTTATGGCAGGGTTCTTTTGCAGCCCGGCGAATCCCTGCCCTCTTTTAAGACGGTATACTACCCCAGCAAATCAGCGCACAGATGTATACACTAATCCCGACGACTACAATCAAACAACATCTTCTGATATAGGAATGTTGCTCACTGATATTTATCAATGCTCAGAAACAGGCGGCGGTGCGTTGATCGCTGCTTTCCCCAACAAAATTAGCCAAGCTGATTGTCTACTGATGATCGAATATATGGAGCAAGACAAATTTGGCTCTCTAATTCAAGCCGGTCTTCCCGATGGAACAAAAGTTGCTCATAAGCACGGATTCATCCCTGACCGATTTGGTGTTGTTCACGATATTAGCGATGTGGGCATCGTTTACACACCAGGCGGAGACTTTGTGCTCGCCATTTACACTTATCACCCCGTGCAAGGGATTTGGGGAGAGGTTAATCCGCTTTTTGTGGAGTTGACTCAGGCGATCTATAACTATTTTAATTTGATCGGTTCCTAGTTTTCTTCCCGAAAAAAGTCTGACATCAGAAATGATGAGGTTGAGAGAATATTCTTAAACGTGAACAAGCCTAAATCACATGCGGTGCGAATCCAAAATCCCGGATAAGAAAAACTTTTTATCGTTTATAATCTGTCTATGAGTACAACTTTTCATCTTTATCGCCTACAAGAAGTTGATAGCCAAATTGATAAGGCTCAACGCCGTCTTGATGAGATCCAGAAAATCCTTGATGATAATCGGGAATTGAAACGCGTTACGGCTTATTTTGAAGGATGCGAGATCGAACAGGGTAAAACAGAAAAGACCCTGCGCAAGGCTGAAGATGAGGTAAAGAAACAACGTATAAAAATTGAGCAGACAGAGGCAATGCTCTACAGTGGGAATGTAAAGAACCCAAAAGAAGTGCAAGACCTGCAAATGAAATCTGAATCGCTAAAACGCCATCTTTTAACCTTGGAGGATGTGCAACTAGAGGCAATGCTTGCAAATGATGAACAAAGTGAAATCTTGGAAAGCGCACAAAAAGATTTGGATGCGCTGAAAGCAAAGCTCGTGCAAGAACATAGCCAATTGGCAGGTGAGCAAAGCGGGTTAGAAAAAGAAAAAGCGCGCATGCTGCAAGAGAGGGAAGTCGCATTGCCGGCAGTGCAGGCAGACCACATTGAACTATATAATAAACTTCGCAAAACAAAACGAGGGGTCGCTGTTGCTGCGATCAACGATGGCGGTTGCTCTGCTTGTGGCGCAACCTTGACCCCGGCCCTGCAACAAAAAGTTCGTTCTGTTACCCAAATGGCATATTGCTCTTCCTGCCAACGAATTCTTTACGGTAATTAGTAATGCGTTTTTCCAATCTCACTATTGATGCTATTTCTTTTTGGATCGGCGCCGCTGCGGCTTCAGCGTTTTGGCTTTTATTGAGATGGTCACGCCCCTTACTTAAACAAATCCGTGAAAATTGGCAAAAAAGTCGTGAAGAAGCCGCAATGCGTGGTGCCAGCAATATTGAAGAGCATCACCGACAAACTGTATTGAAAAAAGCGCAGGGGATGCACCTCGCTGCACCTTTATTCTCTCTCGAGGAAATCCTGATCAAACCGCATCTTGTTGCGCCGCCTCCGCAAGTGGATCCGGGCAGCGATTTTGTTGTACAAAACCAAACCAGTCTCACTATCCCTTACCTTCCCCAAGATTCCATCTTTTCTTCTTTTTACGGAACAGAAATGCTCACAATTCCCGAAGCGCTTTCAGAAGGTGCGCACTTGGCTATTCTCGGCAATCCCGGGATGGGAAAAAGCGTCGCCCTTGCCTATATCGCGAGCTTAACTGCAAAAAGAGATCAAGGAATGGGGGCATTGCAAGAAGCTGTTCCCTTTCTTTTACATGTTGCTGATCTTGACCTTGGCAATACAACCCCGAAAGATATCCTTGACCCAATAAGTGAATTTCTTACGGAGGATGCATCTATATTTAATGCAACCCGTTTGCCTAAATTCACTCGCATGTGTTTCCACAGCGGGCGAGCCTTGCTCTTGCTTGATGGCTTGGATGAAATCCCACAAGAAGAAATAGAAAAAGTTACTAGTTATCTATCAGTTTTACTTGAAGAATATCCAAATATTCGAATTATTACGACAGCTTCTATAGAATTCCTAGGCACACTTACTGCACTTGGTTTTGCATCGCTTTCCCTAAAAGGATGGAACGGTCTCGAAAGACAGGCCTTTCTCAACAAATGGGGCACACTCTGGGAAAACTATGTCGCACTCGAGGCTTGGGTTCAGGCAGGACCAGAACAAGTCGAATCTGCCTTACTTAATGCCTGGCTAAACATAGAAACTGAAAAATTCACACCGCTTGAGTTGACGCTCAAAACCTGGGGAAGCTATGCAGGCGATATTCGCGGAAAAACAGCTATGGCAGCCATCGAAACACATCTTCGGCGCCTTGCACCTGCCGGCGTACCAGTTGCTGCTTTAGAGACTCTTGCCATGCAAGTTAGCCTGACATCCCAACCTCTTTTCAGCACTCGTAATGCAAATAATTGGGTCAAATCCTTCGAGCCACCAGAAGAAATTCCCGATGAAGACGAAGAGGAACTAAAAAACACAAAAGAAAAAGTTGCTCCAAAGCGCGGGCTAGTAGAAAAACTGGCCCAAAGTGGATTGCTCGCCAAACATCGCAATAGCCAAATGCGATTCGTGCACTCTGTATTTGGTGGATTTTTATCTGGTCGCGCCCTCAGCAACTATAGTGTAGATGAACGCTTAACAAAGCAATCTCCGTGGAGTGGAAAAACACTCTCCATGCACTATCTCGCTGCAAGCGGAGCAAACAAAAACACATCTCAGCTTGTCGATACGCTCCTGGGGATGCCTGATCCTGTATTAGAGCGCAATCTGCTCCTGATGGGCGGATGGCTTCGAGACGCATCCCGAAAATCAGCCTGGCGCGGGAAAGTGCTCACAGCCCTCGCAAAAACCCTCCAGGATGATACTCAGCCGCTCGGTTTACGTGGCCAGATCATTACATCCCTCGCGCAAAGTAACGATCCAAGTGTCGCAGCATTATTTAGACAATTATTGCAATCTGGTTCTGTCTATATTATCCAGCTTGCGGCATTGGGCAGTGGGCTAATGCGAGATAAAAAGGCAGCAAAACCACTCGCCGAAACCCTGGTAAATTTCCGTAATACCTACACACTTAGTGCTGTAGCCTTGGCCCTGGCAGCTATCGGAACAGATGATGCCTTAAATGCTCTCGCCACAGCGCTTATGCAAGGAGAAGAAAATCTTCGTCGCGCTGCCGCAGAAGCCTTCGCAAATCATCCGTCTGAAGGGTGGGAAACGCTGAAAGAAGCCCTCGGCATAGACGATATTCTCGTCCGTCGCTCAGCCCTGCACGGTTTAGCGCGCATCCAACAAGCTTGGGCAGAAGAACTAATTTTGCACACCCAACTCGAAGATAAAGAATGGGCAGTACGTGATATTGCTGCCGGTATTCTTGAAAAAAGAAAAGCCCCTAATTTGCACATTCCTCGCAAATTACCTCCCCCATCTGAAAGCCCCTGGCTGATTGCCTTTGCAGGCAAAGAAGGGATGGGTATTTCCCCCGGCGCACCAGCCACCGATGTCCTTTTGCTCGCACTCAAGAGTGAAGATATAGATGAAAAGCTCGCTGCTCTTGCCTACCTGCGCCGCACGCCCAGCGATGGTGTCATCAATGCCCTGTATCACAAAATGTATGGCGATAATATAGAAATGCGAGAAGCCGTTTTTCTTGCCTTGGTTGAAATTGCAGCCAGCGGAGTTGTATTGCCAGAACCGCAAAGCTATGGGCTTGCCTAAGATCACAATTCTATTGAATCCTTTTTTACTCGATTATCCCTACCGTAATAGCGGAGACTTTTTTACAGGAGAATAATATGCTTATCACCAATGCGAATTTAATCACCTGGGGATCAGAAAACCAAATCCTTCATGGATATTCTATCTATATCAAAGGGGATAAAATTACCGATATCGCCCCTGACCCTGAGCTTGCTGCGCGTTACCCGGACGAGGATCGAGTAGATGCACGTGGTCAATACGTAATGCCTGGGAATATTTGTGGGCACACTCACTTTTACGGTGCCTTCGCACGCGGCATGGCAATTCCCGGAGAAGCGCCCAAAGATTTCCCCCAAATCCTCGATAAACTCTGGTGGAATTTGGATAAAGCTCTCCTCGAAGAAGATGTGCGCTCATCAGCGCTTGTTTGCCTCGTGGATGCGATCAAACATGGCACCACGACACTAATTGATCATCATGCCTCGCCAAGTTTTATTGATGGCTCTCTCGATGTAGTTGCAGATGCTGTCACTAAATCTGGGTTGCGGGCATCACTTTGTTATGAAGTAACAGACCGGGATGGGGAAGTCAAAATGCAGGCAGGTGTTCAGGAAAATGTCAGGTTCATTAAACGTTTGCAAGCCCAAAAGGAGTCGCGTCTCGCCGCGAGCTTTGGTCTACACGCCAGCCTGACCCTCTCAGAATCCACTTTGTATTATTGCCGAGAATCGATCCCCGAAGGGAGCGGATTCCACATCCATGCTGCTGAAGGACTTGCAGATCAGGATGATAGCTTGGCAAAATCCGGTTTACGCGTGATGGACAGACTTGAAAAACATGGCATTTTAGGGCCACAAAGTATCGCTGTTCACGCTGTTCATGTGGACGCTCGTGAAATTCAGATTTTGGCAGATACAGGAACATGGGTTACCCACCAACCTCGCTCGAATATGAATAATGCCGTTGGTGTGGCACCAGTCGAGTCGATGTTGCGCGCAGGTGTAAAAGTTGGCTTGGGTAATGATGGTTTCTCGAACACCATGTGGGATGAGTGGAAAACAGCCTATTTGCTACACAAATCAGCAAATGGCGACCCTCGCCGAATGGGCGGTTACGATGTAAAAGAAATGGCTGTTGAAAATAATGCTGCGCTGGCTAAAGTTTTCTTCCCTGATGCTCCCTTGGCAGAAATCAGCGTAGGCGCATTTGCCGACCTGATCTTTGTCAATTATCACCCATTCACTGATATGAATGCAGGCAATCTCCCCTGGCATATTCTCTTTGGCTTCAACGAAAGCATGGTTACAACGACCATCGTTGGTGGAGAAATGCTAATGAAAGACCGCGAATTGCTCACACTGGATGAGGAAGAAATTGCAGCGAAAGCACGCGAAACTTCTGCTGGGGCGTGGAAGAGGTATCAAGAATTGACATAGAAGAATTTATCCACAGATTTAGCAAATTCCGCAGATTTTTGATATTTTCCTTCGGAAAATATCATCAAGGGGCAAGCCTATGAGAACAACTAGCAAGCGTGATCCGCAAACTTATGCCATTATTGGTGCGGCGATGGATATTCATAAAACACTCGGGCATGGTTTTCTGGAAGCTGTTTATCAAGAAGCTGCTGTGCTTGAATTCCCTAATCATAAGATTCCTTTTCAAAGAGAAGTTGCTTTGCCGATCCGTTATAGAAACACGATTCTCCATACCAGCTATCGTGCTGATTTTATCTGTTTCTCAGAGATTGTTGTTGAGTTTAAGGCTCTTGCTCGTTTGACCACAATTGAAGAATCCCAAGTATTAAATTATCTCAAAGCAACAGGCTATAGGCGTGGTCTTCTAATCAATTTTGGCAAATCAAGTCTGGAATACAAACGCCTCGTATGGGGCTACGACAACCAAAAATCTGCCAAATCTGTTCAATCTGTGGATAAATGGAAGTGAATACAAACTCACTTTTACTCACAATAGCTGTGCTCGGCGGCACAGGCAAAGAAGGGAAAGGCTTGGCATATCGCTGGGCAAAGGCAGGGCGCAAAGTTTTCATCGGGTCACGTACAGAAGAGAAAGCAAAAGCTGCCGCTGATGACCTAAATGAAATGCTAGGAAAAGAGTTTGTTGAAGGTCTGGAAAATCTTGATGCGGCTACGAAAGCGGATATTCTTGTGTTGACCGTTCCCTACAACGCACACAAAAATACATTAGAAGGTATAAAAGAAGCTGCGCAAGGCAAAATCTTTGTTGATGTGACCGTGCCCCTTGTTCCGCCAAAAGTAACAAAGGTTCAAATGCCAAAAGCTGGCAGCGCGGCACAAGAAGCACAAGAGATCCTTGGGGAGAATGTAAACGTAGTTGCTGCTTTTCAAAATATTTCACACGAACATCTTTTTGACGATCACTCCATTGATTGCGATGTTTTAGTCACAGGTAAAGGCAAAGCTGCACGGCTTGAAGTTTTAAAACTCGTCGAAGCCGCAGGGATGAAAGGCTGGGATGCAGGCGGTATAGAAAATGCCGCTGTTGTGGAAGGGATGACATCTTTGTTGATCTACATCAACAAACAACATAAGGTCAAATCGGCAGGGATTAGGATCACAGGCGTTTAATCCACAGATTTCGCAGATTACACAGAGGAAGTAACGCGTATGAAAACTATCAACAAGCGCGATCCACAAACTTACGCAATCATTGGTGCTGCGATGGAGATTCATAAAAAACTAGGACATGGTTTTCTTGAAGCTGTATACCAAGAGGCTGCGGTACTTGAGTTCCCTAAAAAGAATATCCCTTTTCAGAGAGAAGTTGCATTACCCATAACTTATAGGGGGATCATACTTCCTACAAGTTATCGCGCTGACTTTGTATGCTTTTCAAATATTATCGTAGAATTCAAAGCTCTTTCACGTCTCAGTACAATTGAAGAGAGTCAAGTTTTAAACTATCTCAAAGCGACCGGCTATCGCCGCGGTCTTTTAATCAATTTTGGCACATCGAGCCTGGAATATAAACGCCTCGTTTGGGGCTACGAAAACAAAAAATCTGCCAAATCTATGTAATCTGTGGATTATATTGTGCCCCGAAAAATCATCCACCTCGACCTGGACGCTTTTTTTTGTGCAGTAGAAGAATTGCACGATCCTTCTCTGCATGGAAAAGCCTTTGCCGTAGGCGGCAAACCGGAAGAACGCGGCGTAGTTGCTTCCTGTTCTTATGCCGCGCGAGCACACGGGGTTCGTTCAGCGATGCCAATGGGGCGTGCAGTAGCTCTTTGCCCTCAAATGCTCATCGTGCCAGCAAAGCATCACCTTTATGGCAAAGAATCGAAAAAAGTGATGGCGTTATTAGAGAATGTCACGCCGCTTCTTGAGCAAATTTCTGTTGATGAAGCCTTTTTGGATGTAAGCGATCTGCCAGATGCCCCCGAGATGATCGGGAAAAAGTTGCAAACCCAAATCAGAGACGAAACGGGGCTTTCCTCATCCGTTGGAATCGCCACAAATAAACTAGTTGCCAAAATAGCGAACGATGTCGGCAAAAAAGCGACGCGGCGCGGCATCTCTCCCTTCGCATTGACCCATGTTCCTGCGGGGCAAGAATCCAACTTTCTAGCTCCGTTGCCTGTAGAAATGCTCTGGGGCGTGGGGCCGAAAACAGCAAAAAAATTAGCTGAAACAGGAATCTACACCATCGGGGAAATTGCCAAGCAGCCTGAAAAAGAGATGTTGCGCAGATTTGGCAAACACGGGCGGGACTTATCCCGACATGCTCGCGGCATTGATAATCGCCCCATCGTGACAGAACGCGAAACAAAATCGATCAGCCAGGAGACAACTTTTTTACAAGATATAAGTGATGATGCCAGATTGGAAGAAACGCTCCGCGCACTAACCCAAAAAGTTGCTCAGCGTTTAAGAAAAGTTGAGCTGGCAGGAAAAACTGTTCGTTTAAAACTCCGCTGGAGCAACTTCGAAACCCTGACACGGCAAAAAACACTCCCGACGATGTCTGATAACGAAGCAGAGATCTTTGAAGCTGCATTATCTTTGCTAAAAAAACTACGTCCATCTGGAAAAGCAGTGCGTTTAATAGGCGTTGGCGTAAGCGGGCTGGGGCCTCCTCTTCGACAACTCTCCCTTTGGGAGGAAAATATAGAAAAATCAAGAGAAATTGAAAAGGTGTTAGATGAATTGCAGGAACGCTTTGGAAAAAACGCCATTCAGCGCGGAGAAAAAGGAGGCAACAAGAGAAATTCTTAGGATTTTTATCTATTCTGAGAGTAGCTTCGAGTATAATAATATAATACCGTCCACAAAGTTCTTCGGGAGTGTTTCATGGCTACATTAGTATCATCAGAAGAGATTACAAAACTCTATACGCCCTCTGCTCGGCAAGTAGATTTTGTAGAAGTCCCCGAATATAACTTTGTGATGCTTGACGGAATAATGGAAGAGGGAAAAAGACCTGCTACATCTGAATCTTTTCAAAAGGCACTAAACACACTCAACGGGATCTCCTTTACCCTGAAATTTATGTCCAAGCTTAGTCGCGAAAATCCTGTTGACTATAACACAATGCCGCTAGAGGCATTATGGAATCCAACAAAAAAAAATGATTATAATGATCGTGCAGGGTGGAAGTGGACAATGATGATGATGCAACCTGCACATATCACCTTCGAAATGTTTGAAAATGCTGTTGCCAGCTTGAAAAAAAAGCAGGGAGAAATTCCTTCATTAACTTTAGCTCGCTTTGAATCTTTTCATGAAGGCTTAGCTGTACAAATTTTGCATGTCAGTTCTTTTGGGTTGATCCCAATGACAATTGACAGAATAAAAAATTTTGCAAAAGAAGAGAATTGCAAATTAGGTTTACCTTATCACGAGATATATCTTAGCGATCCTCGGCACGAAAACCCTATAGAAGAGCGAACTATCTTACGATATCCTATCATCAAAAAATGACCAAAGAAGAAAAAAATATAAGCACTGAAGCTGAAAGCATTCTCGTTGCAGAGTACGAATATATCGCGCAAACAGCTTTCCAGGCAAATGAAGATCGCGCCCGTGTAACAACTTTCTACCTAGTTAGTGTGGGCAGTCTTTTTGGTGCCTTTTTTGGAACGAAGAATACTCCTTCACCTGAAACTTACTGGGCATTTTCTGGGCTTTTCCTCTTTCTTTCATCATTTGGTTTGCTAACCTTACTCCAATTAGTTCGCTTACGGCAAGCATGGTTTGAATCAATTTGTGCGATGAATAAAATAAAAGATTTTATTATCCTAAGAAGTCAGAATCCACAACTTGATGAGGCCT
Organism: uncultured Anaerolineaceae bacterium; assembly: GCA_964581545.1. Lineage (GTDB taxonomy): Bacteria > Chloroflexota > Anaerolineae > Anaerolineales > Villigracilaceae > Desulfolinea. Next base: position 30,792 of record CAZOOX010000022.1, read on the forward strand.
TTCGATGGAGGATATCCTCATTGCCCTCGCATTATAAACCGTGGAGTGTAGCCTTTATGCTTGCTTTACAAGTGATATTTCTAGGAGGCATCACTCTAGGAGCATCTATCTACTATGCAAGCTTAGCTATAGAGAAGTTAGAACTTTATTATGCCATCGCAGGGGGAGCACTCTTTATATTGATCCAGTTCTTCATCTATCGGAGAGAACTTAATAAAAAAAGTAACCCTTGTCCACAAACTCCATCGCCTGTAGAATAGCCAGAATCATGCGCGATGGAGAAAAATATGCCCATAGGCATAACTCCACGCAAGAATTGGAGCAATAGCAAATGGGCACTTTTCTTTTAATCGGCTTGGGGGGATTTCTCGGCGCAATTCTGCGTTATGCACTCAGCGATTTTATTCAAAATTGGAGCAAGGCTTCCCAATTTCCTTTGGGGACATTGGTCGTCAATCTTGTTGGCTGTCTGCTTATCGGCGCGTTGGCGCAGCTTGCTGAGGCACGTGATATTTTCACCCCTGAGACTAGTGCCCTTGTTTTTCTTGGTTTTCTGGGGGCATTTACCACCTTCTCCACATTTAGCTCTGACAGTTTCAACCTTTTTCAATCAGGCAACAGCCTTCTTTTCTATCTCAATATTGGCATAAGCGTGATCTTTGGGCTTTTCGCCGTTTGGCTGGGACGAACGATTGTGAGTTTGGTTAGTGCGTAAAACACTTAAGTTCTCCCTAAGACAAGGCTTCCGAATTTTTAAAAAGTTTGGAAGTTTCTGTTTAATTCACTCCTTCACCAATGACAAGAAAAATTTCAAAAAGCCCAATGCAAGAGATAAGGCAACACATAAATCACTAAAATCGAAGTTACATTAATAAACAAAGAAAAAATAGCTAATTTGTAAAAGCTTTTAATACGCTTAGATGTTTCTATATTTTCACTATCGCTCATTATAAATAGGATAATCGCATCTATAAAACTAGAAATAACAAAAAACATAACTGCTCGAAAAACCAGCACACTATCTTCGGGGATATTAGCTATTATTTTAAACAACGGTGCGTTCTGAAAAAGAAAGCTAGCAAATATTACCAATAAGTAAAGAATAAATTTGAAAAATCTTCAAAATTCCTATCCCCGCCGCAAGCGGACGGGGTATTACGGAATTTTGCCCCTACGGGTACAGATTTTTCTTAATGCTCGGAACCCTCGTAGCAAGCTACGGGGTATTCAGAGAAGAATAAGGTTCATTGCCCCAGAAACAAATATGCCTCTTTTAAAGCCTGCCCACTTAAATAACCACAGTATCAATGCTTCAAATATTATAGCTATTATCAATTGCACAAATCGTTGAAACAGAATATATAAATACGCTACCAGAGCAAAAACAATCATTTTTCCATTTTACTATGACAAGAACAAAAAGCCATCTGATTTATTCATGATGTTTTCATGTTCCACATAAATTCCTGATCATTCCTTCGCCAAGGATAAGAAAACATCTTCCAGTGTCGGTTCACCGCGCTCAATTTTTTCTGCTTTCAAACCCGCTGTCTTTAAAGTTCTTTCCAAGTCTTTTTCCTTCATGCCATTTGCTGTGATCACGCGCAAATGGTTGCCAGATAATCCAGCGCGCAAAACACCCCCTGCAGCCACAAGCGCATCCAAAGCATTTTCAATTGGCGTCGCATAGACATCCCAAACGGGGCCAGGCAAAGTTTCTGCTTTCAAGACATCGGGGGTGTTCAAGGCAAGCAACTTTCCGTCACGCATGATGCCCACACGCTCGCAATATTCGGCTTCGTCCATATAATGCGTTGTCACGAAAACGGTCGTTCCCTCTTCTGCAAGATCATAAATTAAATCCCAGAAAACACGGCGGGCATTCGGGTCTACGCCGCTGGTCGGCTCATCCAGGAAGAGCAATTTCGGCTGATGCACCAGCGCGATAGACAACGCTAATCGCTGCCGCCAGCCCGCTGAAAGACTGCCTGCTCGTTCGTGATGGTGCTTGGTTAATTCCACACGCGCCAGCGTCTCGTTCAGGCGTGTCTTATCGCGCACACCGTAAACCCCGCCATAAAACTCAATATTTTCCCAAACCGTCAACTCATCATATAGCGCAAATTTCTGCGACATATATCCAGAACGCGCACGCACATCTTCTGTTTGAAGAAAAGCGTCGTAACCTAAAACTGTCGCATGTCCATCTGATGGTTCCAACAGTCCTAGCAACATGCGGATCGTAGTCGTTTTTCCCGATCCATTTGGGCCGAGATAGCCGACCACTTCACCCTTCGGCACTTCAAAGGAGACGTGGTCAACAGCGACAAATTCGCCAAAGCGGCGCGTCAGATTTTCAGCAACGATCACTGACTCAGGCATTGTTATTCTCCTCGGACGTCAGGGAAATAAAGACATCTTCCAGCGTCGGTGGGATAACGCGTAATTTGACGGATTCTCCGCTTCGCTCCTGTATTTGGCTTGGCAGCCGCTTAAGAACATCTGCCGCTCTTCCGGCATTAACCTGTAAATGAAGGCTCCCTCCGAAGGTATGTGCTTCGCAGACATCCGTGTCCATAATGGCAAGCAAGCGTAAATCACGCAGCGATCCGCCGCGCATCTCGAGGATCGTCCCATCGAGGGTGGCACGCAGCTCGGCAGGTGTCCCGCTCTTGAGCAGACGTCCATCCCGCATAAAACCGAGACGAGTGCAGCGCGCGGCTTCATCCATATAGGGCGTGCTGATGAGCACGGTCAGATCTTCATCCGAAACCAGACGAATGATAAGCTGCCAAAAATCCTGCCGCGTAACGGGATCGACGCCCGTGGTCGGCTCATCGAGGAGCAAAATGTTGGGACGGTGAACGAGCGCGCTCGCCAACCCGAGCTTTTGCTTCATTCCACCCGAAAGCTGACCGGCGCGCCGCTCGGTGAATTCCGCCAAGCCGACGAATCCGAGAATATCCATACTGCGCGGCAGCCACTCGTCGGTGGAAAGACCGCGCACTTCAGCAAAAAAGCGGATATTTTCCAGAACAGTCAACTCTTCATAGAGCGAAAAACGTTGTGAGAGATAACCAATCCGTGCGCGAATATCTTCTCCGTATTTGTCGAGGGAAAGCCCATCAATCGTGATCGCGCCCTCGTCAGGTAGCATTGCTCCGACCAACAGACGCATGGTGGTGGTTTTTCCTGTGCCATCTGAACCAACCAGACCGTATATTTCACCTTTTCGAATTTCAAGGGTCAAATTATTAACGGCGTGATTATCACCGAAAGATTTATGGAGATTCTGCGCTTCAATTAAGAAGTTCATTTTTATCCTAAAATTTATTCAAAAACAACATCCGCGGGCATACCAGGCTTAAGTTTTCCGGCAGAATCATCGACCTGTAACTTGACTGCATAAACTGTGCTGCTACGTCCCTCCACTGTTTGAACATTGCGCGGGGTATATTCAGCGGTATTAGCGATATTCACAACAACAGCAAAGAAAGTTTCGCCGGGGAAAGAGTCAACGCTCAAAGTTGCTTCCTGACCGAGAGATATTTCCCCATAACGATCTTCAGGAACATAGACCGTGATCTTGAGATCACTCAGATCGGCAAGGATGAGCAGTGTTGCACCGGGCTGAACGAATTCGCCTGGCTCAACGTTGCGAGTCAAGATAACCCCATCAACGGGAGCATAGACGGTCAATTTTTTGATCTGAGTGTCGATCAGGGCCAAATTTGCTTCCGCTTGAACAAGGGCAGCTTGGGCTTGGTCGAAGACATATTGGGCATTTGTAACGGCGGCTGATTCTGTTCCTCTTTCGAGGGAATCGAGACGAGCATATGCCACTTCGTAGCGTTGTTGGGTAACAATGACTTTACCGCGCGCGTCGAGGACATCGTCGGCGGCTTCGCTGCTGAGAAGGTCGTAATAGGCTTTTTCGGCATCGTTGAGTTCATCTTCGGCAGCGTTGTAGGCATCGTAGGAGGCATCACGCAGGCTGCCACCTTCAGCGGCGTATTCGGTTTGAATTTTGACTTCTTCTGCAACAAGGAAGGATGTTTGGGCAATACTCAGGCGTTCTTCGGCAGCGAGGAAATCAGCATTGTTCAAATCGGTGATGATTGTGCTCAATTCGCCCCGTGCAGCGGTGAGAGCTGTCGTGGCAGCACGCATTTCGGCTTTGGCAGCGGAGATCTTTTCAAACTGGTAAAAATACCAGAGGGGGTGGCTGAACTCATCCGGGGCAGAGTAGCGCCAGTCCATGGCAGTAGAGGCTTGTTGCGCGACCAGTGCATTTTGCAAAGTCAACTCGTAATTGGTAGCGGCAATAATGCGGGCGGCATTGGCCGTATCTACTTGGGAGAGGGCAACGGCTCGTTGCGCAGCGAGCAAGCTCGGGTCAAGCGTGAGAAGCGGATCACCTGATTTAACGGTATCGCTTTCTTCGGAGAGAACCGCGTCCACTTTGCCAGCCATCTCGGGCGAGACATTCACATCTACAACTTCGATGGTGCCTGAGGCGCTCAATCCGCCGTTTTTTTCAGCGAAGAGATTTTGCAGTCCATAATATCCACCAATCAAAAGGGCGAGCAGGACGATGACAATTACTTGTACGGGAGGGCGTTTATGTTTCATTTTTACTCCTTAGTCCAATCGTTTGCGGAAGCGCATGGCTGCCGCACCCATAATGGCAATCCCAAAAATCGCGAGGGCAATGACTTGATTTTGAATGGCTGCAATGCCCACACCTTTGAGCAGCAACGAACGAATAATAACGAGGTAATAACGCAGTGGGATGACGTATGAAATCCAGTAAAGGACACGAGGCATGGCTTCGAGCGGGAAGAGAAAGCCCGAAAGGAAGATCGCGGGCAGGAGGGTCATCCAAGTGGTCATCATGGCTTCCTGCTGGGTGTTGGCGATGGTGGAGGCATATAACCCGATGCCCAACCCCGAAAGCAACAGCAAGCTCGAAAGGATGATGATGAGCCCCAGGTCGCCGCGCACAGGGACGCCAAACCAGAGATGCCCAATAGCGAGGACAACGAGCGTGTCAAAAAGCGAGAGAATAACGTAGGGGGTGAGCTTGCCGACGACCAATTCCCATGAGCGGATGGGGGTAACGATAAGCTGCTCGATGGTACCACGTTCGCGCTCGCGGACGATCGTCGTGGCTGTCAGAATGGATGTGATGGCAAAAAGAATCATGCCGATCACACCCGGAATCATGAAGTGGGCGCTAATCAGATCGGGGTTGTACCAGACCTGTGTGCGCACTTCGAGGGGTGGATTAAAAACCCCGCTTCGCCCGGACAGAGCAGCTTGCTCCCGCATTAGTTTCGTGGCATGCGCCTGGCCGATCAGCCTTGCGGTTGAAAGCGCCGTGCCCCCAACAGTAGAATCAGAACCATCCAGAATCATCGAAACCTGAGCATCTCCTTCGAGGAGGCTTTGGCTATAATCCGGCGGGATGATGAGCGCCGCCCGCGCATCACCGCGCTCGATTAGGTCGCGGACTTCGGCATTTGAGCCAACATCGTAGGCAATACGGAAGTAATCCGCCGCGCGGAAGGCATCCAGCAAGGCACGCGATTCTGAGCTGCGACTCTGATCCCATACCGCGATGGGGACATTGCGCACATCTGTCGTCGCGGCATAGCCCAGCAGAAAAAGCTGCATGACCGGCACAAGCAGGATCATCGCCAGCGTGCGCGGATCACGAATGATCTGAATAAATTCCTTACGAATGATCGAAGTTAGACGAGAGTTCATAAAAACTCCTATGCACTCTTATCGCCGTAGATATATTGGATATCGGGTAATTCGGTGAAATAAAAATGCACCCAAATATAGAGATGATTGAAAGCCGCTACCAACAAAGCAGCTTTTGAAAGAAAAACCAAGGCAAGAGACCACAACACCAGAAAGACGAATTTGTACATGGCATTATCGGTGTGTTTGAATAAACCCTGCTTGACAAAAGGTTTGTTCCGATAAACTTCCGGTTCAAAGTGATCGATGCCGTAAGCGCGATCAATGCCAAAATAACGAACGACTGAATACGCTCCATATGCAGCAGGGATAAAGAGAATGAACGCCAGAATATAGGCAAAAATGGGCTTTAGCACCAAGGAGTTGTAACTTGAAATGCCCACCAAAATCAAAGAAAGAGGACGTCCTACAAAGAGAATAGTGAAAATGACTTTGTAGATCGGAAATCCTTTGTCGCCGAAGTTTTTTGTCATCCACTTGTGATAAAGTTCTCCGCGCCAGACAAGCGGAACAACGATCTGATGCACCACAGGGACAGTGGCCGCTATCCAAAACCAAACTTGAGTATCAATCCCCCACAACTGACCAGACAAGAAGTCTTCTCGTGCGATCAATGCAAAAACAGCCAGGAAAACTACTAAAAAGAATAGATGCCAACCTTGTTTTTTAAACATGTTCATTCTCCATTACTTTTTTAATACACCATGTAAAAAGACATCGACAAAATGGTCCATCGCTTCTTCCTGCATATTGGGCATAACGCTTTCGCCAAAAGATAGCTCTGTAAGATAGTAGGCAATAAAAGTGCCGATAAAAATTCGCATGAGCATCATCGGCGGGAACTCACGGGCGTTCCCCGCCTGAAAACGTTCTAAAAGTGGCAGGACTTGGGGGAAAATATCCTGAAATATTTCGACCATGTGTTTGCCCTTAAATTCTAAGATTTCGATAAAGAGCAAATTGACATAATCAGAGTTCTCGCTCAATTCCCCGACGATAGCCCGTCCGGTATTATGAACAAAGGTCTCTATATCATCTCCTTCCGCGCTAAGTGCAAGCGGCAAAATTCTTTTATAGGGATGTCGTGAATAAACAACCGCAGCAAAGATATCTTCCTTGCTTTCAAAGTGATTATAGATCCCCCCCAGCGCAATACCCGCTGTCTTGGCGATTTGACGCATCGAAGCCGCATGATAGCCTTTTTCTACAAAGACCGTATGTGCTGCACCGATGATCAACTGGCGGGTGCGTTCCCCTTTTGAAATTTCAACTTCTGTGGGCATATCTTTCCTCTTTGTACAACAAAAAAATGAACGAACGTTCGTTTTTTATTTTAGCA
>CAZOOX010000023.1:0-37107 GCA_964581545.1 uncultured Anaerolineaceae bacterium
GTAGCAAGCCCAAATCATGGGCGTATCCCTGCTCGATAAAGGGGATTATCTGAAAGGGTTTGGCAGATGAGCGGAGGAAGGTATCCTGTTGGGGATTTCCTATCCATGCGAGCAGTTTTCCTGAAGAATCAACAAGCGCCGCGGCTGCATAATGTCGCGATTCGGCTCTTATGCCGCGCGTGCGTTCCAGCACAGGGGCGTAAGATGGCATGCCTTTTTATTCTTCTTCGTTCTTATGGTAGTAGTGGTTCAGGTAGTATTCTTTGAGACCGTAGCGTAGACGTTGGGTGAATAATTCTCTTTCAGAGGCAGGGAAGCGTAGGGGAGAGAGCAGATCGGAGATTATTTTTTCTGTTTTTTCGGCTTCGGCGTTTTTCTTGGCAAGGGCTTCGAGTTTTTTATGAGCGGTTTTGATGATCTCACTTTGTTTTTCTATGGTGCTGGATGCGCATACCCCGCCGCGCCCGCTGACTACCGTATAGCCTTGATAGGCATCACTGCTGAGGAGGGCGAGGTCTTCGAGCCAATGCGGAAGATCGGCGTTGGCGAAGAAGGGGGGCTGATTTTTGAGAATAAAATCGCCAACAAAGACGATTTTTTCCTCGGGGAGAATAAGCCAGGTCGCACCTTTATTTGTGCTTGGATGGTGTTCGAGAATAATTGGCGTTTCCCCCCAGTGTAGGGTTATTTTTTTACTGAATGTAATTTGTGGTGGTGCCCAGCGGATATTGCCGAGGCTGGGGATTGTTTCCCATGTTGCTCCAGTATTTTGGCTTTGTGCTTTGAAGGTGTTAGAACGGTTACGGAAAAATTTAGCTGTTTCTTCGTGGGCTAAAACTGGACAGTCCATGGCACGCGCGCCGATGGTGCGATCTATATTTTCATCAAGATTGATAAGCATTCGTTCGTAGCCACTGTCGAGGTCTATCAGGTCTGCACGCCAACTTCGCCCGTCTTCCGGGATAGGCGGTGCATCTATATATATCAGACCGTGCGGAAGGTTGAGTACGCCTAAAGTAACGCCTGTATATTTATCTTCGATATGAACGTTTTCTTTGAGTGACTGCATTTATGCTTCCTGTTCTTGTTCTCTCTCTATGGGTAAGTTTATATTGAATCTTGTGCCATTTGTGTAATTCTTATCTATCCAGATTTTTCCGCCATGTCCATTAACAGCTAGTCGGCAGAATGCAAGCCCAATGCCCAGCCCTGAGACTTTTGCTCCGCTTTTTGTGCGGGCAAATTTTTCAAAGACTCGTTCATGTTCTTCGGGCGGGATGCCCATGCCGTTATCTTCGACCCAAAGCTGAACAAACTCTCCATTTTTTTTTACACCAATAGATATTTGCCCTTCTAAGGGGGTAAATTTAGAGGCGTTTTCGAGGATATTGATCAATACACGGCGGATCATATCTTCATCTGCCCAGATATTGGGTATATTCTCTTCTATGTTTTTGACTATTTTTTGGCGACGGGTTTGCAGGGAGGTGTTGATCGTTTCTAACGCATCCTGCACTATCCTTTGGGTAGAAACACCTTTTTGCGTGGCGATGGCTTGTCCGGTTTCCAGCCGATTAACATCAAGCAAGGATGAGATGAGACGTTGAATTCGCTCAGTGGAATTGCTTGCAATTTGCAGGACAGATTCTATTGCTTCATCTTTTTCTACCAAAAGGGTATTTAGTACCTCCAGGCTGGAGACAACATTGGCAAGTGGTGATCGCAGATCGTGATAGATCATCGAAGTCAGATCATTGCGTAAACTATCCAGATCCCTTCGTTCATGAATATCACGAAAAGTCCAGAGAATAGTGTGTTCTTCTCCCAATTCTGTGCTGCGAAGATAAACTTCCACAGGAATTTTTTCCCCTTCTTTGAGTTCTAAAACTGCCTCGTAGCTGGCTGTGAGGGCATCACGCAGATAGTCATAATTTTCTCCTACACTTTCCCAGTTGATTTGATGGACCTCTCCAACTTTCATTGTGTGGATCGTCTGCCTGTCATGTCCTGTGAAGGAGAAGAATTTTCTATTGCCTTCAAGGATATTTCCTTCCCAATCACTAACCAGGATAGGATCTATACTATCGTTAAAAAGCTCCAGATAACGCTTTTGAGTTTCTTCAACTTTTTCAACAAATTGAGCGTTCTGAATCGTTGTTCCTGCCATGCTGCCTATGCCCGTCATCACCAATAAGGCATCAGGGTCAAAAACACCAGAAATTGGATTGATCGCCTCTAAAACCCCAATAATTTTTCCCTGCGCCTGGATGGGAGCAAGGGCGATAGCCTGAGAATCTATGCCATCAAAAGAACTTTGCTGTTTAAAAGGATTTTCTTCTCGCAGGGCAGGAATAACAACACCTTGTCTGTCATGAACCACTTTGGCGATTAAACCTTCTCCGGCCCGCACGCGCTTGCCGATAATATTCCCTGCCTGATTGCCCGTTGCCGCACGAAAAACAAAATCTCCACTGCTAAGTTCTCTCAAGGCCAATCCAACGGTTTCGACCTGCAAAGCTTGAATAGTTTGATTCAGAATTCGTTGAAGAACCTCGTCCATTTGGAGCGAAGAGTTGATCGTCATCGCGCCGTCGGCCAAGGCAGTCATCACGCGGGCTTGGCGCTGACTCTCTGTATATAAACGCGCATTTAGCACCGCGATTCCCGTTTGGTCGGCAATAGCCTGCATCAATTCGAGATGACTGCGATCAAAAGCATTGGGGTAAGAGTGAACAAGCGTCAATACCCCTACAATATTTTCTCGTGCCATTAGCGGTACACAAAGAGCTGCTTTTGCTCCGCTCTGTTGCACAGCATCATCCGGGCGACGTAACCAACGTTTGTCACGACTTGTATCAGGAACAAGAGCAGGTTTTTTATTCCGTACGACCCAGCCTGCCAAGCCACGTTCAACAGTTACGCGTAATTGTTGTGTTGTTTGGCCTTGAACACGCCGACCATGAACAATAATGGAATCAAGCGGCTTACCGTGATCATCCATTACTACAATACTGCCACGCTCGCCACCAACATTATCTATTGCCGCATAAAGAACGCGCTGCAAAACAGTACGCAGATCAAGCGCAGTTGCAACCTCGCGGCTCACATGATAAAGTAACTCAAGCAGAGAACGATTGCTATTTTCCATAACAAAAGTATAGCACACCAAGATAGCGTAAAATTGCTAAAAAATCTCCCAAGAGGTCAAAATGAGCCTAGATATACAGAAAATCCAAGCCTTATGCTTCGATGTAGACGGAACCCTCAGTGACACAGACGATCAATATGTCGCAAAATTTGAGAAAATTCTTCGCCCGCTCTCTTTTCTTTTTAAGGATGGAGATGTACATCGTGCTGCACGTCGATTTGTCATGTGGAGCGAAACCCCCGGCAATATGATCTTCAGGATTCCCGACGTGCTCGGACTTGACGATGAGCTTGCTGCCATTTCCGATTGGTTAACCCGAAAAAATCCGCCATCGTTAAAGCATTTCATCCTCATCGAAGGGATAAAAGAAATGCTCACAGCCCTCCATGGAAAATACCCCATGGCAGTTGTCACCGCCCGCGGTGAAAAGGGGACAATGCAGTTCCTCGAGCAATATGACCTGCTTCCCTTCTTCGATGTGATTGTTACCGCACTCACAGCAGAACATTCCAAACCTTATCCCGACCCTGTTCTTCACGCCGCTCAAGCAATGAGCGTTCCTCCCGAAAATTGTCTGATGATTGGCGACACAACGGTAGATATCCGCGCGGGAAAATCAGCTGGTGCGCAAACAGTTGGCGTACTCTGCGGATTCGGCGAAGAGAAAGAACTTCGTCAGCGTGGAGCAGACCTTATTTTAGAAAATACCGCTGAGTTAGCAGATATTTTGTTGAAGTAAGAAAATGTTTTTTGACTGGCGAGCGAATGTTAATACTCACACTCCAGCCCCCATCCCTTCGACAAGTTCAGGACGCTGCCTAGCCTTCCCCCTTCGGGGGAGATTAAAGAGGAGCTAGGCACCAGTCAATTTTCACCACCACCTACCAGATATTTTTATGCAATTCTTATTTGACTAAATCAGCTATATGTTATAGAATAGTTGTAATGAACCGATTGGGTGCCCCCCTCACCCAGTCGGTTCATTATTTTTTTAAACTTGACTCTCTTTTAGCAACTCTGTATAATCTGCCCAACTCTGAAAAGAGAGAATCTGGGAAGAGTAAGCAGATGAAGAACTGTTAGAGAAGGAATGCCATAGGCTGAGAGCATCCGCAGAAATTCATCGCTGAATGTCGCCCGGAAAATTGCTGAAGAACGCCTCGTGACCGAGGTTAGTAGAACGGCACGGGAATGCCCGTTATAGCTATTTGAGACGCGGTTGAACGTTGAAGGTTGAACGTTGAAAGAAACCTTCAACCTGAAACATAGAACTTTCAACCGAATCGAGGTGGTACCGCGGAGAATGTCTTCGTCCTCTTGAAGGATGAGGGCGTTTTTGTTTAAAGTGAAAAATGCTCACGCCGAAGAGATGTTATTTATATAGGGAAGCAAGCCAAAAACGCGTGCGTTCCACCCAGTCCCAAAAATCCAATTAATGGAGCTACTATGAAACACGAATTACCAAAAGCCTATGATTTCAAAAATACCGAAGAACGTATCTACAAAATGTGGGAAGAAGGCGGATATTTCAAGCCGCATAACGACCCCAGCGCACCGGATTTTGACCCAAATGTGAAACCTTTTGTCATTTCTATCCCGCCCCCAAATGTGACGGGGGAGTTGCATCTTGGTCATGCGATGTTCGTCAGCGTGGAAGATTTGATGATCCGCTATCACCGCATGAAGGGTTTTGCCGCGCTTTGGGTGCCGGGTTCTGACCACGCGGGGATTGCGACGCAGTTGATGGTAGAGCGGCATTTGCTCAAGACCGAAGAAGTGACCCGCGAAGAAATGGGACGCGAGGAATTCCTTGAACATGCGTGGCAGTGGAAGGAAAAATACCGTGACCGTATTACGGGGCAAATTCGGCGTTTGGGAGCGTCTTGTGATTGGGAGCGTGAACGTTTCACGCTTGATGAAGGGCTTTCAGACGCTGTGCGCGAAGCCTTTGTGCGTTTGCACGAAAAGGGATTGATTTATCGGGGGCCCCGTCTTATTAACTGGTCTCCAGGATTGAAAACGGCCGTCTCTGACCTTGAAGTGGAATATCATGAAGAAGAGGGCAAACTCTATTTCTTCAAATATATGCTCGCTCCAGACGAGACTTCCGAATTCTCGGAGAATTCGGAAGTCTTTATCCCTGTCGCCACCACGCGCCCCGAAACAATTTTAGGCGATACTGCTGTAGCGGTACATCCTGAAGATGAACGCTACCAAAAATTTATTGGCAAAAAGGTAGTTGTGCCACAATTAGGACGTGAAATCCCCGTGATTGCCGATGAATATGTGACGCGCGAGTTTGGTACAGGCGCGCTCAAAATCACGCCTGCCCACGACCCCAACGATTATGAGATTGGTGAAAAGCATAATTTGCCCCTCATCTCTATTCTCGATAAAGATGCCAAAGTCAACGAAAATGGTGGGCAATATGAGGGTATGGATCGCTTCGATGCCCGCACAAAACTCTGGGAAGATATGCGCGCCGAAGGCTTGGTGATCAAAGAAGAAACCCACATCCATCAGGTGCCACGTTCACAGCGTGGCGGCGAAATTATCGAGCCAATGATTTCTACGCAATGGTTCGTGAAAATGGAAAATCTCGCCGCCAAAGCCCTCAAATCAGTAGAAGATGGCGAGATTAAGATTGTGCCCGATTATTTCACCAAAGTTTATTTCAACTGGCTAGAAAATATTCAGGATTGGTGCATTAGCCGTCAACTTTGGTGGGGACATCGCATCCCCGTTTGGTATTGCGATGAGTGCCGCGAGACCACCATCACACGTGAAGACCCGACAGAATGTGCCCACTGTGGCTCAGCCAAAATCGTTCAAGACCCAGACGTGCTGGATACTTGGTTCTCCTCTGGTTTGTGGCCTTTCTCTACACTTGGTTGGCCTGAAAAGACCCCTGACCTCGAATATTTTTACCCCACATCTATTATGGAAACCGGCGCAGATATTCTCTTTTTCTGGGTCGCGCGCATGATCATCTCTGCCCTCGAATTTACGGGTAAAGTCCCTTTCCACACCGTTTATTTGCACGGGCTTATTCACGATGAGCACGGCAAAAAGATGTCGAAGACGAAAGGCAACGTGATTGACCCCCTCATCGTCATGGACGAGCTTGGCACCGATGCCCTTCGCTTCACCCTTCTCGTTGGCTCCACGCCCGGCAAAGACACAAATTTATCCTTGAAAAAAGTAGAATCAAACCGTAATTTTGCCAATAAGATCTGGAACGCCAGCCGCTTTGTCTTCTCGATGATCGATACGGTTCAAGCGGATGACAAGCCTGCCACCGTTGAATGGACGCTTGCGGACAGTTGGATTTGGGCGCGTTTACAAGACCTGATCCGTCGTGTCGAACGCCTTTTCACTGGATTCCAATATGGAGAAGCGGGTCGGCAGATTTACGATTTCTTCTGGGGAGATTTTGCAGATTGGTACTTGGAAATTGCCAAATTACAAATGCGAGATGAAAAGCTGCGCTATGTCACTGCCCGAACCTTGGCGCGCGTCCTCGACAATTCCCTGCGCCTCTTACATCCTTTTACTCCCTTTGTCACCGAAGAACTTTGGGGGCATCTCAGAACAACGCTTCTCGGCTCTCCGATCTCAGATATTGCCGAAGAGTGGTCAGAAGTATTAATTACCGCATCTTGGCCCCAAGAACGCGACCCTGAAGGCTGGGAAGATGAGAAAGTTGCCGATTTTGAGTTGATCCAAGAGGTAGTCGGCAGTATTCGTAATTTGCGTGCAGAGAAAGGCGTTGAACCCGGAAAACGCATCGCAGCCACCTTTGTTGGGGGCGAGAAAACATCGCTTTTGCGGGAGCAAGCCCAAGTTCTGGCAGCGTTGGCGCGTGTTGACGAAGAGAAGATGTCTGTCGTTGAATCCATCACAGAAAAGCCAGAAGGCAGTGTGGCTCTTGTCGTCGGTCAAATCGAGATCTATGTCCCGCTCGAAGGGATGGTTGATTTGGCACAGGAGCGTGAGAGACTGGCATCCGAGTTGAAAGAGGCTGAATCTCATATTGCGCGCTTGGAGAAAATGCTGAACTCGCCCTTCGCCAAGAAAGCGCCACCCGCGGTGGTGGATAAAGAGCGCGAGAAGCTGGCGGTCTATAAAGAAAGTGCCGAGAAGATCAAGGCGCAGTTATAGCTAATGCAGACTTCCGAATTCTTTAAGAATTCGGAAGTCTGTTTCAATATCGAGTGTTTTTAAAATGCTCGGTGTTTTGGAAAGGTTAGAATATCACCCCAGCCTAAGATAATAATCATTTGCTTTTGTTCGTGCAATGGATTAATTTATATATTGACTATATTAGAAACCAATATCAGGAGAATGATCATGGCTTTAAAAATTACAGATGAATGCATTTCTTGCGCAGCTTGCGAACCTGAGTGCCCGACTGAATCGATATTCGAAGGCGAAGAGTACTACGAAATCGATGCAAAAACCTGCGTTGAATGCGAAGGACATTTTGATGAGCCCCAGTGCATAGAGGTGTGCCCTGTTGAGTGCATCGAAAAAGCGTAATTGCTAAAAAAGTTCCGAGTTCTTCAAGAACTCGGAACTTTTATATCTTTAGGGGAAAACAAAAAAAGCAGGATAAAAAAATGAAAAAAGTATTATTTATTGGCGGTACGGGCATTATTAGCTCGGCTTGCTCGCGTTTGGCTGTGGAGCGGGAAATTGAGCTTTATCATCTTAATCGGGGGCAAACATCGTATCGTCCTGTGCCGGATTCTGTGATTCAGCTAAAAAGTGATGTGCAGGATCGTGCTTCTTACGAAGCAGCATTGGGCGAAGATCATTTTGATGCAGTGGTTCAGTGGATCGCTTTTACGCCTGAGCAAATAGCGCAGGATATTGAAATTTTGCGTGGACGCACGGAGCAATATCTTTTCATCTCTTCGGCATCTGTTTATCAGACACCGCCTGCCAATTTACCAGTAACAGAATCAACGCTTCTGGATAATCCTTTTTGGGAATATTCTCGGAACAAGATCGCCTGCGAAGAGAAGTTGATCGAAGCCTATCGGCTTGAGAAATTCCCGATGACGATCGTGCGCCCTTCCCATACATACGACCCGACTCTTTTCCCCACGCATGGCGGATACACCGTTGTGGATAGGATGCTGAAAGGAAAGCCCCTCGTCGTACACGGGGACGGGACATCCTTGTGGACACTGACTCATCACGAAGATTTTGCGGTCGGCTTGGTGGGCTTGCTCGGCAACGCCCGCGCGGTCGGTGAGATCTTCCACATCACCTCAGATGAATGGCTCTCGTGGAATCAAATTTATCAGGAAATTGCTCGCGCGGCAGGCGTTGAAGCGAAATTGGTGCATATCCCCTCAGACGTGATCGCTCGCTACGACAAAGAATGGGGCGATGGTTTGCTCGGTGATAAATCACATTCAATAATCTTTGATAATACGAAGATCAGGAGAATAGTGCCGGACTTCAACCCATCGATCCCTTTCTCAGAGGGCGCGCGCCAGATCGTGGCGTGGTATTTGGCAGATGAGACGCGGCAGGTTGTTGATCCGGTTTTTGATGCGCTGAATGATAAAATTATTGCAGATCATCAGAAATAGCGTATTTCTGATGAATTTCATCGGGGCTGTTTTTGTTTTTCTCGATGATATAATTCTTGCGCGGATTATTTTGCCGCCCAGAGTCGTTTAGGTGGAAGTTTTCTCCGTATAATACTAAGCTTTTAACATTATACAGCGATAAATTCTACATAAGATTTATATTTCGCGTTTTATACAGAGTTTAATTGCGTATAATATTCAAAACACAGTATTATGTGGAATTTTATTCCACATATCACCTAGTTGGGCGTTTTCTTACAAACAGGCAATTGGATTTGTTAATTTACTATTGTTGGATTTTTAAAGGAGGATAAAGAAAACATGGAAATTTCAGGATATGCACGCATCATCCATAGTTTTTCAAGTTTAGAAATTTACTGCACCGACGAAAAAATGATTGAGTGGATTAGTAGCGAAATAATAAAATTATTTCCAGATGCCCAAATCGAATACAAACTTCAATTGACTTCAGGGGAAGATTATTATTGCGAAATTGAAAAATTACCAAGAGGCAGGGAATCTGATATTTCTTTTTGGGTGCTCAAACAATTCTGTTTGAAAGGTTGGGAACCGTTTGAATCCAAGCAAGGTGTTTTTCCTTCTAATACATATTCATCTATTTTGCTTAGGCTCAAGAGTAGTCAATAGCTCATTTTGAGTTATATTTCGATAAAAATAGAAAGGAAAAACGATGAGAATATACCAATTAGCAAAAGTTCATTATTTTCCAGATAAAACTATTTTCTCGAATTGTACAGACCAAAAGGTAATTCATAACCTCTTAGATGAAATGAAAAAAATACTACCGAATTTTCAGTCACCAACCAACATAATGATTTGTCAGGTGAACTTTGTGAAATTGAGATAAGATTTAAATCATCCCATATTGCTCAAAAAGCAAATTACTGGTTCGAAAAACAATTATGTCAACAGGGCTGGGAGCCTATTGGTAGAGAAGAATTCAGGTTGAAAATCGAAACGACAGGAGCTGATAACTGAATTCGAGCAGCATTACTCCCTACATGGGCAACGCCCAACAAAGCGTGCACTTGACGGGTGGGATTCTGCGCCATTTTCAGGCATTTTCCACACCCGAACAGAATCCTGCTCTCAAAGTATTATCTCATCCCACCCACCCGCAAGTAACGCAATCCGTTAGGAAAATCAAAAAGCCAAGCAATCTCCCGCTTGGCTTTTTTGTGTAAATCCTGTTATAAAAACCAGGAAAATTCGTTAATCCGCTAAATCCGCGTTCTATCGTTATCGTATCGGCGGATTATAAACGTAGTAGACCCACATCCAGAAGGGGATCAGGCCGCCAGCCATAATTAGGGCAAGTAGCCCCAAAGCTACGGTGCCCCAATCTATATCTACTGGGGCGGGTTCGTATGCGAAAGTTGGTGCTTCTTCCTGTTGTACAGGAATATGCTGATAAACGGGAGCAGGTTCCGGTTCAGGAGCGGGCTCGGGGATGACAACAGCTGGTGCTGGCTGGGGTGTAGAAATTGGTTGAGAAACGGGAGCAGAGGGACGCATCCCAAAGGTTTCGAGTACACGTCCAAATTGGTCGGCTGTTCTGTAGCGGCGAGAAGGTTCTTTAGAGAGTACTTTGGCTACGATCTCTTCCAACGCGGGGGGAATATCCGGCACATATTCACTCAGTAGAACAGGGGTTTCAGAAAGATGCAAACGAGCAAGTTCTTCGGGCGTGGGGGCAATAAAGGGGAGGGTGCCAGAAAGCAATTCGTAGAGAATAACGCCTAATGAGTAGACATCGGATGCCAAGGATGGTGCGCCGCCTGTGGCTTGTTCGGGGGCAAAATACTGGGGAGAACCCCAAACAACGTCACTATATTCGTCATGACGGATCGTAGAAAGTGCTCGCGCAATCCCAAAATCGGTTACTTTTAGGCGACGGTCGGGCGTAACGAGAAAATTATGTGGCTTAACGTCACAATGCACCAAGCCCGCACGGTGAGCATAGCCAATGCCGGCGCAAGCCTGTGTCATTAAGTGAATCGCATTTTTTACAGAAACGCGTCCCCGCTGACGAATAAGCGTTTTAAGGTCGGGCCCGTTCACATACTCCATCACGATGAAAAGCTTGCCCACATCGAAGCCAAAATCATGTACTGTAACGATATTTGGGTGCGAAAGGTTTGCCGCCGCCCGTGCTTCCTGATGGAATTTGGCGCGGAACTTATCATCGTCCGAATAATCGTCACGCAGGAGCTTAATCGCAACATCGCGCTCGAGCATTTTATCTCGGGCGCGGTAAACCGTTGCCATACCACCCTTTCCCTGAGCTTCGATCAACTGATAGCGGTCGTTGAGTAATTTTTCTTCGGTCATCGTGCTGAAATTATATCATTATGTTGTTGGAGTGCGTCGCACCTTCTTCGGCGAGCATCTCTTTGTCGAAGAGCTTTTTGCCATTTCACAGGCAGATTCCAATCGTTTAAGGTGCGACGCACTCCTCGGATTTCTGATGTCTAAAGTCTAAAACCTGCTTTATAATCTCTCTATGTCAAATCTAAAGGATAAGCGGATATTATTGGGGGTAACGGGGTCTATCGCTGCTTATAAAGCGGCAGATTTAGCCTCGAAACTAACGCAAGCCGGAGCGCACGTGGATGTGATCCTGACAGGCGCTGCTGAGCGTTTTGTCTCACCCCTTACATTTCAATCCTTAACCGGTCGAAAAGCATTTACCGATAAAGAACTTTGGGGCGGCGAATCACATGTTTTGCATGTCGGCTTGGGGCATGCTGCCGATCTACTGTTGGTTGCACCTTGTACAGCAAATACCCTCGCGAAATTTGCTCAAGGACAGGCAAATGATCTCCTTTCCATTACAGCATTAGCGGCGCAATGCCCTCTTTTGATCGCTCCAGCAATGGATGTGGGCATGTACGAACATCCCGCCACGCAAGAGAATGTACGCCTGCTAAAAGAGCGCGGCCTTCACTTTGCTGGTCCCGCAAAAGGGAGGATGGCATCTGGATTACTGGGCTTTGGCAGAATGATCGAGCCAGCTGAGATTATTGGTCACGCACGCCGTGTATTGGGGATGCAGGGCAAACTAGCGGGAAAGAAAATTGTCATTACGGCAGGTGGTTCACGCGAGGCAATTGACCCTGTTCGCTTTATTGCGAATCGTTCTTCGGGGAGACAAGGTTATGCTCTTGCCGAAGCCGCAATTGATGTGGGCGCAGATGTGACTCTTATCTCTGCGCCGACTGCGCTGACTCCGCCCATCGGCGCGAATCTGCTTCGGGCAGAATCGGCAGAAGAAATGCTCGAAGCGGTTTTGAAAGAATCTGCTGGTGCAGATGCGCTCATTATGGCGGCGGCTATTGCCGATTTTAGGTCGAAAAAAATAGCTGATAAAAAGCTCAAAAAACGAGATGGGATTCCCGAAATCACGCTCGAGGCCGCGCCAGATGTTTTGAAGGCGGTAGCAAGCCAAATGCCAGGAGCGTCCCGCCCTCGCGTTGTGGTAGGATTTGCAGCAGAGAGCCGTGATCTTGTTGCGAATGCGGCTGAGAAGCTTAGATCCAAGAATTTAGATCTAATTGTTGCGAACGATATTTCAGCAAAGGATGCTGGCTTCGATGTGGAAAATAATCGAGTCACTTTGCTAAGCCCCGATGGTGAGCAGGAAAAACTCTCGTTGCGGAGTAAATATGAAATTGCTGAAATTATTTTGACCCGTGTGAGTGTTTTATTGGATAACTGATGTTACGGAAAACATTCTTTAGGAAGACTTTAGTGCTGCCCTCACCCTCCGCCCTCTCCCAAGGGGAGAAGGTTAGGATGAGGGAAAATGACAGCCTATTCTACATACTAGCGTAACATCAGTGGATAAGTTGGAGAAATAAATGCGTGTTTTAGTCATCTCAGATATTCATGCAAACTACACAGCCTTTGAAACCGTCCTTGAAGATGCAGATGATTTCGACGCAGTTTGGTGCCTGGGGGATGTTGTTGGTTATGGTCCTGACCCTAATGCTTGTGTGGAATTGCTCAGCGAACAACCGAATTTGATCTGTGTACCGGGCAATCACGATATTGCTGCGATGGGAGAAATGCCCGTCGAATCTTTCAATGGGGATGCACGCCGTTCTTTGCTTTGGCAGCAACGCGTTCTTTCGGCGAGCAGCATGGAATTTCTGGATTCCTTACCTAAGAAAATAGAAGCCAATAAAAATGTGACTCTTGCGCATGGCAGCCCGCGTGATCCTGTTTGGGAATATGTTTTGAATACGATGACAGCGCGCATGAATTTTTCTGAATTTGATACTAATTTTGCTTTTATCGGGCATACACACGTTCAGTCGATTTTCATGTATGATGAGAAAGAAGATCGTGTTTCTTTGGATATTCCGCATGTAGGGTTGCCGATCACCCTTAACGGTCGCGGTATTTTAAATCCTGGCTCGGTTGGGCAACCTCGTGATCGTGACCCACGTGCCGCCTATGCGATTTACGATACCGACGCGTTGATCTGGGAACCTCAGCGCATTGCTTATGATATTGAAGCAGTGCAAGCACGCATCCGAGAAGCAGGGCTGCCAGAAAAACACGCGTCAAGACTGGCGGAGGGGTGGTAGGGGAAGGATTGCGTAAAACGTATTGCGTAATGGTTCCAATAAAAAAGGGAACCTTTTTGAGAAGATAACGTCTAGGAAGAAGATACGCAATACGAAATACACAACACGAATCAAAAGGAGAAAAATCATGAAACGCTACTTACTCGCCACGCTTGCAGTGATTGTCCTGCTAACGGGATGTGCTGGAGCGGCATCTGACTATGTAATGGAAGAAAATTTTGCAGGCGCGCCAGCAATGGACTCTGTTGCTATGGAAGCCCCAGCAGCCCCGATGATGGAGGAAGCGAGGAGTTCAACCAGCTCTTCGGTCGAAGCCGCACAGCAGGAAAGACTTGTTATCAAAAACGCCGATCTGAGCATCACCGTTGATGACCCTGAAGAAAAAATCGCAGATATTTCTGCTCTAGCAGATTCTATGGGCGGGCATGTTGTAAATTCAAATACTTATCAAAGCTATGCTGATAGTGGTGCGCGAGTCCCTGAGGGGAGTATCACCATCCGTGTTCCTTCTGAAGACTTGGATGAAGCACTCGAAGAAATTAAAGCCGGTGTAGAGGAAGTCAACTCAGAAAATGTCTCCGGTGAAGATGTGACCGATCAATACGTCGATCTTCAATCACGGCTCAGAGCGAAAAAAGCCGCGGAAGAAAAGCTGCTTGAGATCATGGCAGAAGCTGATGATACGGAAGAAACACTTGCCGTTTATTCCCAGCTTCAGATCATCCAGAGCGATATCGAAGTATTAACAGGACAGATCAATTATTATGAGCGTTCCGCCGCTATGTCTTCGATCTCTGTGCACGTTATCGCCACCGAAAAATCCAAGCCGATCGAAATCGGCGGCTGGAAATTGGGCGAAACCGCTAGCAAAGCCGTCCAAAACCTGATCAACTATATGCAAGGTTTTGTGCGCTTCTTGATCAATTTCATTATCTTCATTTTGCCTGTTCTCGCTACGATCTTCCTACCCCTCTATCTTGTTTTCATCGGCCTTCGAGCGCTTGTACGTAAACGCCGAGCTAAGAAAGCAGCGAAAGAAACAGAGACAGAAAAATAGTTTTACTCCCATTCCAGCCCTTCCTCCGCTAGCGGAGGAAGGTTTTTTTTTGTTGTTATAATCATCGCTATGCAAAAACTCGCCCAACACGCGCAAGAACTTTTTGGTCTTCATCTCAATGAAAAACAGTTGAGCGACCTCGCAATTTACGAGCGTGAACTCCTTATTTGGAATGAGAATTTTAACCTAACCGCCATACGGGATGTGGATGGGATCCGTACGAAACATTTTCTGGATTCATTTTCTTGTGTGCTTGCCTGGAAAGATCAGCCGCCGCAAACGCTCCTTGACCTTGGGTCTGGTGCCGGTTTCCCCGGCATTCCCCTGAAAATAATTTATCCCCATTTAAAACTGACCCTCGTCGATTCAGTGGCGAAAAAAGTCAAGTTTTGCCAACATATCGTCGAAAGCCTGCATCTTGAAAATGTGACTGTCATCCACGCTCGCGCCGAAATGCTCGGTAAACACCCCAAACATCGCGAAAGTTATGATTGGGCAGTTGCCCGCGCTGTTGCGCAATTGCCCGTTCTGAGCGAATATCTGCTTCCCTTCGTCAAAGTGGGCGGCACAATGCTCGCTCAAAAAGGCGAACGCGGTCTCGCTGAAACGCAAGATGCAGAGAATGCCCTCCAAATTTTGGGCGGAAAATTGCGGCAAGCGATCCCCGTTACTTTGCCCTCTGTTGTCGAAGAACGCTATTTGGTGCTGGTCGATAAAGTCAGCACAACCCCTGCAAAATACCCGCGCAGGGAGGGAGTTCCCTCGAAGAAGGCGTTATAAAAAGGAGCGGGACTTTTTGCTGCCTTTGCAAGGCAGCTTTATCGCCGAAGCAATCTCATGTAACTGTGAGACTGCCACGTCGCACACCCGCAAATACGGCGAGTGCAGAGTGCATGCTCCTCGCAGAGACATTTCAGAGAAAAAACTGGAAGAAATTTGTTTTACACTGTACTAATGATTTACTAGCCACCTGACAGTTTTGTTTGTACTGGTGGTTGAGTAGCTCCGAATGCACTTTCGGAGCGTATCGAAACCACGAAAATCTAAATTTTCTCTGGAACAGTTGGTTTCGATACGGCGACCCCGCCAAAAGACTGCGGGGCGGGCAAGCATCGCCTACTCAACCAACGAGCGCTATTTTTAGCAAAGTGTCAGGTAGCTAGATGATTTATGGAAAAAGGCATACTAATGGATATGAGCGAAATACTGGAAGAAATTCAGACAGAAATTCAACCTTTGCTGGAAAAAGGACAGGTTGCAGACTATATCCCGGAGTTGGCGCATATATCCCCGACCAAGTTTGGGATGGCAGTATTGACGAACGAAGGCAAGCAATTTCAAATCGGGGACGCGGCGGAGAAGTTTTCCATCCAAAGTATTTCAAAGCTTTTTACGCTAACGTTGGCAATGCAATTGGAAGGGGATGCTATCTGGAAGCGAATAGGGCGCGAACCTTCGGGAACAGCCTTTAATTCTCTTGTTCAGCTTGAATATGAGAATGGTATCCCACGCAACCCTTTTATTAATGCTGGGGCACTGGTCGTGACCGATATTATCTTATCTCACCTTAATAATGCCCAAGAGACGGTGCTCGAATTTGTGCGTAAATTGGCAAATAACAAAGAACTTGAATTTGATCTGGCTGTTGCTCGTTCAGAAAAAACGACAGGATATAGAAATGTCGCGCTGGCGAATTTCATCAAGAGTTTTGGGAATTTAAGAAATGAGCCGGAGCAAGTTTTGGATGCCTATTTTCACCATTGCTCTTTGGCAATGAGTTGTGTAGATTTGGCACGTGCAGGTCTTTTTTTAGCCAATAAAGGTAGGTTGCCGTGGAACAACGAAGAGATCGTTAAGCCAAATCAGGCAAAGTATATAGAATCGTTGATGCTCACATGCGGGACTTATGATTCGGTTGGGGATTTTGCTTATCGAGTTGGGCTGCCCGGGAAAAGCGGAGTCGGTGGCGGGATATTAGCCGTGATGCCGGGTGAATTTAGCATTTGTGTATGGTCACCTGGATTAAATGAGCAGGGAAACTCTCTTGCAGGGACAAAAGCTCTGGAGCTTTTTACGACGTTAACCGGCATCTCGGTTTTTTGAGCACTTTTAATTTGGCGAAGCCGACACAAAGTGAAATGCTGCAGTTATATGACCAAGCAAAGAACTCTCATCTGTCAGGAATTTGTCTTCGATCTGCTCATTATCCAGATGCTCAACGACTTTTAATCCTCTTTCTTCCAAAAATGTCTTTATCTTCCCTTCACCAATTGCAAAGACAAGTGCTTCATTGTCGTGCTCTTTCTTCATTGATTCGAAGAATTTTTTCACACCGAAATCGTTTTCGTTTTCGCTGGTCATGGGGACAACATAATCAAAGGCAATGATGCTTTCCGGATGAGCAAATTCTCTAAGAAATCCCAAGGTTGCATCAACCGATTCTGCTTCGAGGTAATAGCTTACCCCTTCCCAGATAAAGAGGGTCTTCTGATCAGGGGAATATCCTGCTTTTTCGAGAACATCTTTCAATGATTCTTTGTTGAAGTTTATCGGAGCAAGCGTGACATTTTCTGGCATGTCAATTTTCGCTTTTTTCAAGCATTTCTTTTTCCAGTTCTGCGTTGGGGCGGCATCCAGCTCAATTACCTTTGTGCCTTTGTTCAAATCAGCAAATCTATAGGCGCGTGTATCGTAGCCTGCACCGAGAAAAACGACCTGTGGGAATTCGTTTTTTAGCGCTTCAACGAAAAGATCATCAAAATAGGCTGTTCTTGCGATCATATATTCGTTCAAGCCGGGCAGGAAGGCATTGAGTTTATCTTTGGTATTTTCTCGTATCTTTTTAAATTTGATGAAAAATCTGAAATGCGGAGGGAGAAAATATTCTGCCAAAAAGTCGGGGCCAAATCTATCATTGTCGAAATCTTTATGGGCCATTGCTCTGCGTAGAGCTGCAAAAAAAGCAGTTTCTGATGGTTTTGCTTCAACACCTTGGGTAGACATTTTTAGTCCTTTTTCTATAAACACGGAATCCCGTACATAAATTATACGGTAATCATGGGAGCAAGTTGCGTTCACTTTTCTTAAAACAAAAGGGTGTAAGAAATCCAAATTCGCAATGTGTTATTGGGCATCCCACCTTCTAAATTTCTTAGTACAATAGGGTTCAGGAAAATATTATGAAAAGACTAGAAATAACAGACGATCTCGAAGCCCTGCTTAGCACCCTCCCTGAAGAAGTGGTCGCAGCGATCCGAGAAACCGAGGATACAGATAATCTCCTCGAGGTGATCCTTGATCTTGGGCGCGTGCCAACTGCGCGATTCGTAGATGGCGAAGTGATCCTCAGCGAAAAGGATGTCACCCGCGCACAGATCGACCATGTTGTGCAGCAGCTTGGCGATATTGATGCCGATAACCGCGCTGGTCTGGAGCGTACGCTGCATCGTATTTCTGCCATTCGAAACCGCCGCCGCGATATTGTTGGTTTAACCTGCCGTGTTGGCCGTGCGGTTTATGGCACGGTTGAGATCATCGAAGATATTATCGCTTCGGGCAAAAGCATTCTATTGCTCGGTCGCCCGGGCGTGGGGAAGACGACCATGCTCCGTGAAGCTGCCCGTATTTTGGCTGAGAGCAAACGGGTGGTGATCGTTGACACCTCCAACGAAATTGGCGGTGATGGCGATGTCCCGCATCCCGCTGTTGGGCGTGCGCGCAGAATGCAGGTCGCGACCCCTTCTTTGCAACACGAAGTGATGATCGAAGCGGTTGAAAATCACAACCCCGAAGTGATCGTCATCGACGAAATCGGTCGCGAGCAGGAAGCCGAAGCCGCCCGTACGATCGGCGAGCGTGGCGTTCAATTGGTTGGTACGGCGCATGGGAATACCCTCGATAATCTGATGCTCAACCCTACGCTTTCTGACCTGATTGGCGGTATCGAATCGGTGACTCTTTCGGATGATGAAGCCCGTCGGCGTGGTACGCAGAAAACCGTTTTAGAGCGACGCAGCCCGCCCACTTTTGACGTTTTGATCGAAATTCAGCAACGCGATAGGCTCTCCATTCATTTGGATATTGCCGCATCGGTGGATGCGCTTTTGCGCGGATTCCCGCTTCCGGCAGAAATTAGAACGAGGGATGCCGAGGGCCAGATACGTGTTGAAAAAGAGCAAGCAAGCCCAACGCCAGGAGCGCGCCGCGGAGGCGATTCTCTCGGAACGCGCGGTGCCCTGCGCTTGTCCAATGGTCCCGAAACAGCCTCCCGACCCCGAGCATCTTCCCGCAAAAATTTGAAGGATACGAAGATTTTTGCCTATGGCGTAGCCCGCAATCGACTGCGGACAGCGATCAGCCAATTGCGCGTTCCCGCCGAAGTGGTGCGTGATACCAGCGAAGCCGATGTTTTTGTGACGCTGCGCTCGCATTATCGAAAGCGCCAACAATCGGTAATGGACGCGGAGCGTCGTGGAATGCCCGTTTATGTGCTGCGAGCGAATACCAGCACACAGGTGAAAAAGTTTTTGAGCGATCTTTTTGGCCTTTCGGATGGTTTCTCGCCAGACAATGGAATGGAAGATATCAGAAATGAAACCCAAGCCGCGATTTCAGCCGTCCTGAACGGCGAACGCTGGGTAGATCTGCCTTCCGGCTCAGCGACTGTGCGCCGCATCCAACATGAAATGGCTCGCAGCGCGGAATTGACCTCTCATTCTTATGGGAAGGAACCCCGCAGGCATGTCAGGATTTTTAGAGAGTAGATAAAGCGAACCGCCAAGACGCAGAGAACACAGAGAGTAATTAAGCTCGCCAAGGTGTTTTTTGCTCTTGGCGACTTTTAAAAAACTTGGCGCACTTAGCGCCTTGGCGGTTATTTTATGTTCATTACACTAGAAGGCCCTGAAGGTTCGGGCAAGACATCCCACATCCCCCATCTCGTAGAATTTTTACGCGAGAAAGGTTATAGCGTATTCCCTACCCGCGAGCCGGGCGGGACATCCATCGGCGAGCAAGTACGCGAGATTTTGCATGATCTAAAAAATACAGAGATGCACCCGCGCACAGAAACGCTTCTATATCAGGCAGCACGCGCCCAATTTGTAGAAGAAGTAATTCGATTGCGTTTGGATGCTGGGGAAATTGTGATCTCAGATCGCTATGCAGATTCGACCTTGGCGTATCAGGGCTATGGGCACGAACAGAACTTAGATGAAGTGCGCGCACTGATCAATTACGCAACAGGCGGCCTTAAACCGGATTTGACCATTTTGCTCGATCTGGATGTGGAAATCGGTCTTGCTCGCAAAACAAATGGCGATGAATGGAACCGGCTGGATGCTTACACGGTCGAATTTCACCAACGTGTGCGGAAAGGCTATCTGGAATTGGTCAAAGCAGAACCGAAAAGATGGGTTGTGGTAGATGCAGAGCAGAGCTGGGATGATGTGCAGGAAAATTTGAGGGGAAAAATAATGGAAGGGTTACAGCGTAAGGCATAAGCACTTCTCGTTGTTTTAATATTCTGCTTCTACTTCACCATCATCATCATCTTCTTCCCCATCTTCTTGGCTTTCAAGTTGAGCTTGTAATTCCAGAAACTCATCAGCGCCTTGGTTATAAGCAAGCAGCCAATTGAGCATCTCGCTGCGATCTTTTTTAGCCTTTCCACTTTCTCTTTTGTGACGATCCTCCATATAGCGTTGATTAATATCCTGCTGTACAGAGGCAGGCTCTCGAACATCTTCAAACTCGAAATTCTGCGCGCCAATATGGATATAAACGGTGCCATAGTTAAAAAAGATGCTCAGGAGCCCCTGACGCTTATATTCCAGGCTTTCGATCTCTTCCAAAGAGGCAGAGCGACTTTGTTCTTCTCCGAAAGGTTTACGATCAATATCAAAAATTTTGTCTTTGGAAACTTTAAAAATATCATTGCTCCAATCCACATATTGATAAAGAACAACACAAAAAGAAATAAAAGAAGCAAGCCCGAGTAAAGCAATGACTGAAATTGATGCTCCTGGTACTCCTTCGGTTCTTGAAAGAAAAGAAGCAAGTTGGTTCAAAAGAAATAAGACAAAAAGGAGGCTAACAAGGAGGGATATAGCAACTTGTCTAAATAAAACAATCCAATGTTTTCTGTATATAATATCGCCGCCTTCTTCAAAGCGTTGTTGTAATACATGTCTGTCAGTTTTCGGGAAAAGTTTCTCACGTAAAGTCTTCTTTTTGGGCGGAGGTTTTTTCTTTTTTGTAGAGGCAGGGTCGGGGTTCTTAAGCTTATCAATGATCGCTTGTTTGATCTCCTCTTTCGTTTGCTCTTTTGCGTGTATTTTTCTGCGGTCGAGCAACTCTTCAAGCAGATGCATTGCATGGTCAGGGCGGGGCGTATAATCTAGTTCTATTCCGCCGACCATAACTTTTACACTCACTTTGCCATAATCAAAAAAACTTTGTGTTACGGCATCTGTATTGATGCTTACCGAGAGAACTTCCTCCAGATTAGCCTCTTGGCGGCTATCATAGATGCCTATGATCTTTTCCAGCCAAATTAAACGCTCATTCGTAATAATATAATAATCATTACGCCAATCCAGCCATTTCCAAATTAACCAAAGAAGAGCAACGCCAAGAAAGAAAATCGCAAATGTCCAGACAGTATCTGAAACGGTAACGTTTAACGCCCAATAAAGGAAGAGAATCCCGCCAAAGAGGCCAAGAAAAACAGGGGGAACAATGCCTCTCCAAAACAGGATCTGGTGTTTTCTTGTCAGAAAGTAGATCACTTCGTTGTCGTGCACCCAATCAAAATGTTTTTCTTTGATCAATTGACGGCAGGCCACTGATGCATCTAACTTTGCCCGCATAAAGGAAAGTGCCCCGGGGATCTCTGTAAAAGCAGCGGCAGGGAGTTTGAGTAAAACAACATTGTCCTTTGCTTTTGCCATTGATGTGCTTTTATGTTTCACCAAAGATTCTTCCCCTAAATAATCCCCACGTACAAAAACAGCTTTTTCTTGTCCCTTTTCCCCTTGCGTGATCTCTACTTCTCCAGAATAGATCAGATAGAAATCAAGAGACTGATTTTCTTCTCCCAAAATAATATCCCCGGCTTTATATTCCACCTCACGAAAAGTATCAGCGAAGTCGAAAAGATGATCTTCGCTAATGCCTCTAAAAAGATGAAGGGGTTCTAAAAAAGCGGCGTATTCTTCTGACTTTGACATATTTTTTATGGGATGAATTAATCCATTCGCACGATCGTGCACCCAAAGGGCGGAACGCTCTCGACCTCTGGCTTGCCACCATTTAATAAAGATTCTATTGTTTCCTGAACATAATTCCGCGTGGCGACCCGTTGACGGAATGCTACATCATCATAGGCGCCGTGATATTGAAGAAGCCCCTTTTCGTCGAGGATGTAGATGTGCGGGGTGTTTGTTGCTTCGTAGAGATCGGCTACCTTGTGGTCAACATCATGCAAAATGGGGTTGATACCACGTTCGTTGGCGACTTTTTTGAGCATTTCGAGCGGTTCATTGCCATTTGATGCGATTTGCAAGAGATGTACTTTTTCGCCCCAGCCCTCGATCAACGGGAGCAAGCCTAAATCCACGCGCGCGGCGTGCGGACATTCCGCAGACCAAAAGTTGATGATGACGATTCTTCTGCGATAATTCGCAAGCGTATGAGATGTACCATCCAAATCATTTAAAGTGAAGTTTGGGGCTGGCTGGTTGAGTTCCATATCGAAATTATACCCGAAGGGCGGGAGACGTGCGTCGCACTAGCTTTGAGAATAAAATGCTAAAGACGGGCATTTTGCCCATAAAAAGGCAAATTCTTTTCGTGTTGGTGCGACGCACAGCCCCTGCCTTCGTGATAGAATCGCCTTCATGGAAAAAGTGAAAAAGAATTTTGCGATTTTTGTTGGCGTTGCGATCAGCGCGCTTTTTTTGTGGCTCTCGTTGCGCGGTTTGAAACTCGATGACGTAGGTAAGATCATTGGCGGGGCAAAGTATATTTGGCTTCTTCCCGGGGTTTTGGTCTATTTTATCGGTGTGTGGATCCGGTCTTGGCGTTGGCATTATTTAATAAAGCCGCTCAAGGAAGTTTCAACAAAAAAGATGTTCCCGATCACGACGATTGGTTATATGGGCAATAATATTTTTCCGGCGCGGATCGGCGAAGTGCTGCGTGCTGTTTTCCTGAAACGGCGTGAGAATGTGCCGATCTCGGCATCGCTGGCAACGATCATTGTGGAACGCATTTTCGATGGGGTGGTGATGCTGGCTTTTGTCTTTCTGAATTTATCAGAGCTGGCAAAACTGACGGGAGATTCCGGTTTTGTGGGTAATATCCAGCAAGTGGCAATTATCGGAACGAGTGTTTTTATCGGTGCTTTAGTCATCTTTTTGCTCGCGGCGATGTTCCCGCAGGTCACATCCAAAATTGGGCGTTGGTTTATCACGAAGTTGCTGCCTAAGGCCTTGCAAGAGAAGATGCTTGGTTTTATGGATAAATTTCTCGATGGGCTGGAATCGCTGCGCTCACCTTTTAATGTGCTGATGGTCTTTTTTACATCCGCAATTATTTGGCTTCTGGAAACGGCAAAATATTGGTTCGTGATGCACGCTTTCAATTTTTCCGTCTCGTTTTTTGCGCTGATGCTGATGAACGGCATCGTCAATTTGGCAACGACCATTCCCTCCGCGCCGGGATATGTGGGCACCTTTGATGCGCCGGGAATCGCAGTTTTGGTTGCCTATGGCATTGAACATGCGACAGCGGCAGCCTATACCCTTGTTTTGCACGCCGCGCTTTGGCTGCCGATCACAGTCTTGGGTTTATATTATTTCCTGAAATATCTGGGGCAAGAAGGCATGTCCTGGAGAGAAGTTTTCGCGTGGAAAGAAGAAGTGGAAGAAGAGAAGTAATTCACCACAAAGGCACAGAGAGCACAAAGGGATTTTTATGGACACTAAAGAAAAAGCAAATGTCTTATCTCGTGAGGTAATTGGGGCAGCAATAGAAGTGCATAAGGCTTTGGGAGCAGGGCTCTTAGAATCAGCTTACGAAGAATGTTTGTGCCAAGAGCTAAAATTGCGCGGTATCCCTTTTGAACGTCAAGTAGAACTCCCAATAGAATACAAAGGGATAAAACTTCCAGCCGGATATCGTATGGATATTGTCGTTGACGGTTTACTTGTTCTTGAGCTTAAAGCAGTCGAAAACTTGTTGCCTATTCATGAAGCACAACTTATTACATATTTGCGTTTATCAAAGATATGGCTGGGTTTGTTGATCAACTTTAACGTGCCTGTTTTGAAAGAAGGCATTAGACGACGGGTACAAGGATAGCTCTTTGTGGCCCCAAAGAAAAACTCTGTGTCCTTCGTGTCTTTGTGGTGCATAGATTTGGAGAATATATGAAAATAGCAATTATCGGTGCAGGTTACGCGGGGATGTCCGCCGCATACGACTTGGCAAAAGCTGGTCATCAGATCACGATCTACGAAGCGGAAGATTCTGCGGGTGGATTGGCACGTGGTTTCAAAGACCCAAAATGGGATTGGACAGTCGAGCGTTTTTACCATCATTGGTTTGCCAGCGACAAGCATATGCTCGGCATCATCGAAGAGCTGGGGTTGAGCGACAAAGTCCTTTTCCCGCGTCCGTATACTGTTTTATTACATAATGAGAAATGGTATCCCTTTGACTCGATCAAAGAAGCGCTCCTTTTCCCCGGGCTGGGATGGGGCGTGGACAAACTCCGTTTTGGCTTGGTCGGCCTTTATTTGCGTCTTACCAAAAATTGGCAGAGTCTTGAAAAAGTAACCGTGGATGAATGGATGCGAAAATGGGCAGGGGATCGCGTCTACGAGCAGATGTGGGAGCCGATGCTGATCGGTAAATTTGGTAAATATCATAAAGAAGTGCCAATGTCCTGGTTCTGGGCACGCATCCACGCCAGGACGACGAAGCTGGGTACCTTTGTGGGTGGTTTTCAGGCTTTCGCAGATGCCTTTGTTGAGAAGCTGCGCGAGATGGGTGTGGAGATCAAGTTAAATGCCAGAGTGGCTTCCATTAGACGTGACCCTGCCCAAAAAGTGATCGTCATGGAGGAAGATGGAGAGCAGGAATTTGACAAGGTTTTGGTAACAACTTCCCCGGCTGTGATGTCCTATCTCGCTCCCGATCTGCCGGAAGAGTATTTGGGTGCTCTCAAAAAACTTAAACATATGGGCGCGGTGGTGTTGGTGGCGGCGTTGAAACATCGGCTTTCAGAAGATAATTATTATTGGTTCAATTTGCCAAAGGCCGTCTCGCAAGGAGATGCTCGCGGCCCGAACGGGCAAGATGGATTCCCCTTTTTGGCTTTGGTCGAGCATACGAATTATGTTGCGCCGGAGCATTTTGGCGGGGAGCATATCGTTTATGCGGGCGATTATCTGGAGCCGGGGCGCGCTAATTTTTATATGAGCGCCGAGGAGTTGATGGATAAATTTGCCGAGAGTTTTGCGCGCATCAACCCCAAATTCGAGCGCGATTGGGTGCGCAAGGTCTGGGTCTTCAAAGCAGATTATGCCCAGCCCGTCCCGCAATTGGGGCATTCGCAGAATATCCCCGCAATTGAGACGCCGATAGAAGGAATCTACTTTGCGAGCATGAGCCAGGTCTACCCCTGGGATCGGGGCACCAATTTCGCGGTCGAGATCGGGCGCCGTGCGGCACGTTTGATGATGAGATAATATCAATATTACCTCAGTTTGGATATGCTCAGCTTTTACCCCTTTGGCCACAGATTTCACGGATTTCACAGATGAAAAATTTAAAAATCCGTGTCAATCGGTGTAATCTGTGGCTATTTTTTGCTGAGAGAAATTTTTATCCATAACTCAGGTTAATATTAGGAGACGAGATATGAAATCATTTGAGAAAGCCGATGTAGTGATCTGTGGAGCCGGCAGCGCTGGTGTGGCTGCCGCGTATTATCTCGCAAAGCGTGGCATCAGTGATGTGCTAATTATAGATAAGCACCCGCCACTTTCACAGACCAGTGCCAAGTCCGGAGAGAATTATCGCAACTGGTGGCCTAATAATATGATGGCGCGTTTTATGAACCGCAGCATTGATCTGATGCAAGCGCTTGCGAAGGCTACTGATAATGTCTTCAATATGGAGCAAAAGGGGTATCTATACGTCACCGAAAAACCCAGGAATAAACTTCAGGATTATCTTCACCATTACAGCCAACTTGATGTTGGTAATATTCGGATACACGATGGCGGGAAAAATGATTATGCATTTTTAGATAACCAAAGCGATCTTGACGGAGCAGATATATTGGCTCATCCGAGCATCGTCCAGGAATTTTTCCCCTATATGTCAACAAATATACAGACTGCTGTACATGCGAGGCGAGGCGGGGCTGTCAGTGCTCAACAATTGGGCATGTATTTGCTTGAGGAAGCCAGGAAGCTTGGCGTCAGGCTATTGGCGGGAGATGTGACAGATGTAGAAGCAGATAATCAAAGTGTCAAGGCTGTTGAAGTTGTCATAGATGGCACTCAACACAGGATCGAAACCCGAACCTTTATCAACGCGGCTGGTCCATTTGCTCCTGAAATTGCTTCTTTCTTGGATATTGAATTACCCATCTTTTCTATCTTGCAACAAAAAATAGCCATACAAGATATTCACGGTGTCATTCCGCGTGAAGCGCCATTTACGATCTTTATGGACGAGCAATACCTTGATTGGGATGAACAAGAGAAGAAGGATTTGGTTTCAGACACAGAATTTCAGTGGCTATTAGAGAAATTCCCCGGTGGTTTACATATTAAACCCGAAGGCGGGAAAGATAGTCCCTGGATCAAATTAGGCTGGGCGATCAATCGTGTGGCGGAAGAACCCCTCTGGGAACCAGACATCACGCCAGAGTTCCCGGATATTCTTTTACGTGGTGCCGCAAGATTTATCCCTGATTTGAAAGCGTATCTGGATAAACTCCCTAAACCAGTTGTGCGCTATGCCGGATATTATACAAAGACAAAAGAAAATATGCCCGTTATCGGCCCGATGGGCGTGGACGGTACTTATATTCTGAGCGCTTTATCTGGTTTTGGCACAATGGCTAGCTGTGCGGCTGGCGAGTTGATCGCTGCATGGGTGGCAGGAGATGAACTGCCTGATTATGCCAGCCAATTATCTCTGGAGCGCTATGATGCCAAAACAAGTATGGAGACGGGTACAGGTCTGTACCAGAATGGGGAGCTTTGAAACTGAGATCGGAAGAAGGGCGGCGAGGTTGATAATGGAGTGATTTATCCACAGATTACACGAATCACATAGAATTTTTTATAGGTATAATTCTCGATGTGTTTGAATACCGTTCATATTAGCTGAGTTCTAATCAAACAAGGTGTTATTTTGATGAAAAGGATTAAGGAGTTTTTTAAGAAAGTAAGAGATGCGCTAAAAAATATTCCTTTAAAATCTTATGTTATTTTTTTGTTAGAAGGAATTGGGCTGGCTGCAAACTTAATAGCAATCATAAGCTATTTTGGCGCAAACAATACTCCAGAGACATCGCCAAACTTTTACATAAACAATCAAGAGTTCTTTGCTTGGTCAACAGTAGCGGTAGTCTACACGTTGGGCATAATTTTAGCAAGAATGAAGAGAAGATGGCGAAGGATATATGGACACATGGAGGACAATGGAAGTATCTTTTATCAATTTTTTGTCAGCGACCACAGTGTATATCATAGTGATTGGTTGATGTATAAAAGAAATTTTTCATTCACCCTTGTGATAGGCTTTCCAATAATATTTCTCTATGTAAGAGCAATTCAAACATCTTTATCTTCTGGATTTGCTTCACCTTGGAGTTCTCTCCTTACAACAACTCTAATCTGTGTTCCTATCACATTTGCTGCGATGATAGTATCCTCTATTTTTAATAATGCGCTATCTTTATATGAAGGTGACTAAAGACAAGAAACTTTAGCCGTATAAAAATCCCTCTACTTAAAATTTTGAACAGGGATTTTTCTGCTTAATTCAAGTTATTAGTGTTTTCTACAATGCTACCAACTATCTCACAAAAGCCGTACCTTCATCCATTAACTCGAAGTTGTTGGACAAGTTTTTTGTGCCACTCGGGGGTATGTTTTTCGAGGATGTTTTTGACCACCACCGGTATATGGTTCATGTATAATCCCAGCTCACTTGTGCATAAAATATTCGCGTAATTCGCTCATTTGCGCTATTCATGATAATTCATTGAACCACACTAAATAAAATATGAACCCAAACTTCGTCAAACCCCGCTACGACGTGGGCGGCTTCGCCCATTTGCCTCAGCGCATTATCAATATTTTCGAGAAAAAAGAATACGAAAGCGTGCTCTTTTTCTTCATCGACGGTTTTGGCTGGCGTTCTTATGAAGAATATAAAGAGCATCCTTTTTTCGTTGAACTCGCCAAGCTGGGCAGCGTCGAGAAGATCACCTCCCAATTCCCATCCACGACGGCGGCGCATGTCACCACCTGGCATACGGGGCAAGCCGTCGGCGAGGGCGGTGTTTTTGAGTGGAATTATTATGAGCCAAAGCTCGACAGCATTTTCTCCCCCTTGCTCTATTCTTACGCGGGCACCAAAGAACGTGACACTGCCGCGGCCAGCGGCATCCCGCCCGGTGAGTTTTATCCCGACACCAATATCTATGCCAGGCTCAACGAACTCGGCGTAGAAGCGCATTTTTTTCAACACAGCGCCTTTACCCCCTCGCCTTATTCCGACATCGTTATGGATGGCTCAAAAAGGCACGGCTACAAAAGCCTCTCGGAGGCGATGATCAACTTGCGCCTTCTATTGGATGAGCCGGGTAAGCGGCGTTATATCGGATTCTATTTTGGGGATGTAGACGGAATCATGCACAAATATGGTCCTGCCTCCGCACATGCTCATGCCGAGATCGAATCGATGCTCGATACGCTCCTGAAACAGTTCTTGCTCCCGTTAAAGGAGCATCCACGTGGCGAAACGCTTTTTCTGCTCACCGCCGATCATGGTCACGCCGAAGTTGACCCCGCCACGACGATCTATCTTAACCGTGACCCTGCTTTTGGGGGAATCGAAAAATATATTAAACGGAATCAAGCCGGTGACACGCTCGTCCCGGCTGGCTCTCCGAGAGATTTCTTTCTCTACATCAAAGATGATCTCCTCGACGAAGTGCAGGACTTTCTCCAATCCCGCCTTGTCGGAAAAGCAGATGTAGTCAAAACAGAAGATTTGATCGATGCCGGTTATTTTGGTGAGACTATCTCAGAGACTTTTCTCTCGCGTGTGGGGAATTTGGTCATCCTTTCTTATCGCTATGAATCGGTTTGGTGGTATGAGAAAGATAAGTTCGAAATGAATTATTATGGGCATCATGGGGGGCTAACAGCGCAAGAGATGGAAATTCCGTTAATAATCTGTAATTTTTAAGCTTCGTTTTCGAGTAAAATAGAAGGACTTTGCAACGCCGTGCGATGCGGCGTTCACTATACACCTAGAAGGAGATTTCCCCATGTATCAAAAGATAACGATTGTTGGCAACTTGGGACGTGACCCTGAGATGCGCTATACTCCGAGCGGTCAGGCTGTTACGAATTTGAATGTTGCTACAAATAACCAATATACAAATAATAATGGTGAACGAATTAAGGAAACAACCTGGTTCCGTGTTTCGGTTTGGGGCAAACAAGCAGAAAATTGCAATAAATACTTACAAAGAGGATCAAAAGTTTTGATTGAAGGGCGCTTGAGACCAGATAAAGCGACTGGGGGGCCAAATGTTTTTCAGCGGCCAGATGGCTCTTGTGGTGCTTCATTTGAAGTAACAGCGCAAACAGTTCAATTCTTATCCTCCCGCGGCGAAGATCAGGCAGCTGGCGGCGGTGGTATGAGCAGCGGAAGCGGCTCCGACTATGGGCAGGGCAGCAATAATATGGCGCCTCCCCCTGATGATGATATTCCATTTTAGGGAGCGATGATGGCAA
This sequence comes from uncultured Anaerolineaceae bacterium, assembly GCA_964581545.1. Classification (GTDB taxonomy): domain Bacteria; phylum Chloroflexota; class Anaerolineae; order Anaerolineales; family Villigracilaceae; genus Desulfolinea. Next base: position 29,478 of record CAZOOX010000023.1, read on the forward strand.
AGAAACCACCTGTCCAGCCGACAAAGATCACGATGGACATCTCCCCTGAACTCGATACAACTTATGCTAATTTAGCGCGCATTGCTCATTCTCCAGCCGATATTGTGCTGGAGTTTGCGCATTTATTACCAGGTTCTAAAAAAGCAAAAGTCACTTCTCGTGTGGTGATGACTCCCATGAGTGCAAAGTTATTATTGAAAGCGCTTAATGAGAATCTAGCACGTTACGAGAATGCTTTTGGCGAAATCTCGATGCCTAAAGCCAATTCTTTGGCAGATAATCTCTTTCGTCCCTTTTTAAAGCCGGATGGTGATGAGGGCGAAGAGTAACTAAACAGACATCAGACTTCAGACTTTGAGACTATTAAAAGGGGCTTCGTAGAGTGCGTCGCACCTAACTCGATGGGCATTCTGCTCGTAAAAGGGCAAAAAATCCATCCTCAAGCATTTTTCTGGTCGAAGTTGGTGCGACGCACTCCTTTGTGAAGATTTATTATCAGCTTCTTAAACTTTAGAAAAAGCTGACTTCTTATGTCTAAAGTCTGAAGTCTTAGAAAGCAGGAAATAATTTTATGGACAAACTAGAACTCGTTGCTGACCAGATCCGCAAAAAATTTGATCTACAAACTGATGCGCGTGATAAAGCACTTTCTGTCTCGCGTACATTAATTCAACATTGCTCAAAAGCCATTCGAGCAGTGCATCGTGATGACGCAGAAGAGATGAATGAACATCTTGGTCAATCTGCGACTTTGGCAAAAACCTTGAAAGAGGAACTTCTGCCTGACCACCCCGACCTTTATCACACGGGTTATACACAAGACGCGCTCAAGGAATTTGTAGAAGCTGAAGTGACTTGTGCCCTGATCAAAGATAAACCCCTCGTTACCCTCGACGAGTTGGATGTGCCTCACGCAACCTACCTTAAAGGTCTCTCTGAAGTGGTCGGAGAACTGCGTCGTCGCGTTCTGGATGAATTGCGCAATGGCTATTCTGAAGAATGTGAACGTCTGCTCACGCATATGGATGAAATTTATGCTGTCCTCGTTACGATGGATTATCCCAGCGCGATCACACATGGCTTACGCCGCCAAACCGATATTGCCCGCAGTATCATCGAGCGCACTCGTGGCGATATCACCGTTTCTTTGCGCGGGGAACATCTCGAAAAGAAAATAGATGCACTAAAAAAACAACTGGAAGCAAAAGAAGAAAAATAGCTGGCTTTTTGATATAGGATCATGAAATGGCAAAAAAAGTAGGCAAGCGTTATCCCCTTCTTATCTATGAATATACCTTGGGGCGCTGGTGGACAGCTACCCTTGCTATCAGCATAGTCCTCTTCATTTTGTGGTGGTATCTGCCTACGCTCAAAGAAAAAAGCGACTGGAAAGATACGTCCCTAATCCTCATTAGCGGTGCAGCAATGCTCATGACCATTTTCATTTTTCTCATGCGCAAAGCCGCCTATGTCCGTCCTTATTCAAATCATCTACGCCTTGTCACCCCTTTTCTGAGATTAAATATCTCCTACAAGCGTATTGTACAAACAAGGGTGACCGAGATGAGTTCCCTCTTCCCCTCATCAAAACTCTCCAATATGCAAAGGGAATCCATGACAACCCTCATGTCTAAAACAGCCCTTGTTATTGAGCTAAACGAATCTCCAATTCCTCGTTCTATCCTGCTTTTTTTCCTCTCCCCCTTTTTCTTCAAAGATAAAACCCCTCATTTTGTGTTTCTTGTTGATAAATGGATGAGTCTCAGCACCGAGATAGAAAGCCTCCGTACAGGCGGCTCTTTGCCCAGCAGCAAAGAGAAAAACAGCATAGACTCAATTCTCTCTTCCATCTCTCGTGACGAATAAAATGAAAATATACTTTGCTTGTTCCATCACCGGCGGGCGTGAATACGAAAAGACCTACCAAGCCTTAACCAAATTTTTATTGGATGAAGGATACGAGGTCCCGACCGCCCATCTCGCCGAGTCAACTATCGTCGACTATGAGCGGAATGCCGACCCTAACGAAATATACGCTCGTGATGTCAACTGGATTCTGACCAGCGACATCCTCCTCGCTGAGATCAGTGTACCCTCACACGGGGTCGGCTATGAAATAGGCTACGCGCTCAACGCAGGCAAGCACGTTCTTTGCCTTCACCAAGAGGGGAGACCCATCTCAAAAATGATCAGCGGAAACCCACATCCGTTGTTAAAAGTGAAAACCTACGAAGATACCTCGCAGGCTTTTGGGCAGGTAAAAGACTTTGTGAACATAGTCACTAATAAAGCGTGACCTTCGGCTTTGTACATAATCACACAAAGGAGTAGAATTTTATCGGAGACAAAAAGAAATACTCCTCTCGTCTCCTCCTTTGGCGAAAGCCTCCGCTATGATGATTTTATCTAGCGGAGGCATTGCTTTAAGGCCCTTTTTTAGGTGGGCAAAACAACAAAGAATGTAGAACCTTTGTCTATTTTTGATTCCACCCAAATTCGCCCGTTGTGGCTCTCCACGATTGTCTTAACGATAGCAAGCCCAAGCCCAGAACCGGCCGCATCTGTCTCTACATTACTTGCTCTATAAAACTTCTCGAAAATATGGGGCTGATCTTCTGCTGGGATCCCAGGTCCCTGATCGGAAATTTTAAAAATAATTTGGCTCCCCTCCTGGTGCAGTTTTACGTCAATGCTCTTATTTTCAGGGGTGTATTTAATGGCGTTATTGAGCAAATTATCAAACATTTGCCTTAGCCCGATAGGATTTCCTCGTAAAAGGGATAGATCTGGGCTAATATCCGTTTCAAGCTTTTGATTTCTCTTTGAGAGGCTTGTTTCAAAATTGCTCAATGAATATCGTAAAATGCTCTCAAGGTGAATAGGTTCACGTCGGGTATCAAAGCCAGCTTCAATTCTTCCAAGGTCAAGAAGGTCATTGATCAGTGCGGTAATATCCTGAACACTGGATTGGATGCGACGAATAAATTCTTTTTGTTGATCATTCAGTTCACCTACACGCTCAAGGAGTTCTGCATAGCCTAAAACAGCAGTTAATGGCGAGCGTAAATCGTGCGATACAGTATGGACAAAGTCATCTTTAAGGCGGTTAAGTTCTTTTAGATAAGAAATATCCTGCATTGTAATTGCAGCACCTACACCTTTGATGGGTGTATATTGTGCGCTGAAGATACGGTCATCATCTAAATGGACTTCATGATATTTTAGATTTTTATCTTTTCGCTCCAAGAGAGATAGGAAATCGCTGTGAGCAATGACTTCTTGGATGGCTTTATTATGAACGTCTTCTTCCTCTTTTATCTCTAATGCGGCACGCATAACATCGTTAATTAATTGAATACGTTCCTCTTTGTCAAGAATGATCAAGGCATCATCCATATTTGAAAGCACAGCTTCAAATTTCGAGCGTTCATTTTCAGATGCCTGATATAGCTGTGCATTCTCAATAGCCACTGCGGCGTAATCTGCCAAAATGGAGATGACCAAAATATCGCGCTCTGTAAAAGGAAGGCGATGTTTACGGTTATCCACTCCCAGAACACCGATCACTTTTTCCTTAAATTTTAGGGGAACATAAATGAGCGCTTGTACTAAATAGGCGGTTTTAATTTTTTCTAAAGAGTCTTTATTCAAAATAAGCGGTTTCCCCGTTTCGATCACCTGACCTGTCAAGGTATCGGTAACAGGTAGACGAAAAGAGCGTACGAATCCCTCTTCAAAGTTATGTCCGGCACGCATATAAAGATCATTGCTCTCTTCATCAAGGAGCAAGAGACTTCCCTCTTCCGATTTTGTTAAGCTAACGGCTGCACTAACTACATTTTTTAGGACCCCGTCAAGATCAAGCGAACTGGTTACGTCTCTGCCTATGGTAAGCAGAACTTCCATTTCGCTAACGCGTTTTTCCAGAGAGGCTGTTGTGTGTTTTATCTCTCGGCGTACCCAATCTCCCAGCCTTCTGGCGCGCTGGAGAGAACTTTGTACCGTGCTAATAATTTCGTCTGTTCTTAGAGGGGGGTGAAGATAACCACTAACGCCTTTTTGTAAAATTTCTTGAATAAGTTCAGGAGAATTTTCTGTTGCTAAATAGACAATTGGCAAGGTGGGGTATTTCAAAAGGAGAGAGTCAATTAGATCTGCGCTTTTTTCCTCTTGTAAATGACTTCCCAACAGAACCAGAGAAGGGTGGCTTTCTTGCATGATCTTGTCCACACCTGCTTTATCATATGCTGATGCGGTTTTATATCCCACTGCGCGAAATGCGCGCGAGATGAGTTGCAAAGTAGATGATTCGTCAAGTGCAAGAAGGATTAATTCTGACATTATTTGATGGGGGTTGTTTTGTCAGTGGTTCTTCTAAGCCGTTCTAATGCGGCTCGTGCGGTTTCCAATGCTTGTTTTTGTTCTTCTTTAAGTTCGCCTAATTTTCCTTCTGCTAAAAGATCAAGAGAGAAGCTGGCTGTTCTAAGCTCTTCATATAGACTTCCTCGTAGTGTCTCCATAAGGGCATTTTGTCGTTTCTCACCAGAATGAGATGCATCGGAGCTTTGTTGCAAAGCTCTAAATAGCCTTGCGTTAATTAAAGAGATAGAGGCATAATCTGCGACTGCTTCTAACAAGGCCTCCACATTTTCTCTGATGGGGTTTTCCTTCTTGCGAACAACGATCAACAACGCAATAACTTCATCACGGGCCTTGATCGGAACTACAGTAACTGCTTTTCCCAAAGCGGATATTTTAAAGCGTTTAAGCGGTTTTCCATGAATAGACAAGATTTCGCCAGAAAGAGCGACTAAAGAGCTAACCCCATCATCCAAGGGCTTATTCATTTTCTTTGCCCACGATGTAGGCAAGTTTCGTTGTGCGACTAAAAGATAAGAGTTTCGCTTACTTTCGTCCCGCAATAAGAGCCAACCCATATCAGCTGAAGCGACATGAATAGCGCCTGTCACGATTCTATCAAATAAGATACGCTGGTCGTTTACCGAAGCGACAGCCTTGCCGATAGCGAGAATGGTTTTCAGTTCGCGAGTTTTGTGTGCCAGTTCCTGATCGCTTTCTTTTAGACGGCGATCTAATCTTCGTTTATCTTGTGCGCTGCGTGTTTCTCTGAGGCCATGTTCTACTACGGCAACAATTTCTGTTTCGCGCGCAGGCCACAATAGATAATCAGAAGCGCCAAGCCTCAGCGTTTGCATCACATCGCGCTCTTGTTCTTTAGCTGCCAAAACTACTACGGGAAATTCAAATTGTTGCGCCCCAAAGGCAACAAGTAGATCTTTCCCACTCAGCCCGGAGGAATTTAGATCTGCAATGACCAGATCTGGCGAAAGCTGCATTGCCGCTTTAATCGCTTTGTTTGCATCAGAAACAACCTTAACGCGATAGCCTAAAGGTTGAAGAGCTTGGCGAACAATTACATCGCTAATATCGGGGTCGCTCTCAATGAGCAGGATGAGTTCTTTGGATTGGGACATAGTCTTTTTTATAAAAAGTTTGTTAAAAGATTGTAACACTTTTTGTTAGGGATATAAAACCGCGCCGCTCCAGACCTTTGGCTTGCTTCCGCAAAAAAACATCTCTGAAAAAAGGAAGTAACTCCGTTAAAAGAAAAAGCGCCACATATTTTTCTAAATATGTGGCGCTTGATATAACTAGAATAAATTACATTGCGACAGGTTGGCTATGTAATTTTTGCCGTATCTGCACAACTTGCCGACGAAGACGCTCGTCGCGTTCAAGCAAGTCGGTCACTTTATCTATCGCATACATAACCGTTGAGTGGTCACGCCCGCCAATCTCCTTGCCAATTTGGGGCAGAGAAATATCGATCTCACGGCGCATCAGATACATGGCTATTTGTCTTGGCAAAGCAACGGCTTGCGAACGGTCTCGGCTCATTAAACGATCAGCAGTAAGATTAAAGGATTTGGCAACTAGATCTACCACGCTTTGTGGCTGGATCTCTGCCGAGACAGGGAGCAGGTCTGCGAGAGCGATCTCTGCTAATTTAGGTGTCACAGCTGTGCCGCTTAATTCTGCAAAGGCAACTACACGATTGAAGGCACCTTCCAGTTCGCGGATATTTGACTGAATTCGTTCTGCGATCACTTCCAGAATTTCATCGGGCACATGATGCCCAGAGCGTTCGGCTTTGTAGCGCAAAATGGCTTGTCTTGTTTCAAGGTCAGGGGCCTGGATGTCGGCTGTTAAACCCCATTCAAAGCGGGAGCGTAGACGCTCTTCAAGTGTACCCATCGATTTTGGTAAACGATCAGATGAGACGATGATTTGTTTATCTTGGCCGTGCAAGGTGTTAAAGGTGTGGAAAAACTCTTCCTGAGTCGATTCTTTGCCCGCAATAAATTGAATATCGTCTACAAGCAAAACATCGGCGGTGCGATATTTATCTCGGAAAGCCGGGGTAGTTTGGGTGCGAATGGCATTGATAAGATCGTTGGTGAACTCTTCGGAGGAGACGTAGAGAACATTGAGCCCACGTGCGAGACTAGCATTACCAATGGCATGCAGAAGGTGGGTTTTTCCCAGCCCAACGCCGCCATATAGGAAAAGTGGATTATAGGCGCGAGCTGGTTTTTCCGCGACAGCCTGACAAGCAGCATGTGCAAGGCGGTTGCCTGCCCCGACGACGAAATTTTCAAAAGTGTAACGAGGGTTCAGGTTGGAATTAGCAAATTGGGGCACGGGCGTTTCGGATTCTTCTCCCTCTTCGGGCTGGGTATCCTGCTCTTTTGCGACATCGGCTGTTTGATTTTGGGAGACGACAAAATCCACATCTACAGTGCGGTTCATTACGCCAACAAGGAGACGACTGACGGTGCTTGCGAGACGACTTTCGAGCCAATCACGGGCGTAGGCATTGCTTACGCCAACGGTAAGATGACCATCTTCGTAATTCATTGGGTGCGTATCACGTACCCAAGTGTCATAGGAAGCTCTTGGCATTTCCATTTGTAGTTGTCCAAGCACCGTTTGCCAGGCTCTATTTGCATCCATGTACAGTCTCCACTAGCCTCTTTGAGAAAAGAGGATATTCAAAACAAATCCCCCAAGAAAGGGACTTTGAAAATACTATTATTTTGTTGGTTTTTGCTGGAAGAGGGCTTTGTTTTCTGCCAGAAGCCCTTTTTTGAACTGCCATGATTGTAGCAAAAAAAGGAGATTTTTGCCACACGTTAAGCCTACAAAAGCTTAAAAACTTCGGATTCTTTAAGGTTTGGTGAATCTTAAAAAATGGCTGGCGCATGAATGAGATTTGGATTCTTTAACAGAATTTTTGTTCCATGTATAAAAGAGACTCAAGCCTTTTCTTACCCCCCATATATGGGGGCACCTTTCTTATTTGAAAGGTGATGGTTTAACGAACCTTAAAGAATCATGTTGCGAGAAAACTTTTTGTTGAAATCTGTGAAACACGGATTTTCGGGATTCATTTTTTTAAGTTTTTCTCCCGTCATTTTTAAGTGTTTTGTATAGAGGAAAAATACCATTTATTTATCACTCGATTTTAAGGAATACCCTGAACATGTTTCTAAAATAGGACTTTCGCTTAGATCGAGAAAGCTGTAATCTATTCATATGATTACGAAAC
>CAZOOX010000024.1:0-37044 GCA_964581545.1 uncultured Anaerolineaceae bacterium
GTGCAGCTTGAAAAGCCTGAAAATATGCAAAATATGGCTGCGGTGATCGAATCCGCTGTAAAGGATGTAGAAATCTCTGACATCAAAACCGCTTACGAATCTGCGCCTGGTTACTCTGCACAGCAAAATACGCTCAACACAATGAAAGGCTTCACCTTCCTGATCGGCGTACTTGTCATCGGTGGTTTCTTCCAGATCCAGACTTTGCAGAAAGTCCCCCAGATCGGGATGCTAAAAGCCATCGGCACCCCAAACCCCACTGTCGCGGCAGCCGCAATTATGCAGATCATCTTCGTGACCGTCTTCGGCGTTGCGCTTGGCGGAGTGGCTGTCCTTGGGCTGACCTTCGGAATGCCCTCGAGTGTACCTATCCTTTTTACAGGTACATCTGTTTTGATCGCAATTGTCTCGTTATTACTGATCGGTCCCATCGGAGGTTTGGTCTCTGTTCGGATGGCACTCAAAGTTGAGCCACTGACCGCTTTAGGTATGTAGGAGTAGAAAAATGAAAAACGAATATATTCTTGAAACAAAAAATGCCAGCAAAATTTATGATAGTAAGGGCTTGGTTGTGAAAGCTGTTGATGAAGTTGATCTGCGAGTCAAAGCGGGTGAGTTCATCGGCTTGGTGGGGCCGAGCGGCTCGGGCAAAACAACGATGTTGGCGATGTTGGCCACCCTGCTGCGTGAGAGCGGAGGAAGTTTATTGATCGATGGGCAAGATTTGGGGTCCATGAGCGATACGCAGCGCACTAAATTTCGCCGAGAAAAGATCGGATTTACCTTCCAATCCAATAATCTTGTTCCCTATCTGACTGCGCTCGAAAACGTCGAATTAATGTTGAAGTTGAACAAGAAAAATGGCCGTAAAAGCCGCGAAAAAGCGATCGCTTTATTGACCCGTTTGGGATTGGAAGATCGTTTAGATAATCTCCCGGGGCAACTCTCTGGAGGGCAGCAACAACGAGTAGCCATTGCTCGTTCCCTCATCCATGACCCAAGCGTGGTGCTCGCCGATGAGCCAACAGCCAGCCTCGACACGGAGCGTGCCAATCAGGTTGTGCAGATATTTGCTGACCTGATCCACGAAGGACAGCGCGCTGGCATTATGGTCACCCACGACCTGCGCATGTGCAAATACGTGGACAAGGTTGTGCAAATGGTGGATGGGAAAATTGCCCGCGTGATCACTAACAAGGAAGATATCAACTTACTTGCTGGCAGCAGTGAATTTGACAAACTTCCAAAGCAAAGTCCTGTAGGGGAAGAGACGCATTCAATTCATAACTTATTTACGCCAAACTTATCCCCTGCTCTTGCAGGGAACTAAAGTGCAGGGCAAAAGAAAAGCTGATGGTGAATTTGCAAAGTTGTTTTCTGCCAAAGCCTTTATCCAAATTTCAGATAAGTAAGATTTGCATTAGAAAAAACATTCAAGACAAAAAAGGTAATAATTCTTGCTATAATAAGGTCTAACGGAAAAGGAGAATAACAATGAAAAACTTAAATTTGGATAAATTAGTATGCACTCGCATTCCAACCGAAGAGGGTTCTTTCCAGCTCTGTTTATTTGATAATGACAAAGACCATAAAGAACATATGGCTTTGGTTTATGGGGATGTAAGTGGTCAAGATGTCTTGGTTCGTATTCATTCAGAATGTTTTACAGGTGACGTACTCGGCTCACAACGCTGCGATTGTGGTCCCCAATTACACTACGCAATGGATGCCGTCGCAAATGAAGGGCGTGGAATTATTCTCTATTTACGCCAGGAAGGACGCGGCATCGGTTTGGCTGAAAAGCTGCGTGCCTATAATTTGCAAGACCAGGGCCTGGATACTGTAGACGCAAATCTCGAATTAGGCCATCAAGCCGACGAGCGAGAATATGATATTGCTGTAGCAATGCTCAAAGATCTGGGTGTCGAATCTGTACGCCTATTGACGAATAACCCCGCAAAGATCGAAGGGCTGACCGAATTAGGCATGCCTGTTAGTGAACGTGCGCCGATCTTGATCCAGCCAAACGATGAGAATCTTCACTATCTTTCCACCAAAGCTGAGCGGATGCGACATCTCTTTGCCTTTGAGCGAATGCCGATTAGAATTTAGTACCTATCCTAAAATTGCTCTAGCCGCCGTCCCTCGCGCAGCATACTCGCAGGAGTGCGGCGGCGATCTCTCTCATATTTTCCTGCGCCGAGGACGCGTGCCCTTTGGGTACGGCGCAGAGAGCATTCCGAATTATTTTTCAGATAGGTTCTTAGATAAACAAAAAGCCGAGTGTAAAACTCGGCTCTTTTTATTTGGTGGTGGTCTCCCAAACCGCCACCAGTAAGATGGTCACACGATTGTTGTTGAAGCTAGTTTACCCTATTGGCTTTCCTATACATCTGTGTTTTTAATTTGCTTACAATTGCTTACATCGCCAACGCTATATTCAATGTAGAATTGTAGACCTTTCAAATATTTATTGTGCCTTCAGTAAAATCTAAAGAAGGATTTGACTTGCATTTTACAAGCACGAAGCCTTCTTGAATTCCGCTTTCGCGCAGGGCTTCGTGCACTTGTGATGCGATGTTGATGAATTCGCGGCGGGCGGGGGTGTGGAACCATAATTCTTTTCGATAAGATTTCAAGCTTTCCTCTCTAAAATGAAGTTTAGTTACTTATATATATTCTTGGTACACGTGTATTGATATTAGTCAGTATCTCATAGGGGATCGTGCCTGCCCAGCGTGCCAGATCTTCGGCGGTGATGCGTTGATTGCCTTGCTGTCCTATGAGAATCACTTCGTCGCCGTTATAGCCTGTGCCGTCAGGCCCGAGATTGACGACCATTTGATCCATGCAAATGCGTCCGACTTGGGGGAGTTTGATGCCACGAATGATAACTTGAGCTTTATTGGACATGGCACGAAAATAGCCATCCCCATAACCAACGGGAATGGTTACTACACGGACTTTTTCATCCGATTGCCAGGTGGAACCATAGGAAACAGGATGATCGGGCTGTGTGACTTTGAAATAGACCACTTTGGATGACCATGAAAGGGCAGGGATCACGGTAACACTGCGCTTGACTTCATCGGAGGGATAAACGCCATAAAGCAGGATGCCGGGACGGACCATATCAAAATTTGCTTCGGGAAGTTGCAGAATCGCGCCAGAGTTAGCCATATGCCTGAGGGGCGGCATAGGAAGAGAATGTTTGGGGTAAAAATCCAGTACTTCGTTGAAACGAGCCAGTTGCAAACGCGCGTGATCCAGGTCATCCGCATCTGAGTTGGCAAAATGCGAATAAATGCCTTCTGTAATGACATGCTTGCAGTTCAGTGCAGCTTCCTGTAAGGTGTGGGCGTTGTAATAATGAACGCCGATGCGTTCCATGCCGGTGTCAATCTTAAGGTGAACGAGGGCTTTTTTGCGAAGATTTTCTGCGGCTTTATCAATTTGCAGGAGTCTTTCGACGGAAGAAGCAGTCAAGGTCAGATCGTGCTTGATGAAATCGGGGATCTGCTCTTCCCAGATGCCACCAAGCACGAGAATGGGGGTGTTAATGCCCATCTCTCGGAGGAGAATGCCTTCTTCTAATACGGCGACACCGATATAGTCTGTATGTGGAGCAAGGTGATGGGCGACCGCGTCCATGCCGTGACCGTAGGCGTTGGCTTTAAGAATGATCATTACTTTGGCAGGGGATGTTTTTTCTTTGATGGCTTTTAGGTTTGCACAAAGGTGCTCAAGATTTACTTCGACGTGCGTGGGGCGTATGCCACCGCTGGAGGTGATGGTAGGTTGGTTGAGTTGCATGAGGAGGATTATAAGGGAAAAATGGGGACAGTGATATATTTAAGTTTCGTTAGAAGTTCTTGGATGAGCTGTCATTTATTTTGCGCAGATGGTAAAATAAGGTATCTATAAAGTTCCCTTCACATGAGCGTGAAGAAAAGGAGATAAGTATGAAAATCTGTTTTCCTGTTGAAGCAGACAAAGGTTTAGAAAGTAAAGTTTATGGTCATTTTGGTTCTGCCCCCACTTTCGTTCTTTTTGATACAGAAACAAGGACAGTTGGCACGATCGATAATCAAGACTTGGGGCATGCACACGGTCAGTGTAATCCTGTGAAGGCTCTGGATGGAAAAATGGTCGATGCCATCATCGTCGGTGGCATTGGCAAAGGTGCGATCAATAAATTAAATGCAATGAATATCAAGGTCTATTCTGCTGCCAAGAATACCGTTCAGGAAAATATTGGCTTATTTGAAAATGAGCAGGTTATTGAATTGACCCAAAAGGACGCTTGTGGCGGACATTCTCACGGTGGTGATTGCAACCACTAAGTTTTTCTAAATGAATTAGAAAAAGAGCAAAGCTGTTTTGATGGCTTTGCTCTTTTTCTTTTGCATGGATCATCCGTTTTTTGCCTTCCACTCAAATAAGATATTCGGTTTCAAGGATTATGGTGCGCTACTCAACAATGCCCGCGCAATTTCCTCTGCCAATTTAGGGTTATTTTCTTCAAGAAGGATGGCCAAAGCCAGTGGTGTTCCACTCCAATTGACAGGTGTGCCAGCCAGGAGCCAGGTCAGGTTTTCCTCATCTTCTTGAGCAGATACGATCTGCCAATAAGCCTCCTCATCACCAGAAAAAGTCGTGACAAGCTGCTTTGCTTCTGCCGCGCTAAAAAGGGTCGCTGGCTCGCCAAGTGCAGGCAAAATGACCCAGCCGCTTTGGGAAGTATTCACCGCAAAAGCGAGACGCGGCGCGGGGGCGATCCCTTCGTTGCTCAAGGCTGCGGCGACCATTGCCATTTGCAAGGGGCTGGCAAATCCCTCCACTGCTTCGGCTCGGGGCAAACGAATCTCAACAGGCGGCGCATCAAAAAGAGTATCCAAAGTTTGGGGTAAAGGATAACTCCCTTGTGTTGCGCGATTCAGGAGAGGGGAATCTTCATCGCCTAAGAGAGATGCGTCGAACTCGGTCGCGTTAAACGTGGGATGGGATGCCATCACCAAAATCTCCCCACTTTCAGCATTGACGAGAACGAGCGCAGCCTTATGCTTGCTGAGGCGCTCGTCAACATCTCTCTGAAGATCAATATCGAGGCTTAAACGCAAATCCAGTCCATTGGGCGGCTGCCCATAAAGAAGGTGATTCCACCAAACAAGCATAGCGGGATTTCCATCCAAACCACGCAAATAATCATCGAGGGAGGCCTCAATGCCCGCCTGCCCATAAACAGAATTCGTATAACCAACAATAGAAGAAAGTTCAGGATAAAGATACTCACGAATATAACTCCCTGATTCTCCTGTGGTGATATTTATTTCGTTATTATTTCTATCCAGAATATTGCCACGGGGCACATAAAAATCGGCTTGGGCGCGTCGGGGATTATCGGAGCGAGTTAAAAGATCGGGACCCCGCACAACAGCCCACCAGCCGTTGATGAGAGCAGAAGTGACTAGCCCTGCCAGAAGCATCGCGCTCAAAAAATGATAAGGCTGTGTAGACCAAAGGAAGGGCGGAGGTGTGACCCCTTCGCTTTCATCGCTGATCTTTAGCAGAAGCAATAAAGTAAGATAAGAAGTCAACAGGGAAGAGCCGCCGTAAGAGATAAAAGGCAATGTTACGCCCGTCAAGGGGAGTAGACGTAAATTCCCGCCGATGATGAGCAGCGATTGGATGCCGAGATAGGCTGTCAGTCCCGTAGCAAGAAGGCGTTGAAAACGATTTGGGGCATGGAGTGCAATGGCCATGCCACGAGAAAGGAAGATGCCAAAAAGCGTGAGCAAGCCTAGGGTCCCGGTCAGTCCCGTTTCTTCCGCTATCGCGGTAAAAATAAAATCTGAATGGGCAACAGGCACAAAGAGGGGTGAGCCGATCCCTGCGCCGCGTCCCCATAAACCACCGTTAGCGATGGCCATTAACGATTGAATGATCTGATAACCAAATCCGCTGGGGTCATCCCAGGGAGAGAACCAAATGGCGAGACGTGTTTGGATGGTTTGACTAAAATAATAGCCAAAGAAGGCGATAGCGAGCAAAATGATCGCATTGCCGAGCAGGACGCGTTTTCTCCCCGTCGCAATGTAGAGGATGCTTGCATAGAGCATGACAAGAATGGAGGCAGTGCCGAGGTCGCGTTGGACGATGAGCAGGAGCAGGGCAAGCCCGCCGAGAAAGAGGGTGGGGAAAATGAGCGGGAAGATTTTGTCGCGGAGGGGGACGCGGTCGGCGAGATAGGCGGAGAGGTAAATGACGAGGAGCAATTTGAGCAGCTCGGAGGGTTGCAGATAAATGCCGCCAAAATTAAGCCAGAGACGGGGTTCTATATTGAGCGGATTTGCGCCAAAAACGAGAGTTAGGGCGGTCAGGAGCAGTCCGCTGCTGAGGAGAATATATTTATAACGGCGTAGAGTGGGGAGAATGTCGCGCCAGCGTAGTGTCAGGAGCATGACTGCAATGCTGAGAGCGAGCCAGAGACTTTGGCGCAATCCAAAATCGGGGAAGAGCCGCCAAATGGTCAGGAGTCCCCAGCCGCTAAAGAGAGAGGCAAGTGGGAAAAGGTAAGGGTCTCTGTCGGGGAGTTTTTTATCGAGATGTTTTTCGGCGAGCCAATTTAGGAAGAGCCAGGTGAAGAAGCCGAGCCAATGGGCATAGAGATAATCTACATCCCAACTGCGAGCACGCAGGGCAGGTGAGAGACTCAGGATGAGACTATATAAGCCGAGAAAGAGCGTGGCGTAGGATTTTAGAATTTTGAATTTAGAATGCAAAATATTTGTCTCGTTTGGGGAAGGTTTTTACTGGTTTAGTCGATCTTTATTCAAATATATGGGATGCCCGTTTTGAAACTTCGGATTCAAGATCATCAAAATTTTCCCAAGTTTGCCTACTAAAGGGTATTACGTGAAAACTATCGTCCCTTCTCCATTTGTGGAGGTCAAATAAAAGCCACCATGCTTTATGTTTTACTATGGTTGGATTTTCAAGCACAAGTTGTTTTTGGAAAAAAGCATAACTTACCCTGTTGATTTGTGTCCAATCCACATAAATAGAGCGAGACCAAAGAATCAGTTTTATCCCATTTTCTGAGAGATACAAACGAAAATCTTGAAATAAGTGCCATGAGTATATTAGGCAATAAATTTCAATGGGGATTGAAAAAGAAATGAACCAGAGTTCAGGATTTTGGATGAGGAGATTCCATAATTTATAAAAACTCCAGCCTACAGCGATACACAAAGCGAGCCAAAGAAAATAAATAACCCAATAAGAGCGTAAGCGGTATTCTTTTAAATAATTTGTTTCTTTCATACATTTTGAGCCAATAGTGTGTCCAGACTTGTCATCTCTTAGCTCTAAAGCTACTACTTATTGAAATCATATTTTCTTCTACTTCAAATATTTCTTTACCAATAAATCCAAACGTTCCCGCGTCTCGGAGGGGATTACGCGCGGTTGTGTGATAAGTGCATCTGCAAGGG
This sequence comes from uncultured Anaerolineaceae bacterium, assembly GCA_964581545.1. GTDB lineage: Bacteria > Chloroflexota > Anaerolineae > Anaerolineales > Villigracilaceae > Desulfolinea. Next base: position 7,494 of record CAZOOX010000024.1, read on the forward strand.
CATTTTCGCAGTCGCAATCTCTGTTGGAAGTAAAGCTCCGCGCCAAGTCACGGATCGCATCTTGCGCGATCTCGGTATTTTTCATCAATGTTTTTATGACCATTTCCACAGTGACAGCTTCTTCACTGCGATGCCAAACATCATAATCGGTCACATGCCCCATCACGCCGTAGCAGATTTCCGCTTCTCGAGCGAGAAAAGCCTCGGGGGAAGTTGTCATCCCGATGATGGACATGCCCCATGAGCGGAAGATATTCGACTCGGCACGTGTTGAAAAACGTGGCCCCTCAATCGTGATAAAGGAGCCACCTTCATGGACAGTTGCTCCCGTTTTCTGAACAGATGCCAGAATTTTGGCAGAAAGATCAGGGCAAAAAGGGTCTGCTACGCCTATATGGGCGACCAATCCGCTTTCGAAAAAAGTTCGTTTGCGTTCTTTGGTCATGTCAAAAAGCTGGTCGGGGATGACGATCTCGCCTGGGGCATAATCTTCTCGCAAAGAGCCGCAGGCATTTACGCTGACGATCTTTTCTACACCGATGGATTTCAAGGCATAGATATTAGCCCGATAATTTACTTCACTTGGGTTGAGATGATGCCCGATTCCATGTCGTGCCAAGAAGGCAATGGGCTGATCATCCAGAATCCCTGTGATGATAGGCGCACTTGGCTCACCAAAAGGTGTTGTTAACGTGTGTTCTTCGCTGTTCTCAAGCCCAGGCATGGCATATAGGCCAGAGCCGCCGATGATCGCGAGTGATATCTTTGTGGTCATGTGTGCTCCAAATTTCTTCCTGTTCTTCAGTGTGAAAAGGTAGTGGTACACACTAAGGATTGAGAATTAAATAGCTTGCGGAACATCTAGTGGCGGTTGAGTAGAATGACAGTACTATCGTTATTCGTATCAAAACCAAAACGGGGTAACTAAAAGTACTTTTCTTTTATAAAACCGCTCTGATTTCGATATGCTACAGCACGGAAATGCTGTGCTTCCGCTACTCAATCTCCGCTAGCATAATACTTCAAATGGGAAAGTTATTTATTCCCATTCCTAGATTTCTTGTGTGTTGGGCGAGAGATCAGCCATTGCCAAATGAACGGTAAGCGGCATCTTTCCGCATTGGATTTCATCATTTCCAAGCACAATGGTTGGGGTTTTTACACGCTCGCCGTTTAGCATTGTCCCGTTTTTTGAGTTCAGGTCTTCGAGCCACCATTGCCCATGATGATAACTTAGGCGAGCATGATGAGCAGAGACAGTCTCATTTTCAAGATGAATTTCACTATGCGGATCACGTCCTAGTGTGATTTCAGGTGTTCTAAAATGCTTTATCTTTCGCTTATTTTCAATATCAGTATAAGAAAGAGTTAAAGGGGGTGTTTTTCGGGAGGTCAGTAATTCGCTCTCGACCTTAAAATTTCGCCATAAAAGCAAAAACGCCCAGCCTATAAAAATATACAGGCTGAGAGTCATGCCGAGCCTCAAGATCAGCAAAAAAGGTGCGCTCATACCTCAGTTTCAGATGTATCTTCTAATTGAGCTGTATCCCGCAAAATGGCGGTTTGTCTGTCGGATGAAGCTGGGGAACCCAGAGGAGAAGTTTCCTTAAGATCTGTGCGATGTGGTGGGTTATCTTGCCCGTAAATGAGCGGTACACCGGCCAAGGAGATCACATCTCCAGGATAAAGTACAGACTGATGTGAGCGTTGGCTGTTAACATATGTCCCACCTGTAGAATTTAGATCGAAAATAACAAAGCGTCCATTTTTAACACGCAATTGGGCATGATCACGCGAAACACGCGGGTCATCAATGACCAGATCGTTTTCCATGCGACGACCAATATCTATGACCGACTTGGCAAGTGGAAAAACTTTTGTGCCATGAATGATCAAAAAAGCATTGCTAGGCATATTTTCAGTTTTTTCTTTCTTTTGAGTTTCCATATCTCTCGTCTCGGCAATCTCTTCTACTTGTTGTGAAACAAGGATTTTTACTTCATCAGAATTAAGCTGAGGGTCAGAAGCAAGTGAAAAGGAGAGCGGTGCAGCAAATTCTAATCCCGTTTCTGTGGCAACCTTCTTGAGCATTTCTTTGAAATTTTCAACCAACGCCAAATCTTCGGTCCACTCTGCAATTATATCAGGATGTGCAATAAGCGTGTAAGCGTGCGGAGCAACTTTTCTATCCAAATTCTCTCGCATTCTGCTCGCTAGCTCTTCAGCAACTTTATTGGGGAGATAATTAGGCAGATCCCCTTCAATGAGCGCACGCAGTCTCTCTTCCAGTTTGTCTAATTGTTTATTCATATATTTGCCCTTCAAGATTTCCCTCAATTATAGAATTTGCTTCCTTTTAAAGCAAGTCTGAACTTTTGGTGAAAATATGCTATCATGCAACGATATAGCAGGATGAATGCGATCCGTCCGTGATTTAGGCTTGCTTCGGGTTAATGGGCAAAATGCCCGTTTCTAACTTTCTGGCGCTTTATCTTCTCTTGATCGGGGAAGAGTCTCGAAGATCACTCTCTATAGGAATTATGATGCCAAAACCCCTTGTGCTACTTACACACCCTCTGCCCCAAACGTGGATCACTGCCCTCGAAGATAACGTCCAATTAGAAGTTGGCGAAGAAGGCTTGGCCGGTTTTTCCCCGAAACTGGAGCCATATCTCCCCAAAGCATCAGGGATTTTAAGTTTGCTCACTGCAAAAATTGATGAAAGACTTCTTTCTCGCGCGCCACAGTTGCGCGTGATCAGTAATATGGCCGTTGGCGTAGATAATGTAGATGTAGCGGCCTGCACACAGCGCGGCATTCCATTGGGGCATACACCCGATGTGCTTACCGATGCAACTGCTGATCTTACGATGGCAATTTTGCTTTCTGCGGCTCGCCGTTTGCCAGAATCGGCGCAAGATGCAAAGGAAGGGCGTTGGGGAACATGGTCTCCAACAGGTTGGTTGGGAGCAGACCTGCGCGGGGCACAATTGGGGATCGTTGGGATGGGGAAGATCGGGCAGGCGGTTGCGGAACGGGCGCGCGGATTTGGCATCCGTTTGGCGTATGCGAACCCTGCCAAAACTGAGAGTGACGCGGCTCATCTTCCCCTTGAAGAATTGTTGAAGACGAGTGATTTTGTCTCTTTGCATTGTTCACTCAACGAATCCACACGCGGGTTAATTGGCGAATCTGAATTGAAAATGATGAAAAAAACGGCGATTTTAGTCAATGCGGCGCGCGGTCCCGTAGTGGATAGCGACGCACTTTTGCGTGCATTAAAAGGTGGTTGGATAGCCTCCGCAGCACTGGATGTAACCGACCCTGAGCCTTTGCCTGCGAGCAATCCGCTCTATAGTTTGAAGAATTGTCTGATCGTACCGCATATTGGTTCTGCCACACATGGTGCGCGCCGAAAAATGGCAGAGATGGCCTGTGAGAATTTGCTGGTAGGCTTGGCGGGGGAGAAGTTACCACATTGCTATAATCCTGAAGTATATGCGTAATTTTTCTGAAAGGATTTTGGCTCTCTATGGTGAAGCGGGACAAAAATGGCTGGATGCGTTGCCCATGCTATTATCAGAAGTTGAAGAGCGTTGGGATTTGACGCTGGAAGCCCCTTTTGAAAATCTTTCTTATAATTATGCTGTGTCTGTTCGCTGTGCAGATGGGAGTTCGGCTGTTATCAAAGTCGGTTTCCCGAATGATGAGTTGCGCTCGGAGATCGCTGCCCTGCGTCATTTTGATGGGCAGGGTGTGGTGCATTTGATAGATGCGGATGAAGAAAATTGTGCCATGCTGCTGGAGCAGGTTTTTCCTGGCGAAACGCTCTGGAGGATGGAAGATGAGCAGGCGACCGCCCATCTTCTGGAGATGATGCCCAAATTGTGGCGAACTTATGTAGGGGATTATCCTTTTAAAAGTGTGGGTGATTGGGCGCGCGGTTTTTCTCGTTTACGAGAACGTTATAATGGGAAGACAGGGAGTTTGAATGCAGTTTTGGTAGATAAAGCCGAAATACTTTTCTTTGAGTTATTAACTTCTAGCAATGCGCCTGTTCTTTTACATGGTGATCTGCATCATGATAATGTACTTTCTGCAAAGGATGGGGCCAATTTGGCAATTGATCCAAAAGGTGTTTTGGGAGAAGCCTGTTATGAAGTAGGGGCATTTTTGCGCAATCCTTTTCCTAATCTGCTGAAAAAAGAAAATCCGCGAAAGTTGATGCAGCGGCGTGTGGATATGATCGTAGAACAATTGGGTTTTGACCGCCGGCGTGTGATCGGTTGGGGATTTTCTCAAGCAGTTCTTTCTGCGATCTGGTGTGATGAAGATGGAGTGGATTGTGTAGAAGGAATGATGAAAGTGGCGGAGATATTAGAGAATATTCAATAAGAAAGCGCGCTGAAATTTCAGCGCGCTTTTAGAATTTGTAGAGAGATTTAATATTCGTCGAGATGATTGAACTCAGCATCTTCGAGCCAGATTACTGGACGTGAAATAAAATCAACCAAATTCTCCATTAGGAATTTGTGTTTTTTCTCTTCGGCGGCTAATTTTTTGAATATGGCTTTATGCTCGTCGCTTTCTACCTTTTCACTCATCTCAAGGTAGTATTCGATACTTTTTTCTTCTGTAACCAATGCTTTTCGATAGAAATCGACTTGAGGTAAATTTAAATTTATTTCCTCCATTTTTTCTTGCATTTCGGCAAAGATATTTTTTGCATTATCAAGAAGGTCTTTTTCCTTTTCACTCAAAGTAGCATCAGGGTTAGCATCCTTCATTTCTTGGAGAATAGCATAATGGCTTACTTCTTCATCTGCTAATAGTGTGAAAATAATTTTAAGACCCTCGTGATCGGATTTTTGTCCAAGTTCACGATAATAGGCTTCGCCGTCTTTTTCCATCTGAATTGCATAATCGTAGATATTCATTATCCTGTCTCCTGTTAGGAAAAGGGTTAGAGCGCTTTTTTGCAATTTGGGCAATTCTGCTCATTTCCGGTAATTAGATAGCCACAATTCAAACAACTTTCCGGTTGTTGATCGCCCAGAGGAGCGCCACATGCGATGCAACTTGCATCGCCGACAAGATTCGCTGTGCGACAATGTTCGCAGGTTGTTCTTTTTAGCTTTTCTGAAATCTCGTGAGATGCTCCAGCGGCGTGAGCGGCTTTGGTGATCACATCCCAAACATCGTCGTCGAGTTGCAGATTCTGTATATCTTGGGCTAGATCATCGAGGCGGTGTAGCAAGCTGAAAGGATTTCGCATCGCGGCGAAGGCGGTTTGTCCCAGACTGGCTGCAATACCCATCCAGGCTTGTTTGCCAAGTTGCACATGCACACCCTCCTTCACTTTTTGAATGGAGATCGTCAGTGCGGTATGCCCGCCTGAGCGTGCACCGGGGCGAGATGATATCTGTACTGCCATCTTGTCACCTTTGCCGATCGTTTGCGCGTAGAGATTGCTGCGTGTAAAGGCTGCCTGTAAAGCGCGCGCGAGATCGCTCGGGTTTAGATTGCCGTGAAAAACTTTTTCTTCCATGTTTTAGATTATAATCCGATTTGTTGAGTTTGAGAAAATTCCTGAGGAAATAATAAAAATATGGCTCGTTTTTCGATCAAGATCTCTATTTGGATATTACTACTTTTTGGTATTTTGGGATTGGTTTTTTCTGCACCTGTTCCTGATGTGGCGCAAGCCCAACAACCGACGGGTGCCGTTCCCACGGTGACGGGAACACCCTCGGGTGCACGTATTACCGTTAATTTAGATTTGGACCAGATCAATGTCCGCTCCGGCCCCAGTTCTTATTTCTATCCGCGTGTTGGCATACTCGTATTTGGTCAATCCGTTCCTGCTTTGGGGCGTTCTCCCGGTGGAGACTGGATCATGATCGAATATATTGGCGCACCCGGCAATATAGGGTGGGTCTATGCTCCAAATGTGTCATTGGCTTCACAGAATTTTTTGCCCGTTGTTGAAGCACCGCCAACACCAACGCCCCTTTCTACTCCAACCATTGATCCGACTTTAGCGGCTGCATTTATTGCCCCTGAAACACCAACACGCCTACCAACTTTTACGCCACCGGCTCCTTTAGCAATACCAACCTTTGTAGATGAAACTGTCACAAATACAAATCGTTTGCCAATGGGGTTGCTGATCTTTATCTTGGGCTTTGTCGGTCTTCTGGGTGGCTTGATCTCTGTTGCCAGACGTTAGTTCTTTGAATTATCTGTATAAAAAAAGCCCGAGATAAAATCGGGCTTTTTTGTTTGTTTAAATCAGCTTTTAGCAGCCACAACCGCCGCCACTTCCGCAAGAATTGGCTTCTGCTTTGTTTTCGTTAGAGCCGCACCCACAACCTGCTTGGGCATTCGGGTTATTGATCACAAAGCCCGTGCCTTTTTGTGGGTCGTCTACAAACTCAATGCTTGCACCATCAGCATAAGCCAATGATTGGTGATCAACAATGATCTTGACACCTTCCATCTCAATGGTGGTATCTGTTTCGTTGATATTATCATCTAGAGCCATGCCAAATTGTACGCCGCTGCAACCGCTTCCTGCGACATAAATGCGCAAAGCATGTCCGGTCATATCTTTTTCAGTGATGATATTCTGCACTGCTTGAGCTGCCTCGGGGGAAATCGTGATCGCTTGTTTTTCTGCTTCTTTGAGCATAGGTAATCTCCTGTTTTTATATTCGGATAAATGTTATCAGGTTTTTTTTGTACTGTCAATAATTTAGTGTGTGGGCGATTTTGTTTATGCAGAGATTATTATAAAGTTGCTATCTGATATAATAAATTTGAAAAATCTTCAAAATTCCTATCCCCGCCGCAAGCGGACGGGGTATTACGGAATTTTGCCCCTACGGGTACAGATTTTTCTTAATGCTCGGAACCCTCGTAGCAAGCTACGGGGTATTCAGAGAAGAATAAATATCACAAATACGATAATTTTAGTAGGAGTAAAGAGATGAATTTCGCTATGTGGCGCAAAGCCTTGAACATAATTCCGGAAGTGTCTAAAGAAGAATGGGATTCCCTAGATATGATCTCAAGATGGTTGATCGCAAGTCGTGCTGCGGTGCTGATAATGACCTTTATATCCGCTGCGCTAGCAGGGCTTTTCGCTTTGCGTAGTGGGAGCTTTCAGCTTCTTCCTTGGCTCGCATTAGTACTGGGTTTGAACCTTGCCCATGCTACAAATAATTTCTTTAATGATTTCACTGACTATGCTCTTGGTGTCGATAAAGATAATTATTTCCGTAATCTCTATGGGCCACAACCGGTTGAGCGTGGGTTAATGACTAAAAAAGAACATCTTCTATATGCGGTTGTTACGGGCTTGTTGGCTTTGCTGGCTGGTTTATATTTAATTTCTTATCGTGGCAATGACAGCTTTGTATGGATATTGTTAGGCTTAGGCGCTTTCTTTGTGCTTTTTTATACCTGGCCCTTGAAATATATTGCTCTTGGCGAGGTCGCAGTCCTCATTGTTTGGGGACCCTTAATGATCGGAGGAGGCTATTATGTGCTTTCTGGAAATTGGGATTGGAATGTCACGATCGCAAGTTTGCCTTATGTATTAGGCGTTACAACGGTTATTTTTGGCAAGCATATAGACAAGATCTCTATAGATAAAGAAAAGAAAATTTATACACTTCCTGTTGTGATCGGTGAGAAAATTGCACGCTATACAGTTCTTGCAATGATGATCCTCCCCTATTTCTTTACCCTTTATTTAATAGCCGTAAAATTCTTTACGCCTGTTATGCTGCTGGTCTTATTTGCAATTCCGACCTTGCGAGGGATATATCCTGCATTGCTAAAACCGAAACCCGCTGAAAGACCTGACGATTTCCCAGACGGTCAAGGTGGCTGGCCGCTCTATTTTGCGCCACTTTCTTTTGGCAATAACCGGGCATTTGGCTTGCACTTTATGGTAGCTTTGTTGATTGATGTGGCGCTGCGATTGATTTTCCCGGTGTTTTGGATTTAGATTTCGAAAAAGGCTACCAAAATCGGTAGCCTTTTTTCATTGTTAGAAGAACTATGAGCGATTTTAGTGCAGAACCAGAGAGTTGAAAAAGTGTTTTTGTGCTGTGTAGGGTATATTTCTTGGTAAACTCTTGATGAAATTCTATGCAAACTTATTATTCAATGGAGACGATGATGAAAGAAACACCGAATACTTATGGAAAAATGACGCAAATTCTACATTGGGTCACGGCCCTGTTTATTTTTATGGCATTGATCTTTGGCTTTACGATGACGCATTTTGCCCCGTACGAACAACTGGATCAACTCTATAATAATCATGCGATAGGTGGCTGGGTCTTGCTCGTATTGATGGTCTTGCGCCTATTTTCCCGTTGGCGTGAGCCTGCCCCCGATGCGCCGGAAGGTTTGTCTGAAGGACGCGCTAAACTTTTCAAATGGAATCATGTTTTACTCTATATCTTTGTGATCTTGATGTTGAGCAGCGGTGTCGGGATGTTGTCTTTCAGCGGTTTGAGCATTTTCCCCGGCAATATAACTGCCGCAGGCGTGCAGAATGTTCCGCCACGCGCTGGGCATGAGATCATGTCGAAGATCGTGTTCTTGTTGGTTTTGATGCATATTGGTGGCGTGATGCAATATCAGTTCACCAAAGGCGATGTGCTGGGACGAATAGGCATTAATTTGAAGAAGAAATAAACAATAAAAAAAACTTGGCTGAATTTCAGCCGAGTTTTTTTGTTGTTATTTTACGTTTACAAGCACTGCCTTTACTGCCCTGCGGAAGAGATAATCCCCACTGAAGGGATTATAGAATTCGCAAGTAAGTAAGGTCAACCAATCGTATTCTTCGGATTGGAAGGCTGCATTGACGTTCTTTTTGGTGAGGAGTTTAGATTCACGCACTTCGTAGGAGTAGGTCAAACCCCACGCCTGGATTTGGACTTGATCCCCGTATTTCAACGTTTTCAACTCTGAGAAGATTCCCGGCTGATTGTACGCATCCCAAACGTGAGCGGTGATGACAGTGTTCCCGGCCCAAGTGGGGAAGGCGGAACCAGCCAGATAACCGGCAGAGTTGCCCAGCCAGGTCACGTCCCAGCCATCGGCTGATTGTGGCACGCCGACGATGGGCATGCTCACGCCGACCTTGGGGATCTCAAGCAGCATCGCTGTGTCGGTATAGGCTTTGGCCGCAGGCTGTTCGGGGAGCTGGGTAACGCCTCCATGACGGAAGCCGGTTTCGGGCAAGGATGATGCGGTGGCAATGCTAAAGGTGGTGCTGACGTCGTTTCCGTTATTCAACGCATTGCCTGCCGAATCGGTGATGGATGTTGTCCCGCAGATGAGCAGGCGATATTCTCCAACAGGAAGGGGCGTGCCATTGTTCAGAGTGAGCGTTGCAATGAAAGCCGCCGCATCATAGCTGATGGGGCCGGTGGATATCTGGACATCGTCACCAAGAACGATATTCCCGTTATTGCTATAATCAAGACAGCTTGCTGTATCATAATGGCTGTTCGCGCCGCTTTGGATGAGCAGGAAGTTGTTGGGGTTGGTCACGTCGTCGGGGTCGGTGTCGCCTGCAGGGTTGGCGGCATCAGAGTTGAAGCTGATCTTGATATTGGTGAAAAGGGTGTTGTGTACACTCAGATCCTGGATGGTTTCGGTATTCGGTTCTCCGATAATTCCACCGCCAAGGATATTGATGCCCGTTATGTCGTAGGTGACGCTATTGTCGGCAGATGTGGAAGCAAGGCTATTATTGCCCGCTTCGTCTTGCGCAGTGTTGGCCGAGATGGTAGCTGTGACCGTTTCACCATCTGCCATCCCGGTCACTTCGACGGTATAAGTATCATTCGCCCCGTTGACGGTGATACCGGGGATACCGGCCATCCCGCTGATGTTGACGTCGCTATCGTCAAACCCCGTGATGTTTTCACTAAAGATGACGTCAAAGATGATCGGACTTGTATTGGTCGGGTCTGCCTGCCCAGCTGCCTGTTCAATGGCGACACTTGGTGCCGTGTTATCTATGGTATAGATTTGCCCGTTGAAATCTGAGATTGCCGTGTTGCCCACAGAATCAGAGACACTGTCTAGCGCGTCATAATCAAAGTTCAAGCCGAGTGTTCCATCGCCGCTCATGTTATTGACATTTACTGTGACTGTTGTTCCGCTGGATGTTGAAACGCTGTTGATCGTTCCCGTTGCTGAGCCGGTGAATGCCAGCGCAAAGTCGCCTATCTCGATATCGGCGACTACTTCGCTGAAAGTGACGTCGAAATCAACACCGGCGGCATTAGTTGGATTGGCGCTTGCGCGGTCAATGGCGGTGACGGATGGGGCAATGCCATCTCGCGTACCGGAGACGGTGATGTCGTAGTTTCCTTCATCAGAATCATTGTTGGCGATATCCAACTCGAGACTGAAAGCTCCGTTCCCGGCTACAGGGGTGTAAGGCACGTCGAAGGTGGCTGTGTTGCCGGTAGTCACTGTGAAATTAGTCGGCGTGATCGTGCCAATGCTGACATTGCTTTCATTTGTTGCAGTAATATCACTGACCGTAAGCGTTGAACTCCCCGTATTTCTTACTGTATAGGTCAGTGTGCTTTGCTCGCCCGATCTTTTATTTCCTTGAGCATCTGTGCCGCCGTCCACTATGGTTGTGCTTGCCGGGCGCTCGATGTTAATTTCAGGCGGGCAGTTCAGTTCGCCGGGTGTGGGAGAATATTGCCCATAAGTGTTGGTATTGCGCTTCCCACCTGTCCCGTTAGGGCAGCGTTGATTTGAAACGAGGGTTGCGTCTGGACCGACAGTCTCATTTGCTATGGGTTGTCCGCTATTGAGTAAAACTCTCAAGCCGGGGGCGTCGCCATCGTTTGTCTCATAAATAATGGCGTCAACTAAGTTTGTTGTTGTAACAGGGGTGTCGTTGGGGAAATCAGCGCTATCGCCTACATAGAGAGCAACAGCGTCTGTCCCGTTTTGGAGTGTGCCATTCCCGAAAGTTATATCCACATTGGTTACTGATGTATTCCCGGCCACAAAATACCCATTTGCATTAGTTGCCTCTCCATCAAGATCAAAACTGCGATAAGATGCGTCATCTGCACCATTATAGAGGATCAAAACCAACCCTTCCAAGCTTGTGTTCCCCGTCCCGCCATCATAAAGTTCGATAAATTCAGCAGTGTCGCTGCCGGGGGTGTCCGCATCCACCTCGTTGATGACAACCCCGGAGGCCGCCCCAATCCCTTGAACATGTATATCATATGGGTTTTCATCGCCATCATTGCTTTCAATGGCCATATCAAAGCTAAAAGCCCCGGTTGCATCCACATCAAATGAGACCTCAAGGGTTTCGGTACCTCCCGCGGCGATGGTTAGAGGCAATGCGGTGTTTACAGAAAAACTGCTGCTGTTGGAATGACCGGATGCTGTGACCCCATTGACAGGGATAGTTAGATCTGCTGTCCCGCTAGTGTTATCGACGACATAATCGAGAACGACCGTGCCCACAGCTTGGTAGCCAATGTCATCAGTAGTCCCATCCCCGATCGTGGTTCCCGATGGGCGTTGCACATCAATTTCGGGGGTAGGGCACCCGCTTGTTGCAGACCAATTTGACCAATCATGATCTATGGATTCTGCGTGATTATCGATAGCGGCTGTTCCTGATGGAGTGATGATATTTTCTCCCCCGCAAAGTAAAAGACCCGGATAGTTGATGTATGTCGTTCGCAGATCCGGGACGACACTGTTCAGCTCGTTGTAGCGCAGGGAGAGATTTGTCAGGGCGGTTAAGTTGCTCCAGTTTGCAGGAATACTTCCTGACAATTGGTTATTGTTTATAGAAAGCCTATGTAATCCAGCCCATCCACCCCAGTTTGTTGGGAGCGTACCTGTCAGTTGATTATTGTTCAAAGCAAGTTGATATAAAGATGTGAAATTGTTCCAGTTGTTTGGAATATTCCCCGTGAGTTGATTGTAGCTTAGTATCAGATATTGCAAAGATGTAAGATTACTCAAATCCGCGAGATTGAGATCTCCGCTCAAGTTATTACTATCGAGGTTGATCAGCGTAATATTTCCCCCGGTTCGAGTAACACCATGCCATGTGTCAACATCGGTCGCTTCACCCCAGGAACCTGAACCGGTGCCGGTATTTCCATTTGCCCAACTGCCCCCACCAAGATTATCGTAGATGCTTTCTAATGCTTCACACTGTGCCTGATCGATCTGCATCGTTGCCAAGGTTGCCGCATCAGTGCAATCCAGCGCCCAGGCATGTACCGTCTTTACAGATTGAAGAGAAAAAGTTGTGATTGTCAACAATATTGCCAGAAAAATGGTAAATGTTTTTTGTCCAGCCCTTTGGAATTTCATACGCCCATCCTATATATGTTATGAAAATCTGTCACATATTTTGAATGATTATAGTAGAAAGATAAAAAAAAGCCAACCTATCTTTTTTATTTCGATAATTTAAACACAAAATTGATAAGAGCATCTCTCGGAGATATATTGCATATAGAGAACCGAGCGAAAAAACGCTCGGTTCTCTATGATATTTATTCAATTGTCTCTTTTTTACAACTTACTCCACTGTCACACTCTTCGCCAAATTCCTTGGCTGGTCAACATCTAGCCCCCTTAGTGAAGCGATGTGGTAGGCTAGCACCTGTAGGGGGATGACAGTGATGACGGGGCTGAGCATCCACGGGGTTTCGGGTATCCACAAGACGTGATCGGCCATGTCGGCAACGAGCTCGTCGCCGTCGGTGGCGACTGCCACAACAGGGCCGCCACGCGCCTTCGCCTGCTGAATTTGCGAGACCATCTTTTCGCGCCAGGGGTCTTGTGGCGCAAGACAGATAACGGGCATTTCTTCGTCGATCAGCGCGATGGGGCCGTGCTTCATCTCGCCAGCAGGATAGCCCTCGGCGTGGATGTAGGAAATCTCTTTCAACTTCAGCGCACCTTCGTAGGCGATGGGCATATTGATGCCGCGCCCCAGATAAAGGCAGCCCTTAATATCGCGCATGGCGTGGGCTACTTTTTCAACGTCTACTTCGCGCTCCAATGCTTGTCCAACGAGATCAGGCACAAGGCGCAGGTCGGCGACCATTTGGCGGCGTTTGGCGGGATCAATTGTCCCGCGCAAATCGGCTAATAAAATGGCGAGCATGTATAAATCCACGAGCGGGGCGGTGAAGGCTTTTGTCGAAGCAACGCCGATCTCGGGCCCCGTCTGCATGGGGATCACGCCATCCGAAATCCGCATGGCTTGTGAACCGATCGCGTTCACGACGCTCCACAAAATCGCGCCTTTGCTGCGTCCTTCTTCCATCGCGGCGAGTGTGTCGGCGGTTTCGCCAGACTGCGAAATTGCCAGCACGACGGTGTTTTCATCCACAATGGGGTCGCGGTAGCGGAACTCAGAGCCGATATCGACCTCGACGGGGATGCGCGCGACAGCCTCGATGAGATATTTGCCGACCATGCCCGCATAAGCCGCTGTGCCACAGGCGGTGATGTAGATTTTTTTGATGCGTTTGGCAAGCGCTTCGTCAAGATTGAGTTGGGGAAGGCGGATGCGCCCCTCGTCGAAATCGACGCGCCCTGCGAGGGTGTCGGTGAGGGCGCGGACTTGCTCGTGGATCTCCTTTTCCATGAAGTGACGATATTCGCCCTTTTCAGCAGATACGGGATCCCAGGCAATGGTTTGCGGACTTAATTCCAGCTTGGTTCCGTCAACGGTTTCATATGCCGCACCCGAGCTTGTGATCGTTGCCATCTGCCCCGATTCAAGGAAGACGACCCGACGTGTATGCTCAAGAATGGCGGGGATGTCAGACGCGGCGTACATTTCGCCATCGTCGCCATAGCCGATGACCACGCCGCCAGCATTGCCGATACGGGCGGTGACGATCTTGTCGGGCTCATCGGTGGACATGACAACGACGACGTTTGCACCCTCGATCTGTTTGAAGGTGGCGCGCGCGGCTTCGGTCATGTCTAGTCCGCTTGCCATATAGTGTTCTACGAGATGGACGATGGTTTCGCTGTCGGTTTCCGATTTGAAATCGACGCCTTCTGCACTGAGTTCATCGCGCAATTCGAGAAAATTCTCGACGATGCCGTTATGGACGACAACGACTTTGCCCGTCTGCCCGAGATGGGGATGGGCGTTCTGCTGGCTCGGTGCGCCGTGCGTTGCCCAGCGCGTGTGCCCAATGCCGACTTGTCCGCTAAGGGGGGATTCTTGCACCGAGTTGGTCAGGTTTGAGAGCTTGCCCGCCTCACGACGCACTTCGATACTACCATTTTGCAGCACAGCAACGCCTGCTGAGTCGTATCCACGATACTCAAGACGTTTGAGTCCGCCGAGGATGATCGGGGTTGCGTTGCGGGGGCCGATATAACCTACGATTCCACACATTTGAGGGTTCCTCCGTGTGTTGGTTCAAGGTTGAAGGTTAAAAGGTTGCAGGTTGAATGTTAGAAGGTTTTGAGTATTTCAAAACCTTCTACTTTAAACCTTAAAACCTGTAACTGTCTTCAACACCACTCCTCTGCTTTTTGCCTGCGTAGTCGCCTACGCCCCTTGTAGCAAGGTTCTGTTTGGAGGGAAAGGTGATCGGGTGGTGGTACACCCGGAGGGCTTCCGCTGATCTTTCGATTTTGGCTCTCGTCCCCCTCTGTCCTTTGGGCATCTCCCCCCGATGGGGGGAGACCCGTCCCTCCCCCTTCGGGGGAGGCTAGGTGGGGGTGAGAGTTATTCCCATCTTGCGATGGGGAACCCTCTTCCTCGTCAACTTGATTGGCGAAACCTGACAGGTCCTAAAGACCTGTCAGGTTTTTGATAACCAAGTTCATGCGCTGGCTTTCCCGTTTGCAGATGTGCTCCACAAGCAGGGCAGATTATACTCGAAAAATAATTCGAGTATAGACACTTGAATAGGATTTTCGCTTCTCGCGCTCTAGCTGGATTTGTACCCTTTCGGGCACAGGCAATCCAGCGATTTCCCCATGATGACGGGGATTAGAAATCTCCTTTGAGCCTTTTTTAAACCTTTGAAGTGAAAGTCCTATTGAAAAGTGATAAAGCGTATTACTGTGTAAATGATTACCGGACCTCTTGCATAAGTGCTCTAGCCGCCGCCCTCGGCGGCGTGTTTTAGAGAAGCCTGCGCCGAAGACGGCGCAGGGAGCGTGGTGAAAAATAGACTTTTGCAAGAAGTCTACTATTTGGGCATCATAGATGCTGAGATACAGCTAGCAAGTTGAAATCACGTATGGAGCTGTTTTATCAAAAAACACAACAGTCCACATCGAGTGAACTGTTGTGTGGAAGAATTTTACCGGGATATTCTAATCTATATCAACTGTTGCCGTTGGGCTAGGCGTGGAGGTTGCAGTCGCAAGCGCAGTGTTAGTTGGCGTTAGTGTATTTGTAGCTGTTAGTGTATTTGTAGCTGTTAGTGTATTTGTAGCTGTTAGTGTGTGTGTTGGTGTATTGGTATTTGTTGATGTAGAAGTGGCAGTTGGGGTATTTTGACTGTAAGTACCTGATACCGAGCATCTTGCATCTTGTTCAAAGGTGAGTTCTACTTCAAAGGGCCCGTATAGAGGATGCTTATTGCCAGTGAATTCTGCGTTCCAAGTATATGTGCTGCCCGCAGGTAACCAAATGCTAGATGTGGCTGTTGTTGGGGATGTGAAATCATTCCCTCCGAAATAGGTGGAGGGACCAAATTTTAACCAATCTACACCCTTCCCATAGTAATTTGTCCAGGTAAATGAAGTGAATGTAAGTTGTATGGGTTGTGGGTTATTATTTGTTACTCGCATTTTGACATTGTCGCGATTAGTGTAAACAGGGCCAGCAATAATATCATCACAATCTGGGGTCGGGGATGAGGTAAAGGTTTGAGTTGGGGATGGCGTATTGCTTGGCGTTCGTGTGATAGTAGGGGTAAAGGTAGGAGTTGGAGAGCCTTGTTCCATTATGTCGGAGATTTCGCATCGATAAGTCCCAGACTCAAAATCTAGCGTCAATCCATAGGAACCGTATAAAGGATAATCCCATCCTGTGAATTCTGTATCCCAGGTATAGGTAGTATTTGCTGGAAGTACTACACTTGAATCACTAACGATTGTTGGGGAATTGTAACTGTTGCCACCGTAATATGTTGAACTGCCCAATCTCATCCAATCTATACCCTGGCCATAGGGGTTTTCCCATGAGAAGGAAGTGCCTGTGAGCGTCATGGGCATTGGGTTATCGTTTCTTATTTCTGCTCTGACATTATCATCGTCATAATGGTTTGAACTTGAAGCAACACGGAAATTATTGATAGAAAGCAGATCACAGTCAGGTGTTGGTGTTGGTGTTGGGCTTGCAACTATAAGCGTATCGCTAATATTACAAGTATTGTTATCGAAGCTAAGTTCTACACCAAAATCACCATACATGGGGCTTGGCGTGGGATTATAAAAAATCGTATACCACCAAGAATAACTTCCGTTGCCGCCGAAAATTGCTGGTGGATAGTCTGGGGGACCATAAATAGCTGGAGATGTGTAGACACCATCGAAATCGCTATAAACCTGAAAGGTCCAACCAAAAGCGTAATGGACCATCCCCGTTATATTTGTAGTGGGTTGAGGCCAAGTTACTATTGCCTGGTCCATGCGTATGGGGATAGTGTTATGATTTCTTATTACCATGTACATAAACATATTGGCACCGTAATAGTTGAACATGGTCAATGGAGTGCTAATGGAAATGAGGTCGCAGCTTGGGGATAGAGAAACGGGCACGTTACATACGTCATCAAATGTTAGCGTAGCTTCATGAGAGCCTGTGATGATGTCATATGGGACATTGTTAAAATCGACAGACCAAATTCTGTTTGTTAAGGCTGGGAAAGTACAATTATCACCAGAGCAAGCTGCGCTATAGGGAGAGTCACCTGTGTTACCGTCATAATGCGTAATCCAGTTCCATTGGAAGAAGTTAACTATGGCGTTGCTGGGGTATTGGGGCCACGTAAGGGATGCGTTTGTCAGGGAAATGTCAATGGGGTTATTATTTTTTAATTCCACACGAAAATCATCGTTGACAAAGAAAACATCTTCAACTTCAATCAGGTTACAGTCTAGTGGCGGTGGAGAAACAATAAGAGTATTCGCTGTTTTCGTACAAAAATCATCTGCGAATTTTAGTTCAAGATCATAAACACCAAAAATAGGGTTCCCTGCATTTTCGAAGCTACTTTCCCAAAGATAGTTTTGCCCACCAGGAAACTCACATATGTCGCCGGTACAAATTGTGTTACTTGGCGAGTCTTCGTCATCATCTTCATGATATATACTTCCATTCCACATTGCCCAGGCTACTTTTGGGTTGGTTCCGCCGACATCTGTCCATTTCAATGAGGCACTTGACAGGGGCATATCAACAGTACCATTATTTTCAACGGACGCTTGTATTCGATCTCCGGCAATATACATATCGTCAATATGTAAAGCGCTGCAATCTGGTTCGGGTGTTGGCGAAGGAGTTGGTGAGGGGAAACCTGGGCCTATATACTCACCAGGGGGGTTAACTACGCGAGAAACGCGAAATTGCTCTACTGTAGCCTCTTTATAAGAGCCTAGATGAAAATAGCCACTGTCATTTTGCCCGCCAAAGAGGTTGGTAACGATAAAGGGGAAATTATAGTCAACAGAGACGATAACAGTTTCTCCGGGATTTCCCGGGTGTTCGTCTATAGAAACGGGGTTTCCATGAGCATCTAAAACAGGGTTGCCATCACCATCTAATTCTATACAATCACTATAGATATCCCCACCCATTTTGGGTCTTGCAAAGCCACCAATATCTTCGTTTCCAGAACAAATAGTGATATGAAAATACGATGCCTGATCATCCATAGCCGCTTGGACAATTGGGTTGCCAAAGAGCAAGCCAGATGTTTCATTTCTAATTGAGCGAATACGGGCTTCGTTTTTCTCAGCTTCTTCGCCATCGCCCTCACAAGCTCCGGTACCAGGATCATCTCCATCTACGCATTCGGTTTCATCGTATCTTGCTGTTGAGGCATAGCGCGCACCAACACGGGCTGCATTTTCGATGGATATCCAGGCAAAAAAGAGACGACCATATTCGAGGATGCCAAAAATAAGCAATAGTAGAATTGGCAGTATCAGAGCGAACTCAACCATACTTTGTGCCTTTTTTCGAGATTTTTTTTCTCTTGCGTGGAGAGATGTTATTTGATTCATAAGATTTTCTCTTTTCTAGTAGCTGGGTTTATAAAAAATGTTTCAATAAAAGGAACAAACTCTGTCCTAATAAAAAGATTATTGCGATATTTTTGTGGCGATATTTTCAGCAATTTCCGCAAAAATTTCTTCCAACCTCGCAGAATCTGAAGAATCCGCAGCAAGATAATAAATGCCTTGGTCTGGTGTTCCTGCTTCTGTTGCTATGTAGATTAACATTTGCTCGGCAATATCAGGGTCGTAGTCATCAACCCCGTCTCCATCAGTATCTCCGGTCCTATGGCGGATGTCGTTTGTTACCTTTTCGCCAAGCCCGATCGTGTAGATAATAGCCCCGGTTCCTTCTGTCCCAACAAGAAGATCGGCCGCATCACGGGCATAGTCATCGCCATCATACTCAACATCACCGTCGGCATGGCGGACAGAGGCTTGATCATCACGACAGAAAGGTGAGTCTTGAAAGTTTGGAGAACAGTATCCGTAGTCCCAGCCCCTAGCAGGATTTGGGGTGATTTGGTTTGCGGGACCTCCTACCAAGAGGACGACAATCCACAGAGAGTCATCACGAAAATCTTGTTGAAATTGGACATTTGCTTGATTCAGCCCCCCGCCTACATTGCTAGAGGTGCATGATGTCCAATCGCCAAATTCTGAATGATTGATGCAGCCTTGATTAAAACCACCGGCTATGCGCTCCAGGCAAGGTCCGTATCGAGGGGTACTTAGTTCAGGAACAGGATCATGGTAGCAATCAGGTGGTTCAATAACCTTTAAATTATGGATAACATTCGTGGCAGTTGTAGCATCTCCCAGCCAACTTCCATGTGTATGGGCTGTGGTGTCAAAAGTAATAACGGCTATACGATCCCCGTAATCAAAGAGCAATTTTTCCGCAAATTTTTCAGCAACGTCTTTAACATCTCGAAAGGGTTGGCAATTATTAGCGGCATTGCAGACAAAGGGGTCGCGATCTCCTGCTGTTTGATCTGTCATTGAAAAGGAACTGTCAATAACCAAAACAAGATCTACTGTAGCGGCTTCACCAACAGAGTCTGCTGTAATGGTTGTGCTTTCAATCCCAATTACAGGCAAAAAGTTAAATTCAAGGTCTTTTGTGCCTCTTACTCGAACCAGTTTTTTTTGAAAAGAAGACGCGCTTTCTGTACATAAATCGTCATGTTCATAATCTACATCCCCTGCTCTACTTTTATCACAGATAAACGTTTCAATCTGGTAAGTTTCTCCTTCATTGAGCAAAATGAATTCATTTGCTGCTTCATATAGTCCAGGCGTATTTTCTGTAATACTTAGATTGGCTTCCACGCGAAATTGGAGAGCAGCTGCTACAGCAGCGGAATCAATTGCCCGTTTGAGACGGCTTGATTCGAGAAAAAGCGCACCGCCATCAATCATAAGCCCGACCATGGCTATGAGACCGACTAACGATATCGCGACAAGGATAATAGCCTGCCCACGTTCTTTTTGAGTGTTAGGTTTTGAAAACATAAGGTAATATCCAAATAAACTTGTTTAGTGTTCTTATGGAGGAGAGGGAGTTACAGTAGGTGCTGCTGAAGATAAGGGCATAATGGTGTAGGTGTGAAGAAGAATAGGGTCTGGCAGCATTGCCAGCCACGGCAATCCCAAAATTTGTTCATAATTATAAAAAACCTCAACGACTAAAGCTCCGGAGTTAGCAATGCCATCAGCAACGGGAGGAAGACGGCTGCTAATTTCTGTTATATCAAAACGACTTATTTGGCGAATATCACTAGCTATCATATAATGTCTATTTATTAGATTTACATTACCGCTAGAAGCGATTTGATAGGCAGAAATGATGATTTCGTTGTCGCATACTCCTGCGGGGTCTCCTACGGGGTCATTCGTACAATTAAGAAAACGATTAGAATAAATTTTGATTTTACGCGTTGTATCATCAACATCTTGGGGTTCTAGTACATAGATTACGCGCGTAACAGCTTCTTCATAAAAAGTGTCACCTGTAGCCGGGTTAACAAACGAATGATCAAAATTACTAAATAGACGCGCTACCTCACGTGTAGCCTCTGTCATTGCAAGATAGTAGTTTAGCATAAAGCCAAATTCGGTTATTCCAGAAAGCAAAATTAGCAATATAGGGAGCGTTAAAGTGAACTCAACTAGGCTCTGCCCTTTTGTTTTTTGCCTGCTAGTTTTCTTTTTAAAGAAGTTTTTTAGTTTTTCTTTTATCATTTTATTTATCCAATGACAATTATAATCTTTTCTCTTTTTGCCGGTAAAGTCTACTTAAGTCACCACTAAAAATAGAGTAGCCACACTGCACCCAAGATTAGAAAAGGTGCGTAGGGAATTGCGGCGAAAGCTTTGTAGCGTTTCGATACTAGCATGCCCACGATAAGGATCAAACTCACCACACCACCTGCTAAAATTGCAGTAAGGATTCCTATCCAGATCAGTTTGCTGCCGAGGACAAGACCCAAAATGCCAGCTAAGTTAACATCACCAAAGCCAAGAGCATCACCTTCTTCGATCACCGTTTCGCCGCGTCGTTTAGATATCCAACGGGCAAATAGAACGCCCAAATAGTAGAGGCTGAACATGATCCCAAATCCCAGTGCGCCACCAACAAGGGTGGCTTGAACGCCATTTAATTTTGTGCCGACCAAGATACCAAGTAAAACACCAAAATAACTGACAGGGTGCAAGACGAGACGATGTTCAACATCGATAATAAAAACAACTGCAAGATAAACCAGTAGTGTCCAGCCGAGCCAAAAACCTAAGGCCGAGGGTGGAAAAAGCCAGATATATAAAGTTGCTGCAATACCAAGAACTTGTGTAAGCCATGTGCGCCAGCCGCGTGCTTGTCCACAAGCCGAACAGGCTTTGAGCAGAAGATAATCCTTCCACACGAATTTAATGGAGCAATGTCCACATTCAGGTGATGTTAATTTACGGGTAGCAGGCAAAACGTCGGCGAGATAGTTCACAAGCAAAGCGGCAAACCATCCCAAAAGAATAGGCATACCAATAGATGCATTCATACACCTTCATTATATAGCAAAAAAAATCAAAAAAAAGATGAAATAAAAAGGATAACTTTCAATTTTGTAATGTTGCCCCCCTACTTATTGGCTATTTTTCACCTTTTGTCTTAGAATTTTAGCAATTTGACAAGGAGTAATTCATGGAAAAATTTCTGATCGAAGGCGGTATCCCACTTAATGGTGAAGTGACACCCGCAGGCAATAAAAATGCAGCCTTACCGATGTTGGCAGCGACCTTGCTAAGTGAAGAAGCAATTATTTTGCATAATGTCCCTCAAATTAGAGATGTGCAAGATATGCGAAAATTGCTTGAAAGTATGGGGGCAGATGTGGTGGACTTGGGCGAAACCTCGTGGCAAATAACCGCAAAAGAACTAAAGCCTCTTGATCTGGATATTGAACTCAGCCGGCGCATCCGTGCATCTATCTTGCTTGCTGGTCCCATAACAGCTCGGTGTGGAGAACTTCGTCTGCCTCCCCCTGGTGGAGACGTGATCGGTCGACGACGGCTGGATACGCATTTTCTGGCACTGGAAGCCCTCGGCGCAGAAGTGCGCTACGACCGCATTCTCGAATTCAACGCCAATGGGTTAAAAGGCGCAAGTATCCTTTTTGATGAAGCCAGTGTGACTGCAACAGAAAATGCCGTCATGGCAGCCGTACTTGCCGAAGGAAAAACAGTCATCCGCAATGCCGCTTCAGAGCCGCATGTGCAGGAACTTTGTCATTTGTTGAATAGCTTGGGCGCAAAAATAGAAGAAATTGGCTCGAACACACTCCATATTGAAGGCGTGCCACGTTTGCACGGTGGCGAATTCACCATTGGCGCAGACTATCTCGAAGTGATCTCTTTTCTTGGCGCGGCTGTGGTTACAAAAGGGAATATCCGCATTCGCAATGCAGGTGTGCAGTACCTTGATATGGTCAAATATGTTATGGAGCGGCTGGGTGTTAGCTGGGAAGTAGAAGGGGATGACCTGCTTGTTTCCAACGACCAATCCATGAAGATCATTCCTGATTATGGCGGCGCAATTCCTGAAATTAAGACCAATGTTTGGCCCGCCTTCCCCACTGATCTCATCAGTATCGTCATCACCATCGCCACCCAATCAGAGGGCACAGTCATGTTCCACGATTGGATGTATTCAGGGCGCATGTATTTTACCGATAAGCTTGTTAGCATGGGTGCGAAGATCATTCTTTGTGACCCTTATCGCTGTATTGTGCAAGGCCCTTCTCCGCTATTTGGTGAAAAAGTAGATAGCCCTGACATCCGCGCGGGCATGGCATTGTTGCTCGCCGCACTTGCCGCTGATGGAAAATCCACCATTCGCAATATCAGCCAAATCGATAGAGGTTATGCTGATGTTGAACAGAAATTTAAAGCTTTGGGGGCAAAAATAGAACGTGTAAAAGAATAGCCAAACCCAAGTGCTGAGTATTTTGAAAATACTCAGTACTTTTTTATCTGCCTAATTTGCTTCGTACAAAACCCAAAGCATCTTGGATTTCGGGGACTTTCAGGATCCATACGCCGAAAAGATAGACTGTGCCCCCAATAGCGATCCCGCCGAGAGCAATTAACCACGTAGCAGACGTGATTTGGGCTTGCTCCCACCAAGTAAGGACAATGCCCATCCCCAGCGCAGCGAGCGTTGCCTGACCAAAACCGCGTGCGATATTGGCACCGTCTATTCCGCCCAAACGTTTACGCATTAAGATTATCAGCAGTACCATCTCCAGAGCGGTAGCGAGAGAGTTGGCGAGCGCCAAGCCGCCATGTGGCATCCAGCCGATTTGTTCAAAGAGCGCGGCAAAAGCGATGCTGAAGACAATATTTAAACTCATTGCCCCGATCCCGACCAAAACAGGAGTTTTTGTATCGTGGAGTGCGTAAAAGGCGCGGGCTAAAATCTCCATCACTGAATGACCAACCAAGCCGACTGCATACCAAAGCAATGCCCAGGCAACGATCTCCGTTGAGCGCGAGTCAAATTCGCCGCGCTGGTAAAGCAGGGTAATGAGTGGAACGCGCAAAATGATCAATCCTACGCTTGCAGGAATTGAAAGAAATAAAACCCCGCGGATCGTTGCTGCAAGTGAATTTCGTACTTCGTCGAGTTTTCCGAGCGCATATTGTTTAGCGAAGGTAGGCATTGCTGCTGTGGCGATAGATTGTGCAATAGCGACTTGCGCCATCAGCATCAGCGCAAAGCCATATTCGATTCCTGCCACAGAGCCAGCGGCCATGCGAGATGCAAGCCAGGTATTAACCCAAAAATTAAGCTGTACAACGGCTACGCCTAAAAGACGCGGCCCCATTAAACGGATCACTTCGCCGACGTTCGCGTCGCCAATGCCGAGGGTGAAGGAATAAGCCCCCCTCATTCCCCCCATTTTCCCCGAAAATGGGGGGATGTCCTTTAGGGCAGGGGGGCGATTAACTTTGAATAATGCAGGGATTTGCAATACCAAATGAAATAACGCCCCGATCACCACGCCCCATGCCAAGCCATAGATCCCCATTTTGGGCGCTAGTACTAGCACGCCGAAGATCATCCCCAACTGATACATGGAAGGAGTTAGTGCAGGGATGAGGAATACCTGATGTGAATTCAATATCCCCATCACAAGGCCGCTTAAGCCGAAGAGTATTGCAGAGAAAAGTTGAATGCGGAGCAGTGTAACAGTTAATGCAAATTGTTCGGGGTTTGCAGAGAAGCCCGGGGCAAGGGCGTAACGTACAATTTGGGGCGCAAAGATCGCTGCCAGCGCGGCGAGCAAGCCCAAAACAAGGGCGACCCAGTTGGCAATCGCGCTCGCCAACTTCCAGGCAGATTTCTTCTCATCCTTCGCCAATAATCCAGCAAAAGTCGGGATAAATGCCGATCCCAGCGCGCCGCCTGCGACAAGATTAAAGAGGGTCTCTGAGACGCGATTTGCGGCGATGAAGGCATCCAGTTCTGCGCCCGCGCCAAAGGCCTGCGCGACGAGAATGCGGCGCAAAAGCCCGATGATCTGCCCAAAGGCAAAGGCGAGCATAACAGTTCCCGCAGCGCGGGCAATCTGGCGATTGGCGGTGGATTCGTTATTTGAGGTCATACCCCTTTACCGCGATCAAATTTGTATATTTGCGTCCGTGCAGTCGTGCGATGAGCGTATCCCAATCTTCGAGGGGGTCAATATGCCCAAGCGGTCTTTCTTTGAGTTCATAGAGCGTAAAGCCAAAGTCGCTTAAATCTTGTAAATAACCGCGTGCATTGCCGCCTGTGCTTTCGATGCCTTGAGGCCAAAATTCGGTCATGATGATGGTTTTCTTTGAATGTCGTAAGGTGTCTGTGAAGCCGGAAATGATGCGGTGCTCATAGCCTTGGACATCCATTTTAACGAAATTGACTTCTTCAATACCTTGTTCGATGAGCAAGGCGTCCATTGATTTTGCTTCAATGGGAATGCTCTCCCATTCTTCAGGGGCATCAGAGAGACGATTATCCGCTTTGTTTTCGGGGTTTAGTGTAAGGCTGCGTGTACCGCTTTGTGAAGATGCTGCCATCTGAAAAAGCTCGATTTGGGGGGCATCTTCAATGCCGCGTTCTTTCTGGTTGACTTCTACGTTTTTAGAAAGCAAAGCAAAAGATTCGGGATGTGGCTCAAGTGTAATGATCCTGCCCTCACTGCTAAGTGTATGCAAGGCGAGTGCGCTATATAGGCCAACGTTGCCGCCAATATCGACAAAAACCATATCGTCGCGGCAATATTCTTTAAAGAAAGCAATTTCACTATTCTCGTAAACGCGCAAGGTCAGCGCACCGGAAAGAACAGGGTCATTTGGGTTTAGATAAAGTGTAGCAGGGTCTACTTTCACTTTTTCGGGGATTATTTTTAATAAGATCGCATTGGTCAATTTGCGAAGGGGACGGGGTTTGAGTACTTCGGTGTAAATAAATTCTGCAAGTGCCATGAAAAGTCCATTTCTATTTTGAGTTATTTTTAAGCGGCGGAATTATACCCCACACAGTATAATGAACCATCAAATTTTATGAGGTAATTATGCGAAAAAATATCACCCTTTTGTTTTTCTTTTTATTCTCTGCTTGCCAACCGATGCCCCTTGAAACAGAAACGCCAGCAGTACCAGCAACTTTAGCGCCTGTCGAAGAAAATTTTGAAATACAAGAAATCCCTTTGGATATTGGATACGGCGTGGATGGCGGCTGGTACGAACTCTATTTTACCGACCCTACTCATCCCGAAGCGGATTCTCTTCGGGGCGGACCTGACCGTAGGCTTGCTTCCGCTATAGATGACGCTCGGCTGAGTGTAGATTTAGCCGTTTACAGTTTTAGCCTGTGGAGTATCCGTGATGCTTTAATTGATGCACTTCATCGCGGCGTTCAAGTGCGTATTGTGATGGAAAGCAGCAATCGAGACCGCGACGTTCCTCAAGAATTGATCGACGCCGGCATTACGATATTGGGTGATCGCCGTGAAGGACTAATGCACAATAAATTTGTGATCATTGACCGCTCTGAACTTTGGCTTGGTTCAATGAACTTCACTATTGGCGGCGGGTATGAAGATAATAATAACCTGCTCCGCATTCGTTCCCAAAAATTGATCGAAAATTATCAAAAAGAATTTGATGAAATGTTCGTGGACGACCACTTTGGGCCTGATACTGTTTCTGATACACCGAATCCTGTTACTTTTGTGAATGGCACAATGATAGAGACCTATTTTTCGCCTGATGATGGTGTCGCAGATGTGATCATTGACCTGATCAGTGACGCAGATGAGAGCATCTACTTCATGGCTTATTCCTTCACATCTGATGATATATCGGAAGCCATTCAAAATCGCGCACGAGAGGGGGTATCCGTTGCCGGAGTGATGGATCATTCTCAGGTTGCATCCAATAGGGAATTTGGCGAATATGAAGTTTTAGTCCAAGCGGGTCTGGATGTGCATGAAGATGGTATTGATGGTCTGATGCACCATAAGGTTTTTATTATTGATGAACAAATTGTCATTACAGGCTCCTATAATTTTAGCCGCAGCGCAGAAGAACGTAATGATGAGAATATTCTTGTGATATACAATACAGATATTGCACAGGAATTTTTAAAGGAATTTACTCGCGTTCAGGCACAGGCAACTGTGAATGAGGAGAATTAGGATGAATAAAAATACAAAGACGACGTTAATTACTTGTGGTGTGATCACCTTGGTTTTGGTATGTGTGGGGGCAGTATTGCTTTTGGGCGGATTTGGCGCATTATTGGCACTTTCGGAAGACACAGTACCTACCGAAGCGCCTGTTAATTCTCCACCTGTTAATACTCAGCCGGAAGTCCAGAGTGAAAATAATACAGCTCCCGCAAAACTTTATGAGTCTGTTGTACAGATCATTGCCGTTGTAGAAGTAGAGGGGGAAAGACTGGAAGGCTGGTCTGGTTCTGGATCAATCATTTCTGCCGATGGGTTGATATTGACGAATGCACATGTAGTGCTTTCCGATAAATTTTATGATGTTGAAGACCTGGTAGTTGCTTTTACTGTAGATCCAAACTATCCTGCAGAGCCGAGATATTACGCTGAAGTAATGCAGGTAGATGAAGGCTTGGACTTGGCCGTGATCCGTGTTGTTGCAGATATGAACGGAAATCCTGTTGACTATGCTAGTTTAAATCTGCCTGCTGTGCCTCTTGGTAATTCTGATGCGCTTGAATTGGGTGGAGACCTAACGATCATGGGCTATCCCGGTATTGGTGGCGTAACAATTACGCTTACATCGGGAGATGTAGGCGGCTTTACAGCCGAAGAGGGTGTCGGTCAACGAGCTTTTATCAAGACATCGGCAACGATCTCGGGTGGCAATAGTGGCGGGCTTGCCGTAAATAGCAATAATGAGTTGATCGGCGTACCAACCCAGCTTGGCTATGGAGGTAATGACCAATTTGTTGATTGCCGTGTTTTAGCCGATACAAACCGAGACGGTGTGGTGGATGATTATGATAATTGTGTCCCCACTGGTGGGTTTATTAATGCGCTACGACCTATAAAATTGGCTCTCCCACTTATCGAAGCAGCAAAACGCGGTGAAGTTAGCTTTGTGGAAAAAGCAGCTCCTCCACCCGTGGTCCAAGAGCAACCATCAGGTAGCATGATCTATGAAGATGACTTTTCATCAACCGCTAGCGGCTGGAGCGAGCAAGACACAAGTTCTGGCTCTTCAGGCTATCAAAACGGGCAATATGTGATCGAAGTTAAAGAGCCGGATTATTCGGTTTGGGGAAATAATAATACCCAATATGGCGATGTCATTATTAGTGCAGATGTTCAGGTCTTGCAATCGGCAAATGGGACCGGTGGTTTTGGTATTATGTGCCGTTATGTCGATAATAATAATTATTATCAATTAGAAGTTGATGAAGATGGTTATTTTATTATCTATAAATATCTTGATGGGGAGTTTATCGCCCTCTATGATTGGGATAATCTTTCGTCCTTGATAAATAAAGGTGCATTGAACGTCTCTGCTTCTTGTATTGGGAATGAATTGACTCTATCTGTAGACAATCAAGTTATTGCACAGGTTGTTGATGCAGATGCAAGTTTCTCTCAAGGCTATATCGGGCTTGCGGGCGGCGTTTTTGATGTACCCGGGCTTATCGTTGGCTTTGATAATTTGAAGGTTTATTCGCCATAAATTAGTATAGTTGGGCACAAATAACCGGCAAATAGAAATCTTGATATCAACGCTCCGCGTTTCGGCTTGCCTACAGCATCCCAATGCAGAGCATTGGGATAAGGATTCTAATATGCGTAAGTCCTAATAAATAACCAAAAATGCCCATTTGGGGGATATTTGGGGTGAGAATTATCAAATTTGTAAGCTTCTTGGCTTTCTTTAATGTTATAGATACTCTATAATTGGCAGATAATTGCAAAATCATTACATTTGTAGTGCGGATGCGAAGATCCAACGACCGAAATTGGTCGCTGCCACTAAGTTGGCTAAGTCGTTGAGGAGCAAGAGCGAAACCGACCCTTTTTATTTTTGGGTTGGTTTTTGTTGTTTAAGGAGAACTTAATTATGTTGAACTCATCTCAATTTCTAAAGCGCATTAGCCCTGCCATACGCTTTTTCTTAGTTCTTGCCTTTTTTGGGCTTCTGGCTGTATTTCCTTTTGGAGGGAATTTAGATAGTGCTCAGGCAGCACCTGCGCCGGACGCTGAATTTGCCCCTCGTGTGGTGACAGTGCCGGCGGAGATCAACAAGAGCTTCACCCCTATTTCTATCGTCTCCGGGGCAACATCTAAATTGCGCGTGACAGTGTACAACCTGAACGCCAATGAACTGACAAATACCTCTTGGACAGATAATATGCCCGCGGGTATCACAGTAACGGCTCCGCTCAACGTGACTCATACCTGTGGAGCAGGAGCAAGTGTTACAGACGGTGCTGGTGGAGCGCTGGAGGTTGGCGACACATCCTTTATGCTGAATAATGGTACTGTTCCGGGGCAAAACCTAGGTCTTCCTGGTTCCTGTTATGTTGAGGTGGATGTTACCTCCTATACATCTGGTAACCTGATCAACACCATCCCTACAGGAGGTTTAACTTCAGAAACGATAGACCCTGAGTCACCTTCAGGTCCCCCTGTCCCTATTAGCAACACTACACCAGCCAGCGCAACCTTGAATGTTATTGCTGTTGAGGATCCATCGCTGAGCAAAGCTTTTGCACCAAATACGATCTTTGTGGGGGATACTGCCACTTTATCGATTACGATCCATAATAATGATATTACCAGCCCGCTGACAGAGCTTAGCGTGACCGATGTTTTGCCAACGAATGGCGATGGCGATATTCAATTGATTTCTCCTCTCAATTTCTCTCTGACCGGATGTGGTGCAGGAGCAACACTGGAAGACGGGAGTGGAAACACCCTAAATCCTGGTGATACGCCTGCGACACCAATAACAACGATTACTTTGGAAGATGGGACTGTTCAACCTGATTCTGATTGTGTGATCTCTGTGGATGTAACCTCGGCGGTACAGGGAAACTATACCAATACGATCCCTGCTGGTCCTACTGATCCTAATTCAATACATACGCGGGAGGGTGCCACAAACCAGGACCCTGCTAATGCACCACTAAACGTGCAAGCCTTTACGATTGATA
>CAZOOX010000025.1:0-36879 GCA_964581545.1 uncultured Anaerolineaceae bacterium
GCTAACACAGTTGCTCTGTCCTATCACCCTGTCGGGTACAGGCGGACATCTCCCCCAAAATGGAGAACAATTTTGGGGAGAAAAAACATGATTTTGATTTAAAAGACTCCCATCCCCCATTTTTGCACTTCAAAATGGGGACCGAGGGGGCAGTAAATAGAAAAAAAACATGTCAAAACAACCCCGTACCAATCCCAAAATCATGCGCAGAGCATCAAATCTACGCATGAATATGACACCCGCAGAGAGAAAACTTTGATCATATTTAGAACGCAGTCAATTGGGCGTTCGCTTTCGCCATCAACATGCGATAGGCAATTTCATGGTCGATTTTTGTTGCATCAGAAAGAAGTTGATCATGGAACTTGATCTCGACATGCAAGAATATGATGATGAGAAAACGGAATATTTGAAATCTCGTGGCTATCGCGTCATCCGCTTTTGGAATAATAACGTGATGAATGATATTGATGGGGTGATTTTAGCGATAACTTATGCTTTAGAAGAGTAAGCCCCCCTGCGCCCCTCTGTCTTTCAGACAAAGTGCCCGAAGGGGTATCTCCCCCAAATTCGTTCTTAAATTGGGGGGAGATACCTTAATTTGGAAGTGTAAAACAGAATGACTATAATCAAAGTACGCTGATTTGGACTGCGGTCTAGGTAAGGAGTATCGCTATGGAAACTCAACGAAAACACCAGAGGATAGGGTGGATTGCTGTCAGTTTCTCCATTGCAATTACATCTTTCTGGGCATTTTGGGGAGCTGGCGAAACCTTCCATGAAGGGTGGTATTACGAAAGCTTTTTGATGAATCTTGGCCTGACGATCATACAATATCTAAGCCCCATGCTGATTTTCATGGGCGTAGGTCTTACCTCGATCTATTGGCCCCGCGTAGGAGGTGCGCTCCACGTCGTAGTCGCAGTATTGGCGGCCTGGTTTTTCAACATACTTACCAATACAGTCATCCTTTTCCTTCTTCTGCCTTTGGTTATGATCGGGCTTTTTTATTGGTATGGAACCCCACCCACTCGCAAGGCGGCAACACGCTGGATGGTAGGGTTACCAATTTTAGTGCTCATTGTTGCTGGTATTTATCCCGCCTACCGGACATCCCAGCGGATAAAAGATCGAAGCCCGGATGCACAATTGGTGATTGGAAACGAAATTACACTTACTTGGGCGCCAAAAGGCCCAGGATGGCCAGAGAAAGGGAAAAATTGGCACGAAGCAGGTCAAGCCTGTCAACGGCTAAACGAAGATGGAGAAACACTTTTATCTGAGCCGCAAAATATGTGGCGCTTACCCACAGCGGACGAAGCTGTTCGCTCAATGTCCCTGCATGGAGAGAATAGTCACGGTGTATGGGATGAGCAAAATGCGGAAGCAAACTACGAAAAAAGACCGGATAAAGAGTTTCCCCTCTGGGATATTTATTCCCCGGTAATTTACTGGTGGACTGCAACCGAAGTGAGCCAGGACAAAGCTTATATCATTGTCTATGATGGAAAAGTTTGGCCCCGCGCAAAAGAACTGGATATGGATTATCTAGGCTTTCGGTGTGTAAAGTAGTTGAGGGGAAACTCATAGAGCGAAGAAATCAAAACACAAGATATTCGTTCCAGAATTAGCAGAAGAAAATCAGGTGGGCGCGAGCATTTCTCTTACAAAGATTGTGTAAAATACAACAATGTGTTTTTCGTTCAGTTTATAAGAAAAAACTGGGCCTCTCTTTAGAGCTACTTCTCAGCACAAATAAAAAAACGTGAGAAAAAATAAATGACCAACTCCCTTTACCTGACCACCACAGAACCCCGCTGTGGAAAATCGCTTGTTTCTTTGGGGATCACCAACCTATTACTCCGCAAAACGGGACGTGTGGGCGTTTTTCGCCCGATCATTGACGAAAAAGATATCCGCGACCATGACAAAAACATCGAATTGCTCGTCAAGCACTTCGATCTCAACATAGATTACGAGGATACCTTTGCCTACCTTGAGCAGGACGCCCTCGACCTGATGGGGCAGGGCAAAACCGAAGTCATTATTGACACGGTCATCCAGAAATACAAAGCTCTCGAATCCCGCTACGACTTTATTCTTATCATCGGGTCCGACTTCGAGCACGAAGAAAGTGCCTTCGAAGTTGATCTCAATGCTCAAATTGCAAAAAACCTGGGTTCCCCTGTCCTGATCGTTAGCCGCGGTGATAAACCGGAGATTTCCGATGTCCAAAACGTGGTGCGCGTTTCCTACGATGCCTTCACCAATATCGGATGTGAAGTTCTGGGTGTCATCGTCAATCGCACAGACCCGGAAGATCTGGATGCCCTCCGCAGCGCTTTACCAGATGTTTTTGCTGACGAAAGAACCTTCGTCTCCGTGCTCCCCGCCGATGAACGCCTCAGCAGCCCCACCATCCACGAGATCGTCGAGCAATTGGGCGCAGAAGTACTCTACGGACAGGAATATCTGGACAATCTGGCTTATGATTATGTCATCATCTCCATGAGCGTCCGCAATTACCTCTCTCATCTTAAAGAGAATGCCCTGCTCATCGTTGCGGGGGATCGAGATGCTATCTTGCTCAGCGCTCTTCAAGCTCACCAGTCACGCAGCTATCCGCGTCTCTCTGGCATCATCTTGAGCGGCGGTTTGTGCCCTCCTGAATCCGTCAGGCAACTATTGGATGGCCTAGACCTAAAGGATATTGTTCCCATTTTATCCGTCGAGGAAGCGACCTATCCCACCGCGACCCAAACAATGGCTTTGCGCTCGTACATCACAGCCGATACCCCGAAAAAAATTGAGCTCAGCCTGAAACTCTTTGAACGCCATCAAGATACCGCCGCGCTCGAAGGCATTCTCTCGCGCGTACAAACACGTGGTATCACGCCCCGCATGTTTATTTACAGTCTCTTCCAAAAAGCGCATGCCAAGAGAAAAAAGATCGTCCTGCCGGAAGCAAAAGACGACCGCATCTTGCGTGCAGCGGATCTCCTTCTCAGCCGCGGCGCGGTTGATCTGGTTCTCTTGGGCAATCACGATGAAATACAAGCATCCATTCGGCGCTTGGGCCTAAGAAACATGAATACCGAGCACAGCACCATCGTTGACCCCAAAAATACTGATCTACTCGATGATTACGCCAACACCCTTTACGAATTGCGCAAGCACAAAGGCATCCAACCTGAAAACGCACTCGATATGATCGCCGATGTCTCCTACTTCGGTACGATGATGGTCTATAAAGGTCACGCCGATGGCATGGTCTCCGGCGCGATGCACACCACCGCCCACACCATCCGCCCCTCCCTGCAATTTGTCAAAACCAAGCCCGGCTTTTCTGTGGTCTCATCCGTCTTTTTCATGGCGCTCGACGACCGCGTCCTCGTCTATGGCGATTGCGCCGTCAACCCCAACCCCACTGCCGAACAACTCGCCGAGATCGCCATCTCCTCTGCCGACACAGCCAAAACCTTCGACATCGAGCCGCGCATCGCCATGCTCTCCTATTCCACGGGCAAATCGGGCACAGGCGAAGAAGTCGAAAAAGTCCGCAAAGCGACCGAACTGGCACAAAAGCGCCGTCCCGATCTGACTCTTGAAGGCCCCATGCAATACGACGCCGCCGTCTCGAAAGACGTTGCCGCACAAAAGATGCCCGGCTCCAAAGTGGCTGGGCAGGCTTCCCTCTTCATTTTCCCCGACTTAAATACGGGCAACAACACCTACAAAGCCGTCCAGCGCGAAACGGGCGCTATCGCCATTGGCCCTGTTTTGCAGGGGCTGAACAAACCGGTCAACGATCTTAGCCGCGGCTGCACGGTCGAAGACATCATCAACACCGTTCTCATCACTGCTATTCAAGCTCAGGATGAGTAAAAAAGATGATCCCGCGAGGAGCATGCTTTTGCGACGAAGCGGTCTCATTGCTAATAGAAGATTGCTTCGGTAATAAAGCCGCCTCGCACACGTGCCCGCAAGGGTAAAATCATCAAAAAAAGGAATAAAATGAAAATACTAGTCATCAACGCCGGAAGTTCTTCGATCAAATACCAACTTTTTAATATGGATGACCGCTCTGTCCTCGCTGCTGGATTGGTCGAGCGGATCGGCGAAGAAGAGGGGCGCATCAAACACGAAATAGCGGGGAACGCTCCTGAAGTCAATTTGGTTGCCATACCCGATCATCAGGCCGGCCTCAACATGGTCGTCCAACGCCTGCTAAAAGGCATTATCGCCAGCCCAAACGAGATCACTGCCGTTGGGCATCGAGTCGTCCACGGCGGCGAAAAATTCAGTGCCCCCACGATCATCAACGAGGAAGTCATCAACGTGATCGATGCGCTCTCCTCTCTCGCTCCCCTCCACAACCCCGCTAATTTAACCGGTATTCAAGTTGCGATGGAGCTTTTCCCTCACGCTCCACAAGTCGCCATCTTCGACACCGCCTTCCACCAATCTATGCCCGCCTACGCTTACCGTTACGCCATTCCCGCTGAACTCTATGACGAACACCACGTCCGCGTATATGGCTTTCATGGCACATCACACTTGTATGTCTCCAAGGTTGCGGCAGAATATCTCGGCAAGGATTTAACGGAAACAAATCTCATCACCGCGCACCTCGGCAACGGAGCAAGTATCACTGCCATTTCACAAGGGCGATCCGTAGATACCTCGATGGGATTCAGCCCCCTCCCCGGTCTCATCATGGGAACCCGCAGCGGCGATATTGACCCCGCCGTCATCTTCCATCTCGCAAACGATCACGGGATGAGCATCGCCGAAATTGATAAACTGCTCAACAAAAAAAGCGGCCTGCTCGGTATCGCTGGCGATAACGACCTGCGAGATATTGAAGAACGGATGCAAAAAGACGATGCCGCAGCCCAACTCGCTTTTGAGATGTATAGCTACCGGATCAAGAAATATGTCGGTGCATATACTGCCACTTTGGGTCACGTGGACGCGCTGGTCTTCACGGCGGGGGTTGGCGAGAATAGTGACCTCATCAGGGACCAAGTTTGTGAGGGGCTAGCAAGCCTCGGGTACACGCTCGATCCCGCCAAAAATAACGAGGGCAAAAAAGGAAAAGTCACCGAGATCCAGGCCGAAGACAGCCGCGCAAAAATCCTTATCATCCGCACTAACGAGGAATTGGAGATCGCACTACAAACCGAAACCGTGCTTCTGACATAATCTAAACTGACTAAAGAGAAAAGCGGCTACTCTAAAAACTGAATAGATGTGGCCGCTTTTTTATCAAACAGGAGAACTTATGGAACCAAGAATCAGCATCATCACACTGGGCGTTACCGATCTTGAACGCTCCTATCGTTTTTATCACAAAGGTTTAGGTTTCCCCACCAGCGGTAAGCCAGAACAGGGTATCATCTTCTTTCAAACGGGCGGCGTTTGTTTGGCACTCTACCCGCTTGAAAAGTTGGCAGAAGATGTTTCACCCAAACAATCGTCCCAGCGCGGGGCGTTTTCGGGCATCACTCTGGCGCATAATACGCGCCAAAAAAAAGACGTAGATAAAATCTTGAAGCTCGCGGAAAAGAGCGGTGGGAAGATCGAAAAGCCTGCACAGGATGTCTTCTGGGGTGGCTACAGCGGCTACTTCTCCGATCCCGATGGCTATTTATGGGAGGTCGCTTACGGGGATAATTGGGCGTTTAATCCCGATGGGAGTTTGGTGATCAGGTAAAGTTCTCTGGAGATATTCACCCTCACTCAATTTAGATGCACAGCCCAGTTAAAACGCGAGAGAGTTATTGGTTTTGCGCTTCTTCTACGCTTGAATACATCTCAAAGACGCGATCTAACATGGTCATCTTGAAGATGCTGACAACCTGTGAGTTGGCTCCTGCCAGTTTGAGCCAGCCTCCACGTTCGCGTGTTGCCTTTAGCCCTGAAACCAGTACAGCCAGTCCGGAACTGTCCAGAAATGAGACCGCACTGATATCTAGGATGAGTTCAATACGATTAGCGTCTATTAATTTTTTGATGTGAGTTTTCAGCGTTGGTGCAGACGCCGCGTTTAGCATACCTGTCAGCGTTAGCAGGGTGCTGGTTTCAGAGATCTGTTTCTCAGATATATGAAAGTCCATGGTTGCTCCTGAAAAGAATGTTTGGATAATTATCCATCTTGGAAAAGGAATTCCGGTGGGCGCGGATGCCAGTCTTTTGGCGGGGTGTAAAAGGCGGCGCGGATGATTCGAGAGAGGGGTAGGATATTGTATATACCCCAGAAGATATTGATCAACACGCCGTAAACATTGGTGTTCCAGCCTGTTACCAACGCCACCACCCCAAAGATGCTTGCTGCGATCGTTAAGACAACAATAGTAACCTGTGGCCATACCAGCCGGAGGTAGTTACCGCTTTGTCGTTGCTTTGAAGTGACAGCGAATTTTAGCTCCATCCCTGAAAATACACTGACCACAGCTTGAATCCACAAAGGAAAGAGCGCCAGACTATATTCTTCACTGCGACGTACATTTAGACCTTGTGTTACATAGGCATACATAAAGCGATTCAAAATCAATAGAGGCAGCAACCTGGCAATGAACCCCACTGACCAGCTGGAAACAGCCGAGAGTTGTGTGAACAAATACAGGATCGGCACAAGCAGGAAAATAAGATTCACGAATCCGCTGAAATATGAATAGCTCATGTTGAAATACAATAGCCGCTGCGGCAAAGAAAGCCCTTTATAAAACAAGGGGTTTTCCTGTCGCAAAATTTGAATGGTTCCCTGCGCCCAGCGAAGGCGCTGGGTAAGCGCGGTCCCCAGATCTTCAGGGGCTAAACCATAAGCCAGAATTTCGTTATGAAAAACACTTGTCCAGCCCATAGCATGTAAGCGCATGGCGGTGGCAGTGTCTTCCGTGATGCTGATGGTGGAAAGGGCTTGTACGGGGATGGCTTCATCGGGGCGGGTCATGTCGATCCCTTCCATAGCTTTGTCGGATACCCCAAGCGTATCCGAGGCGGAAGGGGCAGTTTGGGTAACGAGAGCAGGTTGATGGTCCTGAATGAAGCGTTGTGCCTCTTCAGCGGACGCGTCGCCCATATCTGCCAAATCAGCTAGGTCGGCGGCGATCTGGGCATAATCCTGGCTGGCGACGTCTTCTCGCGCTTCTTGCACGGACTGGCGAACTGCTTCGCTGATCGAAGCGAGTGATTCGCCCTGGCGCAGTGCCCGGTTTGTATCGCGCAACTGGGCTTTTAGGCGTGTCAACACGGCTTTTTCAAGTGCGGGATTTTCCTGACCGGAGCGCAGTTCTTTTCTAAGCCGCGCTACACTTTGCGCCATCTGCCCTTCGACCTCTTTAACAAAACCACTTAGACCAAGCTGCATAAGCGCTTCGCGCCGTAAAACTGCATTAGAGCCACAGAAGGATGCGGCATTCCAGCCGTCTCTTCCCTGCAAGACAGGGCCATAGAAAAGGGGCGCATCAGATGCAAAGGGGTCGCCTGGAGGCAGGTTGTAAAAATATTGCGGGGTTTGCACAAATGCCAATTTCGGATCGTCGAAATAACCAAGTGTACGCTTCAGAATGGCTGGCGCAGGAATTTGATCGGCATCCAAGATCAGGATGTAATCACCGGATGTCTGGAGCAGGGCATTGTTGATATTGCCCGCTTTGGCGTGTCGAGGTTTTCCACTCCATTCTTCGCCACGAGTGATATATCCGCAATCCAGTTCTTCAGCCAGCGCTTTCATTTCCGGGCGTGAACCATCGTCAAGCAAGTAGACATGTTTGTCCGGCCAATCGATGTGTGTAGCAGCACTGGCGGTCAACCTGAGCAATTCGACCGGTTCGTTATAGGTGGCGATATAGACATCTACGCTGCTGACTATTTCTGGCGGTGGAGGCGCTTCGCGGCGGGCGGGCTTCCACATCATCAAGACAAAGATGACCGTATCAAAGTAAGCATAAATTTCGGCAAATACCAATGCCAATGCTAGCCAAAGCGTATTCATGTTGAGGGTATTCGTGAAACGCCAAAATATATAGTACGTGCCCCATGCGACGGCGATGATAGCAAGAATACGAAAGCCCCACAAATATCTTTGATATAGGTTTTGCTTGCTAGGAGGTTTTGATATCATGTTGCACTTCCCTTCAGGTTTTTGACCAGATGCCAATGGTTGCCATCTGTTTCACTTGCTGAATATTTCACTTCGTTCATAAGTTGCTGAACAATGAATAGCCCATACCCGCCTATGTTGGGCGCATCTAAATTCACTGGTTCGAGCATTTCAGGGTTGAATGCTTTCCCGTCATCAAAAAAGTCTAGGGAGATACTATCTTCTTGCAAAGCAAGGGCACAACGAATTTTACCCGCTGTTTTAGGATAAGCATACTTGATTATGTTGGTGATGATTTCTGAAGAGGCTAGTTGAACCTGATAGGCAAAATCGTCGCCGTACCCAATAACATTTTGATGTATCAAGGTGGTGATCGCATCCAATTCATCAAGCTTGGCAGGGTGAGTGAATCGCAGGGTGCGCGGTTTTACCTTTAGTACGACCAGGGTCAGATCATCGACAAGGGGCGTGCCACCGGAAAATTCCTCAACCTCGACCAGAACATGCTGTGCTACTGTATGTGCTGATGTGTGGCGATTTTTTTTCAACAACGCACTCAACCGTTCAACACCATAGAATTCTCCCTGAGCGTTGACTGTTTCTGTGATGCCGTCACTGTAGAAAACGAGCAGATCTCCGGGAATCAATGCAATATTGGTTTCTGCGATTGGATTTTCCTCCCACACACCAACTGGCAGGCCAGTAGCGCTGAGACGCTGGCATTCTCCATCTATAGCTCGACACCAAAGTGACTCTGTGTGACCAGCATTGGCATAGGCAAATATGCCACTTTTTGTATCCAGATGCGCAGAAAACATCGTGATAAACATTTCTGCGCGGTTCAAATCCTGATAAATTGCGCGTTCAGCATTCATCAGGATGTGGGCTGGGCCCTTTTCCTGCCCACTGATGGCTGCTCGGACCAATGCGCGCGCAGTAGATGTTAGCATGGCGGCCGGAATGCCTTTGCCTGCGATATCTGCCAGGGTCAGGTAGCAGGAATTGCCCTCAAGAACGAAATCGTAAAAGTCGCCACCCACATACCGGGCCGGGAGCGCAGTAGCAGCGAACACAAATCCATCTACTTCGGGAACGCTGTGTGAAAGTAAACTCTGTTGTACCTGATGGGCTAACTCGACTTCTTCCTGTAAACGTTTTTGAGCGAAAATCTGCTCTTGTGCTTCCTGCAGTTCGCCTGTGCGTTCCTCCACCATTTCTTGCAAGCGATTTGTATAGCGAGTTAGCTTTGCTTCAACTTGTCTTTTTTCTTCATACAGTCTGGCGTTTTCGATCGAGACTGCAGCATAGCTGCCCAATACCTGAGCGCTGCGTTCATCATCTGCTCCAAAAGCAGCGATTTGATCGCCTTGCACTGAGATAGTCCCAATAACCCGACCACCGGTCACAAGTGGCACGATTAACAGGGATTTGAAATGAGGTGAACCGTTCCCTGTGAGAAAGTGTTTATCGGCGTGCACATTGACAATATTGACAACTTTGCGTTGCTTGATTGCTAAGCTAACTGCTCCTTCACTGATCGTGGAATCAGTTACTTTAACTCCATACTCTCCACTCTTGGCACGTGTTACCAGTGCGTCATTTTCTTCCAGGGTTTGCAGACTGGCTCCAGCAGCCTGATTGAACATAAAATTCACAGCTTCTACAACCGTCTGGTAAACGATGTCCAACTCGATGCTAGACGTAACGGGAGCGATAATTCCATTCAGTGCAGATAACTCCCGGTTGCGCTGGTGCAGGCGTTCTTCCATTTTGTGGCGTTGGGTAATATCTCGCCCGGCGAGGTAGATCAACTCCTGGTCAGGTAGAGGGATAGCGTTCCACAGGATCCATTTGTGGCTTCCATCCGCGCATAGAAGGCGGTTTTCGAAAACAGCCAGTCCCTTTTCTGGGATTGACTGCCCGATCTTGTCACGAGTCGTATCCACATCTTTTGGGTAGATCAAGTTGTAATAGGATGTGGACAACAGGCTTTCGCGACTGAGCCCCATCGTCCGTTCGAATGCCTCATTAACCTGTGTAAGATTGCCATTGGATTTAATCACACCCAGCAAATCACGAGACACGGAAAAGAAACGTTTCAATTCTTCAGCACGTGCAAGTTCCCTTTGGCGCGCGTGTGTCAGTTTCTTGATACTGTTCAGGTGAATAAAATGGATAATAAAACCCAGGCACAATGCAGAAAACAATCCAAATCCATAGTGCCCCATACCTGATGTGGATGAGAAGCCTGCTACCGTTACTCCCCATCCTGCCAGTGCAATGATTGAAACGGTTATGAACCAACTAGTTGAAAGTATAAAAAAACCAGCGCCTACAACTGCTACCATCAGAAATGTAGTTTGTTTGATGTCCTGTGTCAGCACCATCAAAACTAGGCTGTTAAGCAGGCTGAGTAGAATGATGCTGGCAGACGCAGGATGAGCCCAGCGAACCGGCACAGGTTTGCTTTTTAATTGTATTCGCAGACCTAGCAAAAAAATGGCTGTTCCCCCAGGGATCAGACTCATTTTCCTCGCAATGGGGCTAGGCAAGGAAACCAAATAACTGACTGCAAATACAGCATACAGTATGCCCAACCACATAGCTACATATTGAAGACTTTGCTGGACAACTTGATTTATCGCAGATGCTGGAGAACTATTGTCGGTTTTCATGAATTTCTATCATTATACTACCCCACATGGATTGGCTTCATAGCAACTTGCTCGCTTTTTATGTTTGTGATGAAAAACAAGAAAAAAGAAGATGTCGACAAAATCTTGGCGTTGGCGGAAAAAAGCGACGGTAAAATCGAAAAGCCCCCTCCTAGCCTCCCCCGCCAGCAGGGGAGGAACTTTTGTGATGCCATGCCTCTATCAGACCAAAGAGGAGGGAAAATGAAAGAACACCTACTTATTATCAACGACAGCCCCTACGGCAATGAACGCCCCTATGACGCCCTCCGTGTCGCGATGAACTTGGCAAAGAGGAAGAAGATCAAGTAAAAATATTTTTGATGGGGGACGGTGTGCAGTGCGCGATCAAGGGGCAGGAAACACCAAAAGGCTTTTATAATATAGAGCGAATGATGAAATTCGTCGCCGCCACCTGAGGGGCTTGTGCAAAAGCTCGCGGGTTCGGGCAAGAAGCAATGATTGAAGATATTCAGACCGGCACAATGGCTCTCCTGACAAATTGGACACTGGCAGCGGATCAGGTTTTAGTATTTTAAATACATCGAAGGAAAGGAAAGTCTATGTTCAAAAAAGCCATTGTACGAAGGCCTGGAAAAAGTATGGTCAAGGGAATCAGCAGCGCAGGATTAGGTCTCCCCGATTATGAGTTGGCGCTTCGTCAACATGCCAACTATATAGAAGCACTAAAGCGCTGCGGACTTGACGTGACTGTGCTGCCTGCTGATGAAGATTTTCCCGATTCCACTTTTGTGGAGGATGTTGCCTTGTTGACGAAAGAATGTGCCATCATTACTAATCCGGGGGCGGATTCTCGTCGTGGCGAAATTGCTTCGATGAAGGAAACATTGACGGGTTTTTACGAAAATATCGAAGAAGTTCATGAGCCGGGCAGAGTCGAAGCGGGCGATATTATGATGGTCGGCGACCATTTTTATATCGGCTTGTCGGAGCGTACAAATCAGAGTGGAGCAGATCAAGTTATCGGCTATCTTGAAAAATACGGCATGAGCGGCTCCGTGGTCATGCTCGAAGAAGTGCTGCACTTGAAAACGGGAGTAGCCTATCTCGAAGAAAATAATTTGCTCGCTTGTGGAGAATTTTTGACCAAAGCAGAATTTCAACAATTCAATATCCTTGAAATTGATGAGAGCGAAAGCTATGCTGCGAACTGCATCTGGGTCAATGGCAGCGTGTTGATGCCAAAAGGCTATCCAAAAACCCACAAAACGATTGCGGATGCGGGCTACCCCATCATTGAAGTGGATGTCTCTGAGTTCCGCAAACTGGATGGCGGTTTAAGCTGCTTGTCATTGAGATTTTAGATGCTCCCTGAATATCTGAAACTGATCGACACTGAGACTAGCGGTAATCGCTGCGACGTGACGCCCCTCTTCGCGGATCATGCTGCTTTTGCTGCGCTAGTGGATGATATAACGGAGGCAATTCCGTTATCCACGTATGATTTTGTCGCCGGGATCGATGCGCTTGGTTTCATCTTGGGAGCAGCAGTTGCCATGCGGGCGGAGAAGGGCTTTATCCCTATCCGTAAAGGTGGAAAGTTGCCTGTGGAAAGGCAATCCATTTCTTTTGTAGATTATTCAGGCATAGAAAAAAGCCTCGAGCTTCGCGCAGATATAAATCTGACGGGTGCTAAAATTCTGGTCGTTGATGAATGGATCGAGACCGGCACACAAATCAACGCTGCGATTTCGCTGATCGAAGCTCAAGGTGGGAAAATCGCAGGTGTTGCCACGATCAATATGGACGAGAACGAAGCTACGCAATTGTTGAGAGAGAAATATCTTTGTTATCAAGTTTGGAAGGAAATATGAAAATCACTCTTACGCCCATCGGCTATGTAAAAAGCCCCCGCAAAGAGATCGAAGATGATAATTGGGGCGATGTTGTCTCGCAGATCGCTTTGACAGATGAGTTTGGTGAGGAGAGTCTAGCTGGTATTGAAGAATTCTCTCATGCGGAGATCATCTTTTTCTTCGATCAGGTTAAACGGGAGAAAATTATCACCGGGGCACGCTATCCACGCGGGCGGCAAGATTGGGGCAAGGTCGGGATCTTTGCTCAACGGGGGAAAAATAGGCCAAATCGGCTTGGGTTGACGACAGTCAAAATCCTGAAAAGGGAAGGGAAAGTCCTGTATGTGCAGGGTTTGGATGCGATCAATGGCACGCCAGTTTTGGATATAAAACCAGCGATGGTTGAATTCCAACCAAAAGAAAAACTCCGCCAGCCTAAATGGGCGACGGAGCTAATGAGTAATTATTGGAAGAAGCGTTCAGACATCAC
Organism: uncultured Anaerolineaceae bacterium; assembly: GCA_964581545.1. Classification (GTDB taxonomy): domain Bacteria; phylum Chloroflexota; class Anaerolineae; order Anaerolineales; family Villigracilaceae; genus Desulfolinea. The sequence continues at coordinate 13,108 of CAZOOX010000025.1, forward strand.
AGGATAGTATGTCTTTGCGAACTCCGATATTTGTCGGGGTGAAGCAATCTTCTTGTTGGTATGAGACTGCTTACCCTAAAGGGCACACGTCGTCGCAGAAACATGCTCCTCACAGAGGCATCAAAGCTGCATCACAACACCATAGATGAGGATAATTTGCCCCATGTGATAGGCGACGATATTCATCAGGCGCCCGTTTTTGATGGACTGAACGAATTTGTTCCAGACTAAAATTGCATCAGAGAGTACAAAGAGAGCAGCGCCGATGCTGACGGTGATGGCGGCGCGGGTATCCCATTCGGGGCGAGAGAGGGTGATGAGGGCAGAGAGGAGCATGATGACGATCACGGCCATATATGCCAGAATTGGTTTTTCCAAGGATCCTTTGCCTTGTTTTACCAAACCCATCAGAATTTGTTTATGAAGTTGTGCTGCGATGATGCCCAGTAAAACTGACCAGACTATAGCGGGTAGATTGAAGGGTGGTATGGTTTGATTAAAGCCAATAATATAGGCAAGGTGGGCGAGTAAAAAAGCGACCAAGCCAGCGATAAATTCTTCTTTGGGAAGCATCAGGAAAATGTCACCCGCCATGGAGAGAAGAATACCTATGCCAAACCAGAGAGCGATCCCGTTTAGGCCGCTTGTATTTACAAATAAAAAGATGAAAAGAAACAGCATTGTGAGGGGTTTGAGGATATATTCTTGTTTTTTCCACCCCTTGTATACGGCAAACCAATCGAGAAGAGCCGATAAGATTATCGGGGCAAGCATTAATAGCATTTATTTCTCCTGAGGGGGAATTTTTCTTTCTAGCGGGTATTTGTTTTGGGGGGATTGTAGCCAAAGCGGCGGAGATAACTCTCGTTGTTGCGCCAATCTTTGAGTACTTTTACGCGGAGTTGGAGGAAAATCTTGCGTCCGCTCATGGCTTCGATCTCTTTGCGAGCAGCAGAGCCGATCTTTTTGAGAGTTTTCCCGCCTTCACCAATGACGATGCCTTTTTGCGAATCGCGTTCAACGAAGACTGTCGCAGCGATATAGGCGCCTTTTTCGCCGCGCTCGGTGAATTCGTCTACGCGGATGGCGATGCTGTGCGGGATTTCGTGACGCAGAAATATGAGGCAAGATTCACGGATGAGTTCTGCAGCTATATCGCGTTCGTAGAGATCGGTGACCTGCTCGGCGGGGAAATCTGGGGGGCGCTCTTCGAGATTTTCAATGATGGTTTTGAGCAATTTATCGCGTCCGTCGCCGCGTGTGGCGGAGAGGGGTAAGACCATATCTGCAGCGGGGAAGATGTCGAGGTAGGCGTTTTGGCGGGCTTCTATTTCGGGCTGGGATAATCTGTCTGCTTTATTGGTAGCAAGTATGAGTGGCGGGCGATGCGAAATTTCCAATAAGAGGGCGGCGATCATTTTGTCTTCTGCTGTTGGGTCAACAGAGGCATCCACCAGCCAAAGGATCAAATCCACACCTTCGAGGGCTTCTTCAGCATTCAGGTTGATGGCTTTGCCTAGTTTATGATGAGGGTTGTGCAAGCCCGGGGTATCGACAAAGATGATCTGGGCTTGGTCTGTGGTTAAAATGCCAAGTTGGGCACGGCGCGTGGTTTGCGGGCGTGGGGAAACTGCGGCGATCTTTTGCCCAAGAAGGGCGTTTACGAGGGTAGATTTACCAACATTGGGGCGGCCAATAACGGCGACAAAGCCGGAACGGTGTTCTGGGTTCATATTTTTTTATCTCTGGATTAGTGAATAATCATTTTTTTACCAGTTTACCATGCAGAGCCTTCGTAGTGTTGAGATTTACTGCCGAAACCAGCAAGTCTCAACACGGCCTAATCTATGCGCGAAGCTTTTTCCAGGGCTGCGATAAGGGAATTTACTTTGATCGGTTTGCTGACATAATCGTCCATACCGCGTTCAATATATTTTTCACGATCACCTTCGAGAGCATGTGCCGTCATCGCAACAATATGCGGTTGTCTATCTTCTGTCCATTTTGCGCGGATTTGACGTGTGGCTTCATCACCATCCATTTCAGGCATTTGAATATCCATGAGTACCACATCATAGGTCTGGCGTTCCAAAGCTGCGATTGCCTCGAGGCCGTTCCCTGCCAGATCTGCCTGGTAGCCCAATTTTGAAAGTAATTTCAGCGCAACTTTTTGGTTGATGACATTATCTTCGGCAAGCAAAATGCGTAGAGGGTGTTGCGCTGCCATATTGCCATCGATCTCAACCAACTTACTCTCCTTGACTTGTGGCACCGGAGTTGTGTCAATGATCCCCATCAGGACATTGAAAAGATTGGATGTTTTTATGGGCTTATTCAAAAAGGCGGATATTTTTGCATCTGAAGAGCGGGTTTTCTCTCGTTTGATAGATGTCAAAATAATGAGTGGTAGGGCATTCTTTTTCTCATCACTGATCTTTTGTGCCAAGGTAAAACCATCCATTTCTGGCATCTGCATATCTAATATCGCAATGTCGAATTTCTCGCCCTGGGTCAACAATGTCAGCGCTTCTGGTCCCGATTCAACAGCACGCGGTTTCATACCCCATGATTCTGTTTGCTTTATCAAGATCAGTCGATTTGTTTCATTATCGTCCACGATCAAGATCCGCTTACCAGAAAGCTGGGGAACGTCATCTTTTGCGTACAGAGGTTTTGCATTCTGCTGCGCTTTTACAAGAATCGTGAAATAGAAGGTTGAACCTTCACCTTCTTCACTCTTTAGCCACATTCTTCCGCCCATATTTTCCGCAAGTTGATTGCTGATCGCTAATCCAAGCCCGGTGCCGCCATATTTTCGCGTTGTTGATGTGTCCACTTGGCTGAAGCTCTTGAATAATTTATCGATCTTATCTGCCGGGATGCCGATCCCCGTATCGCGGACGCTGAAGGTGAGTTCATGTTGATCGTTTTCCACGAGCATACTTTTTACACTAACAACGACTTCGCCCTTGTCCGTGAATTTGAGAGCGTTGTTCAACAGGTTGACCAGTATTTGGCGTACGCGCGTTATATCCCCGATCACGACAGGCGGAGTGTCATCCTCAACGAAATATGCCAAATCCAGCATCTTGCTCGCAGCCTTTTCTGCCAGCAGATCAAGCGCATCTTCAATGCAATTTCGAATATAGAAAGGCTGTGTTTCCAATTTCATTTTGCCGGCTTCGATCTTGGAGAAATCCAGAATATCGTTGATCACTTTCAGGAGTGTGTCGCTGCCTCCGCGAATGGTTTCAATGAAATCCTGTTGTTCTGCGTTCAGTGGGGTATCCAGCATCAGGCTGGTCATGCCATAGATCGCGTTCAAAGGCGTGCGGATCTCATGACTCATATTCGCAAGGAAGTCCGCCTTGGCTTGTGCAGCGGCTTCGGCAGCTTCTTTGGCTTTTTCTGTTTCCTTCAAAAGTTTTTTGTTCGCTGTAATATCTTCCATCACACCAACAAAGTTGGTGATTTTTCCCTTCTCATCGATAATCGGCGCAATCGAGACTGCATCCCACACGATTTCGTTCTGGCTGGTTCGGCTACCAATTTCACCCCGCCACATATTCCCTGCAGAAACTTTTTGCCAAATATCCATATAAAATTCTTTGGGGTGTAAATCTGAATACAAAAAGGTTGCATATTGCCCCAATACCTCATCTTCGGTATAGCCCCTCTCAAGATAGGCAGGATTCACATAGCTGATCCTGGCCTTTGCATCTGTAATAATCACCGATGTGGGGCTATGAGTGACCGCTCGTGATAATTTGTGCAGCTCCTCTTCAGCTTTTTTCCTCTCCGTAATATCAAGAGAGTACTCTATCATTTGCTTAATTTCGCCCTGTGCATTAAAGATAGGATAGCCATGCACTTCAAAATTTCTCGGGTTTCCATCCTGGTCGAAATGAATATGTTCATATTGAACGACCTTTTTTAGGTTAACCACATCCTTCAAGGGGCAAGGGTGGTCGTCGCCGCTACAAGGGGTGTCTCGGTGATGTGTCAGGGCATAACAAGTAGTGCCTGCGGGCAGGGCTTTCCCTCCGCGTGCTGCTGAGTTGGATATTTCGATGGAATAATCATCTACATTGATCACATAAAAAGGTTGCGACAAGGATTCGATAACATGAGTAAGGAATTGGTGTTGTTGCTTTAACTCATCTTCGATTCTCTTTTGCTCTGTAATATCCCGTAAAACAATTAGAAGCCTTTTTTCTTCTCCGATTATCTGAAGCCTACCAGAAACTGAGACAGGAAAGATCTCGCCATTAGCCCGCATATTCATTGTTTCAAAAGGTTCTTCAGATAATGTAGTCTCATCTTGTTCTTCAGGAAGTAATGCCTGATACTCTGGTGGAACCATATCCCGAATCGTTTTGGTGAGAAACTCATGCCGTGTCCAGCCAAACATCTCACAGGCACGGGCGTTTACGTCTAGCACTTCTCCTTTAACAGTTTCTACTAAAACGGCATCGTTAACTCCATCGAAAACACTTCTGTACCACAATTCTGTTTGAACAAGTTCTTTTTCTGTTGCTTCACGCTCGGCAGCATTTTCTTCAATACTACGCCGAACACGCCCCAAGACCACCCAGAAAATGCCAAAAAGGAATGCGCCTAATATCAAGGTAACAAATGAAAAGTAAATGATCGTCGTAGCGTTAGTATCATTTTCCCTTGAAAGCAAGTGCACGCTTACAGCTCCACCTGTAATAAAAGATAGCAACGCTATTCCTACAGGAATAAGGACAACATAGTTTCTTTTGATATTTTTCATAATCAGTCTCACCTTGATAGCATAAATCACGGAATACTGTGAACGCTTTTACCTTGCAGAACTCAATCTACGCGAGGAACATTCTCCAGGGCTGCGATAAGGGCATCTACTTTTATGGGTTTGCTTACATAATCATCCATACCTTGAGCAATATATTTTTCACGATCACCTTCGAGAGCATGTGCAGTCATTGCAACAATATACGGTTGCCGATCTTGCGACCATTTTGCACGGATCTGACGCGTGGCTTCATCACCATCCATTTCTGGCATCTGAATATCCATGAAGACGACATCGTAGATTTGGCGTTCTAGTGCCTCGATAGCTTCCACTCCGTTGCCCGCCACATCAACGCGATAGCCCAATCTTGAAAGCAATTTTGTGGCAACTTTCTGGTTGATCATATTGTCTTCGGCGAGCAAAATGCGCAGCGGATGGTGTTCTGCCATAGCTGGGTCGATACGATCTGTTTTCTTCTTTTTCTTTTCAGGAGCAGGTGCGGCAGCAATAATGCCGGTTAGGATATTAAAAAGATTGGATGTCTTAATCGGTTTGCTAAGAAAAGCAGCTATTCTGGCATCTCCAGAGCGTGCTTTTTCACGTTTGATCGAGGTCAAAATGATCATGGGCAAAGCATTTTCAACATTCATTTCGCTGATCTTTTCGGCCAATGTGAAACCATCCATTTCGGGCATTTGCATATCAAGAATGGCAATATCAAATTTTTCTCCTGCCCTCAATAGTGCTAAAGCTTTAGCACCAGATTCAACCGCGGTCGGATACATTCCCCACGATGCCGTTTGTTTATGCAAAATCAATCTATTCGTTGCATTATCGTCCACAAGCAAGATGTGTTTTCCGGCAAGCTGTGGCTGTATCCCATCGGTCATGATCGGCTCTGCGTCAGGTTTAGTATTCACCAGGATCGTGAAATAAAAGGTTGAGCCTTTGCCTTCTTCGCTTTCAGCCCACATCGTACCGCCCATTTTTTCAGCAAGTTCTTTACTGATCGCCAGCCCAAGCCCTGTCCCACCGTATTTTCGGGTAGTTGAAGAATCGACTTGGCTGAAGCTCTGAAAGAGTTTGCTGGCTTTATCTGCCGGGATGCCGATGCCCGTATCGCGGACACTGAAAAGCACTTCGTACTGATCGTTTTCCACGAGAGTGCTTTTCACATTGACAACGACCTCGCCCTTGTCCGTAAATTTGATCGCGTTATTCAACAGATTGACCAGGATTTGGCGTAAGCGCGTTATATCCCCGATCACGACATGTGGTGTGCCTTCCTCCAGAATATACGCCATATCCAGCATTTTCTCAGCTGCCTTTTCCGCGAGAAGGTCGAGCGTATCCTCTACACAGGTACGAATGTGGAAAGGCTGTTCTTCTAATTCCAGTTTTCCTGCTTCGATCTTTGAGAAATCTAGAATATCATTGATCACGCTCAAAAGCGTATCACTGCCCCCTCGGATTGTTTCGATAAAATCCTGTTGCTCTTCGTTCAGAGGTGTGTCCAGCATCAGGCTGGTCATGCCATAGATCGCGTTCAAAGGCGTGCGGATCTCGTGACTCATATTCGCAAGGAAATCGGCTTTCGCTTGTGCAGCGGCTTCGGCTTTTGCCTTTGCTCGTTCCAGAATCTCGATAGTTTTTGCTTTTTCCAAAATGAAAAGGATGCCAAAGACAAAAAGCAGTGCAATTGCGACGATCTTTGTCATGCTGTCATGGTATAGCAAAGCACTCCCCAAAAGAGGGCTGACCGGGAGAATATCTATATAGTATGCATAGATCAAAAAGAGCATTTCAGAAATTACGATGCTGGTCCACAAAGACGCCCAGCGAATATTCAATAGCAATACTGCCAGAACGGGCAGATGCGTATTCCACCACAAAGCAGATGAATTTATCCCCCCAAGGTGAGCTGAAGCATATAGAACGAGCAGAGCATAGATGAATAATAAAAAATTCGCCCCAACAGTTACATTTTTGGTTTTACGAAACCAAAGAAAACAAAACACAGCCAATAGCCCAGTAATGAGAGTGCCAACGGCAATTTCCGTCACATTCAGGAAGAAATAGATCGATGCAAAGATCGGTACAAAGACAACGAGGGCGATGATCGCTAAATTGAGCCGTGTGATCTGGTACAGCTCTAAAGAATCATCATCTGGCGGCATACCGGAACGTACGAGATTTCCAAAAAAATCTTTTGAAGCTCTTTTTTCTTTCATTGTAACTATCTCCTAAACCCTTTTTAAACAATCTAATGAACTATCTAGACCAGAAATTTGCTCTCAGGACAATAATAATATAGATATCTTGCAAAAGTCTAATTTTCACCACGCTCTCTGCGCCGTACCCAAAGGGTACGCGTCCTCGGCGCAGGAATATATGAGAGAGATCGCCGCCGAGGACGGCGGCTAGAGCACTTATGTAAGAGGTCTATTCTAATTAATCAACTCATGTTACGCAGTGATGAACAATAGACTGTCATTTCCCTCATCCTACCCTTTTCCCAAAGGGAGAAGGGATTAAGTCCCCTCTCCCGAAGGGAGAGGGCGGAGGGTGAGGACAGCCCCAAAGTCTGCCAAAGACATCTTTTGCGTAACATGAGTTAATCAATATACTTGGCTTTCTCCAAAGCTGTGAGAAGTGCATCTACCTTGATCGGTTTACTAACATAATCATCCATACCACGAGCAATATATTTTTCACGATCACCTTCGAGAGCATGTGCAGTCATGGCAATAATATAGGGCTGACGATCTTTTGGCCACTTTGCTCGAATTCGTTTAGTCGCTTCATTGCCATCCATTTCTGGCATTTGAATATCCATAAAAACAACATCATAGGTCTGACGCTCAAGAGCTTCTATAGCCTCGATCCCATTTCCAGCTATATCGGATTGGTAACCTAAACGCGAAAGGAATTTTAAGGCAACCTTCTGGTTGATCATATTATCTTCTACCAGTAAGACGCGCAGGGGGTGTCTCTCGGCCATCGTTGAGTCTATGGATTTTTCTTTTCTGGTTTCTTTTGTTTTTGTCTCCGGGGTAGAAAAGATGGTGCTATTTAGCACATTAAAGAGATTTGATGTTTTTATGGGCTTATGCAAAAAGGCAGCAATTGCAGCATCTGAAGCACGTGCTTTATTGCGTTTGATAGAAGTCAAAATGATCAATGGTAAGTCATTTTTGATATTCATGTCATTAATTCTTTCTGCCAAAGTGAAACCGTCCATCTCAGGCATTTGCATATCAAGAATAGCGATGTCAAAGCTTTCCTCTTCAAATAATGCCAATGCTTCTTTTCCCGATTCTACGGCTTTGGGCTTCATTCCCCAGGATTCTGTTTGTTTGACAAGGATAAGCCTATTCGTTGCATTGTCGTCAACAATTAGAATCCGTTTTCCAGAAAGATCGGGGGGCTGGTCAATAGAAATGAGCGGGGCAGCTTCTTCTGCTTTTGCGATAATGGTAAAGTGGAAAGTAGAACCTTTGCCTTCTTCACTTTCGACCCACATTCTTCCGCCCATTTTCTCTACCAGCTCTTTGCTAATGGCTAAGCCCAATCCCGTTCCACCATATCTTCGTGTTGTAGAGCTATCAACCTGGCTAAAACTTTGGAAAAGCCGATCCAGTTTATCTTTGGGGATGCCGATGCCTGTATCTCGGATGCTAAACTGAAGCTCGTACTGATTCTTTTCAATCAACATGCTCTTGACCAGAACAACGACTTCGCCCCTGTCTGTAAACTTGAGAGCGTTATTTAGAAGGTTAACCAGTATTTGACGGAGGCGCGTTACATCTCCGATCACAAGCGGAGGTACGCCATCATCGATGATATAAGCTAATTCGAGCATTTTTTTGGCAGATTTCTCTGAAAGTAGATCAAGAACGTCTTCTATGCAGCCTCGCAAGCGGAAGGGCTGCTCTTCCAATTCCATTTTGCCAGCTTCTATTTTTGAGAAATCCAAAATATCGTTAATAACGTTCAACAGCGTGTCGCTTCCGCCACGAATAGTCTTAATGAAATCTTGCTGCTCGTCGTTGAGAGGGGTATCTAGCATGAGACTGGTCATGCCATAAATAGCATTTAATGGGGTGCGGATCTCGTGACTCATATTTGCCAAAAAATCTGTTTTGGCTTGGGCAGCTGCTTCGGCTGCTTCTTTTGCTTTTTTAAGCTCTTCTGTTGCCAATTTGCGCATTGTGATATCTTGGATATTTCCTTCATAATATATAATTTTCCCGGAAGCGTCCCGAACAGCACGTGCATTTTCCGAGAGCCATAGCACTTTCTTATCTATGCTAAAGCTCTGATATTCAAATCCGCGAACCTCGCCCTTTTCTTCCATCAGCTTTTTATATTCATTGCGACGATTTGAATCAACGAAAATTTCTCTGGCGATATCTTTAATGCTGGTAATAATTTCCTCGGGGGACTCATGCCCCCACATATGAGCCAGAGCGGGGTTTACAGTAATAAACCGGCCTTCTGGCGTGGATTGGAAAATTCCTTCTAGAGCATTGTCAAATATTTCACGATATTTTTCTTTCGCAGCTAATAACTCCTCCTCAGCTTTTTTCTGTTCAGTAATATCACGCACCACAATAAGTAGGCGTTTTTCACCACTAATTTCCTCTATGCGCCCTGTTACAGAAGCGGGAAATCGCTCCCCATTAGCGCGTATATTTATTGTTTCAAAATGTTCAACTGAAAGACGGTCTTCATCATGTACTTCTGCAGATAAGGCCCGGCTTTCGGGGGGAACCATATCCCTTATGGTTTTGGTTAGAAACTCTTCGTGTGTCCAGCCAAACATCTCACAAGCTTTTGTATTAACATCAAGGACCTCGCCATCGGTTGTCTCTACAAGGATGGCGTCGTTAACACCATTAAAGACACTTCGAAATTGAAGCTCACTTTCTTGTAATTTTTTATTTGAGATGGTTGCTTCTTGTAATACTTTTTTCAGGCTACGCGACGAGATATGAGAGATCAATGCTACTATAAAGAAGATTGTAATGGCAGGTATATTAGGCATTGGTTGGTGCAATATCCCCACACTGATGATAATTAAAATGACGCTGGATAATCCAGCAACTACATAGCTTAGTATAGGCTCTAGAACCAATCCTGCGAAGATAATAGGAACAACAAAGGCTATCAAGCTGCGCCCAAATGCAACCTCTTCTGGTGTATCGGCAAAGGGGACTATAATGAGCATGAATAACACAAAAGATAATCCAGCAAAAGTTCCTGATAAATAGCGATTGACCAAATATAGGAGAAAAAAAATAATACATGCAAATACGCTTATAGGACGAATTGACTGTGATGCCTGGTCTAAAGCCTCTCTAGAAACCAGGTCGGTGATCGTAATCCCTAAAAAAACAAATATTGTTGCTGCGGTTACAGTCAACAATATAATATTCAATAATTGTCGCCGACGAGCATCTTCTTCATCTTTGGAGTAAGGTACAGAGATTATTTTTGAAAGAAAGTTTTTTGTAGTGATCATGAGATTATTCTCTCCAATCATCTTTCCAAACGATAAGAAACTTTGTCTTATCGTAAAAACCCATGCCCACCCGCATAATTGATAAAGTTGTGCCAGGCGGACTAATAATGAGAGCTGATAGCTCTGTGAAAAAGTTCTCCGTAAAATCCACTAAACCTGAGACTGCCTAATTGTGAGTTCGATAATGATTATATGGCAAAGGGGAGGAAAAATCCTTACAGAATACAGACAAAAGAGTTGATCTTCTCCCAAATTTCTTTGCCTATCAATTTATTCTTTTCAGAGTAGGTCACTTCTTTATGTTTTATCGTCGGTAAACTATTCGTGGCAAACAGTATATTTGAGCTTTCCCTCATTTTTTACTAACACATTGGATGCTAAAAGTCCCCTCTTTCGATGTTAATTTATATATTCTTTCTCCACGAGTTGATTATTGCTTATATATCATGTAGAAGAAGGCTAAGCTTGCTATTTCATCACCCAAACGGGATCGGGGGTGATCCGGTCGACCAGGCCAGGGCGGTTCTCTTCCTCTTCTAATTCTGAGTAAGGCTGCAGTACTTTGACATGCATGTCGCTTTCAACGAGACATTGGCATGAAAGACGATATTTACCCAAGTCCCCTTTTTCTTCAAGTTTGGCTTTCTCTGCGGTCGTCATCTTCTCTGGCTCGCCGCTGATGAACTCAACTTTACAGACGGTGCATTTCGGTTTCCCGCCGCAACGATAGCGGGGATCGCCACCGTGCTCGACGAGTGCATTCAGCAATTTTGTCCCTGTGGGGACCTCGAATGTCCCGACCCCTTCGATGGTTAGTTGTGGCATCTTCTCCTCCAGTGAGTTGGTTATTTTATTGTACACGGATGACACAGAGTATCACGGATAAGGAATTAAGGTATGGATTTCCGTCACTTTCAAATTTCTCAGTGCAATCCGTGCAGCTCCGTGTACGAAATTATTTTTCAGTCAGTGCACGCAAAGCTATCGTTAAAACCTCCACAGCCTTCGCATATTCGCTCAATGATAGTTGCTCGTTGGGCGTATGATCCAAATTAGAATCGCCGGGGCCATAGACCACGGCGGGACATTCCCAAACGGGGGCGACGATATTCACATCTGCCGTGCCCGTCTTGACAACAAAGCCGGGTTTTCCGCCCGCAGCACGGATGCCTTTCAAAAAGGCACGCACAAGCGGCGTCCGTCGGTCGGCTTTGTACGCGGGGATGGCGTAGCCCGTGCGCTCCACTCTTTCGGGCGCGGCAAGCTCTTCGAGTTGGCGGTACCAAGCTTCGGGTATGAGCGTCACGGGCAGTCGGGTATTGATCCGCAATTTCGCCCAAGTCTCGAATCCGTCATCGCCTGAATCAAATCCACGCAGCGAGAGCAAAATCTGCTCGAAAACGCGCGGCTTGTCCGCGTTGAACTCATCCACCCACGCGCGCACTTTTTCCCAGATCGCGATGGCGGCTTCGGGCGCGGTCTCTTCGCCGCTGGCAGAATGCGCCATTGCGCGACGGGCGGTCACGATGGATTGCGCCGTGCCCTTGTAGCCGAGCGTGACGCGATCCCAGCGGGATGGCTCGCCGATGATGGCAAAGTCGGGACGATATTGATCGACGATGTAGCGTGCGCCGATGGAATTGCGCTCTTCATCCAGTGCGCCGATGACGACAAACTGCCAGCCGCTTCGCTCCTGACCCAGGCTTGCGACTGCGTCAACGAAACTGGCGAGGGGTCCCTTGGCATCTACCGATCCCCGCCCGTAAAGAACATCTCCCTCAACCCGGACATCTATCTCGCCGGGAACAGTGTCGATATGCCCCAGCAAGACGACCTGCTTCTCGCCCTCGCCCATCACGCCGACGGCATTGCCGATCTCATCCTTGTAAGCTTTCGTGAAGCCGATATCTTTCATCCGCTGGATGAGATAGTCTACAGCGAGGGCTTCTGCGCCGGAGGGGCTGTAGTGCTGGACGAGTTCGATGAGGGTTTGGGCATTTTCTGTATTTGTCATATTTTTTCCGTATTGCGTAGTGCGTATTTCGTAAGGTCTTCACAATTCGCGAAATCATTACGCAATACGCTTTACGAATTACGCACTTTCCGTCAAAACTTCCTTCAGCACACTCACAACTTCATCCAACTGCTCTTTCTCGATCACCAACGGCGGAAGCAAGCGCAGCACCGTCATTCCGGCGGGAAGGGCGAGAATGCCACGCTCAGTGAGCGCTCGCAGGTAGGGTGCGACTTTCTTCTTAATATCAATGCCGATCATCAATCCCATGCCACGCACGCCGCGAATGAGCGGGGATTCGATCTTTTTCAATTCGCCGAGCAGATATTCGCCGAGTTCTGCGGCGCGCTCGGGGAGTTTTTCTTCTTCGAGGGCATTCAGGGCAGCCAACGATGCCGCTGCAGCGAGGGGATTCCCGCCAAAGGTCGAGCCGTGGATGCCTTTATCCAGTTCGGCGACGTTTTCGCCGAGCAAAGTTGCGCCCATCGGGAAGCCGCCCGCCATGGATTTGGCGACGGTCATGATATCGGGTTTCAGGTCGTAATGGTCAATGGCGAACATCTTACCCGTGCGCCCGAAGCCTGTCTGGATCTCGTCCATGATGAGCAGTGCGCCACGTTCATTACAGAGTTTTTGTGCGCCGATCAGGTATTCCGCATCGCCAGGATGGACACCGCCTTCGCCCTGTACCGCTTCAAGGATGACGGCGGCGGTGTTCTCGTCAATCGCTTCTTCGAGCTTTTCGAGCTTGTTATAAGGAACGTGCTTGATGCCAGGAATGAGCGGCTGGAAGGGCGCACGATATTTCTTATTCCATGTAGCGGAAAGAGCGCCCATGCTGCGACCATGAAATCCACGCATTGTGGCGATGATCTCTGTCCGCTTGGCGCTGAAGCGAGCGAATTTGAAAGCGGCTTCGACGGCTTCTGTCCCCGAATTGGAGAGGAAGGCTCGGTCCATGCCTTCGGGGGCAAGAGATGTTAGTTTTTCGAGCAGAGCGGCACGGGTATCGTTGTAGAACATTTCAGGAACGGAAATGATCTTCCCTGCCTGCTCGTTGATCGCCGCAACAACTTTGGGATGCGCGTGACCAAGATTCGCCGCGCCTTGACCGCCAACGCAGTCGATGTAGGCGTTCCCGTCTTCGTCGTAGAGGGTCGCCCCTTCACCGCGGACGATGGTCAGTTCTCGTTTGGCGTATACGCCGGATGTATGTTGATTTTCGAGAGTTTGAATTGTTGACATAGTTATCTTCCTCTTCTTTTCTTACCACAAAGGACACAAAGAAGCACCAAGGAAAAGTAAAAAACTTTGTCTCCTTTGTGTTCTTTGTGGTTAAAGAATCACTTAATAATCGTCCCATTCCCAGTCAGTGCATTCGAGATCGGTGCATCCACGCGCCCATCGGCGATGATGACCTTCCCGACGCCGCCGTTCAGGGCTTCTTGCGCGCCGAGGACTTTTTTCTTCATGCGTCCTTCAGCGTATTCAATGGCTTTTTCAATGCCAGCTTCGGGGATTTCTTTGATCAGCGTATCTTCATCAGGGAAATCACGCATCAAGCCGGGCACAGCCGTGAGCAAAAGCAAAGTGTCTGCATTCAAAGCAGCGGCGACTTCGGCGGCGGCACGGTCGGCGTCCACGTTGAGAGCTTCGCCTTTTTCGCTCATCGCCATCGGTGCCACGACGGGGACATAGCCCGCATCCAACAGCGTGGAAAGCAAGTCGGCATTCACAGCGTTGATCTTGCCCGTGTAATCGTCACGGAGCATTTTCTTCTTCCCATTTTCGACGATGCGGATGGCAGCCTTGCGTTTTGCCTTCAGCAAGCCACCGTCCACGCCGCTCAGGCCGAGGGCGTTTACGCCCAGCATTTGAAGCTGCTCGACGAGGAAAGTATTCACCTTCCCGTTGACGGCCATCGCAAAAACTTCGAGGGTCTCACGATTGGTATAGCGGGATGTGTATCCCGAAGGCGAGGTCACAAAGCGGGGCGGTTTCCCGACCGCTTCGCCGAGGGCGTTCGCTTCAGCCGAGCCGCCGTGCACGAGCACGAGACGCTGCCCTTTGGCGATCATGTTGGCGGCGTCGGTAGAAATTGCAGAAAAATCTACGCCTTCTGTGCCGCCGAGCTTCACTACCGTTATGGGTGAGTTGGTTTTGGTCATTAGGTTGTCCTTAGTTCAAATGCAGAATGATGAATGATGAATGCGGAATTAAAAACCTTCCACAGTCATCATTTTGCATTCATCATTTGTTATTTTTCTTTGCGGTGTTAATAGAAGAAACAAAGATAGCAATGAGTTCATCGGTCTCTTTTGCTAATTCGCTCATCCGCTCTTCTGGCATGATCTCTGCTTCGACGAGCAGTTCGATCCAAAACGCTGTTTCGTCAAGTTCCTGAAGGCTGCCCTCCATCTTGTTGATGAAATCACGAGGAGACTTTGCACGATAGGCTTCACGATATTGTGCGCCGACAGATGTTCCGCTTCGCAAAATTTGCTTGCCGATCACGCTCGCTTCACCACTTTTGGGCAAAGCCCGATACAAGCGGATAATGCGTAAAGCAAAGTCTTTGGTCCGTACACGCAATGCCAACGGTTCTTTTTTCTCAGTCATATCACCCTTTCAAACGCAAAGTTTTTAATTCATCATTCCACATTCATCGTTCATCGTTTTTCGCTCGCTTTGGTTTCGATACGCTCCGAAAGTGCATTCGGAGCTACTCAACCGCCGCTATCAGGTTTTTAATTCATCATTCCGCATTCATCGTTCATCATTTAAATGGGGTGCAGCCCCATAAATTCCAGCCCCAGCGTTTCTTCAAAACCGAGCATCAAATTCATACTCTGCACGGCCGAGCCGGAAGCGCCTTTCATCAAGTTGTCGATGGCGCAGATCGAGATGACGTGTCCCGTTTTGGGGTTCAGGTCGAAGCCGAGGTCGGCGTAGTTTGAGCCAGCCAAAATTTTCGGCTCGGGGACACGGTAGACGCCACGGCGTTCTTTGACGACACGCAAAAAAGGATTTTCGGATTGGACTGCTCGGTACGCTTTCCAGAGGTCTTTTAGGGCGACCCCATCTTTTACTTTTGCGTGGACGGTTGCGAGGGCGCCCCGCACGAGGCCGACAGAGGTCATCGTTAAAGAAACATCTGCCAAGCCCGATTCCTGGATGACTTCGGCGGTGTGGCGATGTCCGTAGGGTGCGTATGTGCGGATGGTGCTGCTCCGTTCGGGGTGATGGGAGCCGGGGTTAACGGCTGCGCCCCCTTCGGATGAGCCCACTTTGAGTTCGGCGATTATCGGTAGATGTTCTTCTATGAGTCCGGCGCTGACCAACGGAAGCAAGCCCAAATTGGTGGCGGTTGCGTTACATCCCACACCGCTGACGTATTTAGCCGTCTTCAATTCTTCACGGTGCAGCTCGGGCAATCCGTAGACAAATTTATCCATCCAATCGGGGGCGGCATGAGGCTCGCCGTACCACTCTTGGTAGACATCGGCATCCCGCAGACGAAAATCGGCGGAAAGGTCGATGATGTGCTCGGCGGCGGCGGCGTGTTTTTCGATATTGTGCTGCGCCTGTCCGTGCGGGAGGGCGAGGAAAAGGACGTCGGTTGGCTCAAGCTGGCTGGGATCGGTGAATTTGAGCGTGGTCTGCTTGCGCAGGTTGGGATGGGTCTGGTAGATATACTCGCCCATTTTTTGGCGGGATGTGGCTTGGATAACTTCAACTTCGGGATGCGGAATGAGTAGGCGGAGAAGTTCGCCACCTGTGTAGCCCGATGCGCCGATGATGGATGCTTTGATCATAATAATTCCTTTGTTTCGTCATTGCGAGGCAGTTTTATCGCCGAAGCAATCTCCACGACTATGCGGGAGACTGCCACGCCGACGAAAAGCGTCGTCGGCTCGCAGTGACGTGTTCTATAAAACTTCAATCTCACGCCGTGCCACCTTCATCAGATACTCCACGATCAGGCGGGGAATATCTACGCCCGTGGTGGGGGCAGCGGTGTGGAATTCCATGGTGTGGTTGATCTCGTTGACCTGGTAGCCGTGTTCGGGATGCTCGATGATGTCCACGGCGAGGAGACCGCCGCCAACGGCGATGGCTGCATCACGAGAGATTTTGATGAGTTCGGGCGTGAGGGGGCAGACTTCGCCTGCGCCGCCACGGGCTGTGTTGGTGATCCAATGTTTGGAGCTGCGGTAGATGGCCGTGATGGGTTCGTTATTGACGACCAGCACACGGATATCACGCCCCGGTTTGTCTACGAATTCTTGAATATAGAAAATGGAATGTTCGTAGGAGCCGAGCACGTCTTTATGCTCAAGGACGGCTTCGGCGGCATCACGGTCGTTGATCTTGGCGAGCAGACGTCCCCATGAACCGACCATCGGCTTGAGCACGACGGGGTAGCCCATCTCTTCGATGGCTTCGAGGGCGGCTGCGACGGTATATGCCACACGGGTTTCTGGCTGCGGGACGTTGTTGGTCGCCAAAGCACTCGCCGTGGCAAGTTTATTGCCGCAAATTTCCGCTACATCGGCGGTGTTGACGGTCGGGAGGCCCCAGGCGTTCAGGATGCGTGTGGAGTAAAGTCCACGGGCGTAGCTGATACTGCGCTCGAGAATGGCGTCGTATTTTAGCCACGGCTCGGGGTTGTTCATGTCGAAAGAGAATTTGCGGTCGTCGAGACGGTCGTAGTCGATGCCCAGTTGCTCGAGGACGGCGAAGATCCACTTTTCTTCGACACGCACACGGGAGTAGAGCACGCCGATCTTTGGTTGTTTTTTCATGGTTGCCTTCGGCAGGGATTAGTTGATTAGGTAATTAGGGATTAGTAGAGTAGTAATCAGTAAATCAGGGATTAGGAATCAGGGGGGGGGCTGGTTACCTAATCCCTGATTCCTGATTACCTGATACCTAATTCCTATTCTCCCCAATCTTCCTCTTCCATCGGGGCAAGCTCGACGGTGGCGGGGTTGAGGGAGGTGACTTCAAGGTCCACGCCGCAGTCGGGGCAGACGATGATTTCGTTCTCTTCGGTGCCAGCTTCGAGTTCAAGTTCGGCGGCGCATTCGGGGCAAGTTGTTGTAGACATGGTGTTTCTCCTTTTGAGTTGGAAATAATTAGTTGGTTATTTGCTTTCGTTAATTTTGGTAAGACGAGAGCGTGATGCGTGAGAAGTGAAAAATACAGTTCCTGAGCGGAAGGCGAACGGATGTGAGCCTGTAGTCGAAGGACGGCATTTGCAAGAACCGCTCTTCACCCTGTCGGGTACAGGCGACTACACCGCTACATTCGTAGCGCCTCCGCTCAGAGACTGGAGTTCTTCACTCATCACTCTTCACTCGTCAACTCTCTTTTCGCACGCTCAATCTGCGCCTTCACAGCCTCAGGAGCCGTGCCCCCGATCGCCGCTCTTTTAGCGATAGATTCTCGTGCGTCGTAGACGGCATAAACATCTTCGTCGAAAACGGCGTTGATGGCTTTGTACTCTTCGAGCGTCAGCTCATCGAGTGCCTTTTGCTTGTCGATGCCGGCGCGCACGACTTCGCCGCTGATGGCATGGGCTTCTCTGAAGGGGACGCCACGCTCGACGAGATAATCTGCTAGGTCGGTTGCCATCATATTTGTGTCGATGGCGGCTTCCATGCGGGCGGGTTTCACGGTCAATGTGCGCAGTGCGCCAGCGATGACGGGTAGCATGGCGGTCAGCGTATCGAAGGCCGTGAAAACGGGCACTTTATCTTCCTGCAAATCCTTATCATAGGTCGAAGGCAGGCCCTTCAGCGTCGCCATCAAGCCCGTCAGGTAGCCGAGCAGCGTGCCCGCTTTGCCCCTCGTCAGCTCGAAGGGGTCGGCGTTTTTCTTTTGCGGCATCAGGCTCGAGCCAGTGCTGTAGGCATCGTCGAGTTCGAAGAAGCCAAATTCGGCGCTCGTGAACAGGATGATCTGCTCGGCAATTTTGCTCAGGTGTGTGCCGATCATCGCCGCCACGAAAAGGAATTCCGCCGCAAAATCACGGTTCGAGACAGCATCGAGGCTGTTCATGGCGGGTTCGGCAAAGCCTAAAGATTCGGATAATGCGACTCTGTCTACGGGATAGGGACAGCCTGCCAATGCGCCGCATCCGAGTGGAAGGACGGCGACTCGGCGGGACAATTCCCGGAGTCGGGCTTGGTCCCGTTTAAGGGGCGGATAGTGGGAGAGCCACCACTGACTGAGCAAGATCGGCTGCGCCCGTTGCAGATGCGTGTACCCGGGCATGATGATGGGCTTCCCTCCCCCCTCTGTCCTTCGGACATCTCCCCCCGAGGGGGGGAGAACGTGTCTCGCTTGCGAGACTTGTCCCTTTCCCCCTTCGGGAGAAAGGCTAGGATAGGGGGCTAGATCGGCTTCTGCTCGTTCTGTGAGCGCTGCCTGTAAATCTATAAGTGCCGCATCCAGAGCGGGGATGTTATCGAGCAGCCAGAGACGAAAATCTGTGGCGACTTGATCGTTGCGGCTGCGGCCTGTGTGCAGTTTGCCCGAAAGCGCACCGATGATCTCGCCAAGACGGCGCTCCACGGCGGTGTGGATATCTTCGTCGGCGGGGGTAACGGTAAATGAATCGGACTGAATCTCCTGCTCAATTTGCTGCAACCCAGCCTGAATTTGCGTATGTTCCGCTTCATCCAGTACGCCTGCTTTGTAGATGGCTTCCGCCCAGGCGATCGAGCCACGCACATCCTGTTCTGCCATCCGAATATCAAAAGAGATGGATGCGTTCAGGGCGAAGGCGTCTTCGTTGGTTTTGTTGGCGAATCTTCCGTGCCAGAGGGGTTGGTTTGTCATGTGGTCTCTTTTCGTCATTGCGAGGCGATGCTTTTGGGCGTGGCAATCTCCAAGAGAGTGAGGGAGATTGCTTCGGCGGTAAAGCTGCCTCGCAATGACGTGATTTCTTTAGTCTCGTTTGAAACGGCTGTAATCGGGCTTCGGCAAGTTCATGCCGGAAACGGGCAGCTTGTTGAGGGCACGCACCTTGAGCGAAAGGCCGAAGATGTTGATGAAGCCTTCTGCGTCGGACTGGTCGTAGACGTCTTCCTGACCGAAGGTGGCGAAATCTTCACGGTAGAGGCTGAAGGGGCTTTTGCTGCCGACGGAGATGATATTGCCTTTGTAGAGTTTCAAGCGGACGGTGCCCGTGACGGGGCCTTGCGTGCTATCGACGAAGGCGTCGATGGCTTCTTTGAGGGGCGAGTACCAGAGACCGTCATAGACGAGTTCGGCGTATTTGAGCGCAACCACGTCTTTATATTGGATGGTGGCGCGGTCGAGAACGAGGGATTCGAGGTCTTTGTGGGCAGCCATCAGGATGGTTCCGCCAGGGGTCTCGTAAACGCCGTGCGATTTCATGCCAACGAGGCGACCTTCGACAAGATTGACACGCCCGATGCCATGCACGCCGCCGATGTGGTTGAGTTTTTCGACTAGTTGAGCAGGGCTGAGTTTTTCGCCATTAAGAGCGATCGGATAGCCGCCTTCGAATTCAAGCTCGACATACTCGGGTTTTTCGGGCGCATTTTCAGGAGAAGCAGAAAGCAGGAACATCGCCTCTTGGGGTTCGACCCAGGTCTCTTCGAGGTCGCCGCCTTCGTGCGAGATGTGCCAGAGATTGCGGTCACGGCTGTAGATGGATTTTTTGGTGTTCGGCACGGGGATGCCACGCTCGGCTGCGTAGTCGAGGGCATCTTCACGGGAGCGGATGTCCCACTCGCGCCACGGGGCGATGACGGAAAGGCGAGGGTCGAGCGCCATGACGGTCAACTCGAAGCGGACCTGGTCATTGCCTTTGCCCGTTGCACCGTGAGCGATGGCCTGCGCCCCAACTTCGTGCGCCACTTCTACGAGATGCTTTGAGATCAGCGGCCGAGCGACGGATGTGCCGAGGAGATACTTCCGTTCGTAGACTGCGCCGGAGCGCAGATAGGGCATCAGGAAATCTCTGGCGAATTCTTCTCGCATATCGTGGACGATGAGCTGGCTGGCACCACTGGCGAGGGCTTTTTCTTCCAGCCCGTCCAATTCGGGGCCTTGACCAACGTCTGCGGTGAAACAGACGACTTCACAGCCATAATTCTCTTTCAGCCACGGCACGATGACGGATGTGTCGAGTCCGCCAGAATAGGCGAGAACGACTTTGTCGATATTCTCTGGTTTTGGGGGCATTGATTCTCCTTGATTTTTCTTTCTCCCCTAAATTCCATGCTTTCGGAATTTGGGGGAGATGTCCGTAGGACAGAGGGGGTAAACAAAAAAAGTCCACCTTCTTTTCGGAAGGTGGACTTTGTGTTTCCAGTGTCTTTTTGCGTTCTTGCTCTATCCAAGCAGAAACGCCCGACCTTCCGATAGTGAGGGTAGGGGTTTACGACGGGGACGACGAACGTTAAGAACAAGATTAGTTAACATATTGGGCAGGAGTTTAGCACCATGAAAGAGATGCGTCAACCCCTATTTAGAAAATGGGAATAAAAATTCCATAAAACTTTGGTGATCTACTCAAATATTTGTAGATCATGTCCTACAACGACCTCACCATCATAACCTTCAGCGATCTCAGCTAGCATGTTTTGGATCGGGATTAGGATTACCTGTGCCTAAAAGGATCACTTTTGTGCGAGATGATTTCATTTTCTTTTCTCGATTTCTCTCGATACGCTCTTGTCTCAAACTTGCTCACTCCGTGAGCAACATTTTCCCGGTCTCAGGCGGAGTTGCCCAAAGCCCGGCGATTCCCAAGCCCAGCAGCACGATGGCAAAACCAGCTAATGAGATAAAGAAATCCCCGCTCAGGTCGTAGGAGAGTCCCATCAAAAAGGGACCCACGCTGCTGCCTGCAACAGCCGCCGTCCAGACAGAGCCGCGAATTTTGCCGAGATGTTCACGTCCAAAATAGCGAACCCAAACGGTGTTCCCCAGCCCGCCCCATAATCCATGTGACAACCCTAGAATAAGTGAATACACCAGAATAACGGAACCAATCGGGACGTAGATCAGCGCACCGATGGCGAGCGCGTAAAGCCCCAGAGCCCCGAAAGCCATCCAGCGAAGTTGAACGCGATCGGCGATCATTCCGCCGAATATCTGGAAGATAGCCGATGCCACCATCAGGATGGTGAAACTGGTGGCAGCCTGTTCTTCGCTCAAACCTTTCTCTGTGAATATCGGTAGCAAGTTGAATGTAATTGCGGTCGCGATGGCAGCCCACGCAAACCATGAAAGGGTCAAGATCCAGTAGGCGCGTGTGCGCATCGCTGCCTTCAAGTCAAATTCATTTTCATGCACCTCTGCTTTTTTCAGTTTGGAGGAAAGCGACAAATTATCCCCATCAACAGTCTGGCCGATCTCTTCGGGGCGGTTTATATAGAAAAAGTAGACTATCGGTAGCAAGATAAGGAACACGCTTGCTCCGGCGATGATATAGCTTTTTCTCCAGCCGACTGCGCCGATCAGCGCGAGAATGCTCACCGGCACAATGCCGATCATCAAATTAACAACTACGTTTTTAATGCCAGAAACAGTGCCGAGCGTATCACGAAACCACATCGGGAGCATATTCACAGAGAGCAATTCCAGTGCGCCTTGTCCGAACATCCTTAGAAAGAAGAAGGCGAAAAAGAGCATCAGCAAAGAGTTGACTTGGGAGATGAAAACACAGGCCAGGCTGAATAGCGTAGTGATGATGAAGATGGTTTTGCGGATCCCCATTCGATCTGCGAGTTGCCCGATATAGGTTTGGGGCAAGGAAGCCAAGACCGTCCCGAACATATAGGCGCCGGTTAGTTGGGTCAGACTCAGATCAAGTGCATCTCGCAGGGATGGGTTGAAAACCGAGACCATATAAGTTTGCCCCGGGCTGGTGAAGAATGCCGCCAGCGTAGAAATGGGGAGGATGATCCAACCGTAAAAGAAGTTGCTGCGTTTGGCGAGCCAGTGATTTTGCTTGCTGTGCATTTTTGCTCCTTTGCAATGGCCTTGATTATCTCATAATGTCAGTGCTAAAAAGAAGCAAAACGCCGAGACTTTTTCTCGGCGTTCTTTGTTTTCTTAGGCAGGTCAGTCTTATGTTATCTTGCATAATCTCATGCCTCTTCAGTGATTTCAAAAAGTCATGCCCCTTGGACAGCAATATTTTGCGGGTGACAGATATTCAGTGGGAGCATCAACTGTCGAGTGGGTAAGTCTTATGTAGCATTCGACAGCCCAGTAATGTCTTCAACAGATAAGTTTTTAGCATCTTTACGTGTCGGTTCCAGTTTTGGCTGCTCCTCGCCTCTTCTTGTTTTAGAACGGATCTGAGTAAAAAAAAATGACGTTGCGCAGGATCAAAAGTTATAGAAACATCCTGATATGCCCAAGCATATCCAAGGCTGTAGCGCATCTTCCTCATTCATAACTGTCCAACAGAAGTGCACGTGCGTGTCCAAGTGAATCTGGCTAAGTAATCGCCTATCTTTTTGAGATCAAAAAGATCCAACTCCCACTCAGGTCGATAGGGGCGCTCTGAAGTGAGCAGTTCGGGATGTGCGACCAGTGGTGGTTTGCCTTTGCATCCTCTAGCTCGAGATGGGCATTCATGATTGAGTTCATGCCAATCTGTATCGACTTCTTTCTGGAGAGCTTCAGCATTTTCAAATTCCTGTTGACCCAAAAATCCATGCCCCTCCACTTTATATGAGGAGTGTACATGGTTTCTTCTCCGAAAACAATCCCTATTGAACGCTATTTGGCCATAGACCTTCACAAAGAATATCTGATGATCGGTGGGATGAATGCAGATCAGGAATGGGTTCTGCGTCCCCGCCGCATTCAGATGTCCCGCTTTCGAGATTGGTCCATCAAGAACCTGAAAAAAGGTGATGCGGTTGTCATTGAGACGACTTCTAATGTCTGGGATATTTACGACATTGTTTCGCCGCTAGTAACGAAGACCCTTGTGGCCCACGCTGGTAAGGTCCGCCAGATCGCCGAAGCCAGAGTAAAGACAGACAAGGAAGATGTGAGACGGTTGCTCACTTTGCTAATCGCCAATATTGTGCCCGAAGTTTGGGTACCACCAGTCCATGTTCGAGAACTTCGTTCCTTGATCTCTTTTCGCTGGCGCCTGTCGAAACAGATCATCATGTCGAAGAACCGCCTTCACAGTGTTGTCCAGCGTTTCAACCTCCATCCCCCAGATGGGAAACTGCTGGCTGACAAGAACCAGATTTGGTGGGAGCAGCAGAGCTTCTCTGAGCTGACCCGCTTTCAGGTAGAACATGACCTGGAGATCGTTGACTATCTGGAAAAGCAGAAGGCTAAGATCGACCAGAAACTAGCCGAGCTTAGCGATACCGAGCCCTGGGCATCTGATGGACAAAACATTTAGAATTCGTATAATAAGTGCATGGCAAAGCGTAAATTCAA
>CAZOOX010000026.1:0-36624 GCA_964581545.1 uncultured Anaerolineaceae bacterium
CAGTTGATTCTTTTCTTTCTGGTCATCTACCATGCTGTGAATGGGCTGCGGGTTGTTATTATGGACCTGATCACATCTTTACTTCAGTATCAACGGGAAATGATCTGGCTGCAATGGTTCATTATCATTCCACTTTATGGACTCATTCTTTTTGTTGTCTTCAAAGATGCAATGGGACTTTAGGAGGTAATGATGACTGTTAGAAAAATACCGAATCGTGGTTTCAATCTTGATTATGTCATGTGGCTCTTTATGCGCCTTTCTGCCTTGGGGCTTTATTTAGTGGGCTTGGTCGGTTTGACCGCTGCGCTTATTTTGGGCGCACGC
Organism: uncultured Anaerolineaceae bacterium; assembly: GCA_964581545.1. Classification (GTDB taxonomy): domain Bacteria; phylum Chloroflexota; class Anaerolineae; order Anaerolineales; family Villigracilaceae; genus Desulfolinea. Next base: position 328 of record CAZOOX010000026.1, read on the forward strand.
ACTCAGGCAGATATTTCTACCGTTATTCGCTGGATGTTCTTCCCCAACCCCATGCACGTTGCCAGCAGTGATTTCGTAAATCTGGATGCTTTCAGAAATGATTTCTGGAATATTTTTCAGTTTATGGGGATTTTCTTTGGCGTAACACACGGGTTGAATGGTTTGCGCATTGTTGTTGAAGATTTTGTAGGATCGACGGCTTGGCGCGCGCTGTGGCGCACCTTTATCTTCCTCTTGTGGGGCTTTATTATCCTCATGTCCATCTACGTCGCATTGAATTCATAAAGGAGCAACTCTATGAAAACACATCAATTTGAAGTCGTCGTAGTTGGTGCTGGCGGGGCCGGGCTTATGGCCGGGCTTTACGCATCCAAATCCGCTTCTACGGCTGTTATCTCTAAACTTTATCCCGCTCGTTCTCATACGGGCGCAGCACAGGGCGGCATTGGTGCCGCGCTTGGCAATCTCGAAAAAGATACGCCTGAATGGCATACCTACGATACGATCAAAGGTAGTGACTACCTCGGTGACCAAGATGCGATCGAGTTCATGTGTAAAGAAGCCCCCGACATCGTTTACGAACTCGAACACATGGGGCTGCCCTTCAGCCGCACAGAAGACGGGAAAATCGCCCAGCGTTTCTTTGGCGGTCACACGAACAATGAAACCACCAAACCTGTAAAACGAACTTGTTATGCCGCTGATCGCACGGGTCACATGATCCTGCAGACCCTTTATCAGCAGAGTATCAAAAATAATGTTCAGTTCTACGATGAGTTCCAAGTATTGGATCTTATCAAGACTGAAGAAGGCGTTGCCGGTGTCGTGGCGCTTGAAATCGCTACAGGCGAGATGCACGTCTTCCACGCCAAATCCGTCATCTTTGCGACCGGTGGCTGGGGCCGTGTTTGGGAAATCACCTCGAATGCTTTTGCCTACACGGGCGACGGCGTGGCCATCACTCTGCGACACGGCATCCCCGCTCAGGATATGGAGTTCTTCCAGTTCCACCCGACGGGCATCTACAAGATGGGCATTCTCATCACCGAAGGTGTTCGTGGCGAAGGCGGTATCCTGCTGAACGGCAAGGGTGAACGCTTTATGGAAAAAGAAGGCTATGCTCCCAACGTTAAAGAGTTAGCCTCCCGCGATGTTGTTAGCCGTGCCATGTACCTTGAAATGAAAGAAGGTAACGGTGTTGATGGCGAACGCTATCTCTACCTTGACGTGACACCTGAAACCGTTAACAAATATGCAGCGATTGACGGACGCACTCGCCCCGATGGCAGCCCCTACGTTGTGACCGGCGAAGAAATTCTCGGCAAACTCCCCGACATCATTGATTTCTGCGAAACCTATCTGGGCGTAAATCCCGTTACCGAGCCGATGCCCGTTCAGCCTACAGCGCATTATGCGATGGGCGGCATCCCGACCGACAATTACGGTCAGGTTGTGATGGATACGGAACGCAAAGAAGTCATGCCCGGCTTATACGCCGTTGGCGAAAATGCCTGTGTTTCTGTGCATGGCTCCAATCGCCTTGGCTCCAACTCCCTGCTGGACTTGGTCGTCTTTGGTAAATTCTCCGGCATCAAAGCCGCTGAACACGCCAAAGAAACAGACTACATCACCCTCCCCGAAAATCCGACCGCTAACGCAGAAGCACAACTCGAAGCTCTGCGCAACTCAGAAGGCAACGAGCGTCTTTCTGAAATCTCCAGAGAGATGAAAGAAGTCATGTTCGAGCATGTCGGCGTTTTCCGTGTTGAGGAAGGCATGCAGGAAGCGCTCGAAAAAATTCAAGAATTGAAAGAACGCTTCAAAAATATCAAGATCGACGACAAGGGCAAAAAGTTCAATATGGACTTGCTCAACGCTTGGGAACTCAGCAACTTGCTCGATATCGCCGAGGTGACCACCGTTGCTGCGCTCGACCGCAAAGAAAGTCGTGGCGGCCACGCTCGCAACGATTATCAGGAACGTGATGACGAGAATTGGATGAAACACACCCTCGCCTGGTTGGAAGAAGACGGGGTCAGGCTCGACTATAAAGACGTAGTCTTCACCCGCTTTGAACCGAAGAAACGGGTCTACTAGGAGGAACCAATGAAAAAAGTTACCTTAAAACTCTTCCGCTACAACCCAGAGACGGACAAGAAACCCTACTACGACACCTTCGAGTTGGAAGCAGAACCCACCGACCGTGTCCTCGACCTGATGGAAAAAGTCAAAGGCTATCACGACGGTACCCTCTCCTTCCGCCGCTCTTGCGCTCACGGTGTTTGTGGCTCTTGCGCCATGCGCATCAACGGACAAAATATGCTCGCCTGTAAAACCCTCATTCAGGATTTGAAGACGAGCAAGATCACCGTTGAACCCATCCTTGGCTTGCCCGTACAGAAAGACATGATCGTAGATATGGAGCCATTCTTCATCAACTACAAGTCCGTCATGCCTTACTTCATCAACAACGACAACGCCCCCTCGGCAGAACGCCTTCAGACCATCGAGCAGCAAGAACGTTTTGACGATACCGCCAAGTGCATCCTTTGCGGCGCTTGCACCACCTCCTGCCCCTCCTTCTGGGCAAACGACGAATACGTCGGTCCCGCCGCCATCGTCAACGCCCACCGCTTCATCTTCGACAGCCGCGACCAAGCCGCAGCCGAACGCCTCCAAATTCTCAACGACCAATTCGGCGTCTACCGCTGCCGCACCATCTTCAACTGCACCATCGCCTGCCCGCGCGAGATCGAGATCACCAAAGCCATCGGCGAAATCAAAAAAGCCATTGCCACAGGCAGCCTCGAATAAGAGGTTTCAAAAGAACAACAAAAAAGGAGTGAGATAAAAATCTCGCTCCTTTTCTTTTTAACATGAGTTCTGCATAGAAGGGAAACCTTAATACTTTCGTAATATCCCACTGCTATAATGAAAATAATAACTTTCAGCTATATAGTGAATTTGTCTAATTCACCCTAGTTAGCTGGCCAACACACAAAATACCAATGACTGCAAAACATACTATTCTCGTTGTTGATGACGAAGAAACCATCCGTGAAGTTGTGCGCCGATACTTGGAGCGTGAAGGCTATCTTGTAGAAGAAGCCGCCGATGGATATGAAGCTCTGCGCATTATTCAAGATGATTCCCCAGCTCTGATCATCCTTGATTTGATGTTGCCCGGCATCGATGGACTTTCTCTCACCCAGCACCTACGTCAGGATCGCCAGATTCCCATCATTATGCTAACCGCCAAAAGCGAAGATAGCGACCGCATCCGTGGTTTGGACTTGGGAGCAGACGATTACATTACCAAGCCCTTTAACCCTCAAGAAGTAGTCTCTCGCGTCCGCGCCGTGCTCCGTCGCTCGGATAGTGCGACAACATCCACTAAACAAAAAACCATCCAGACCGGTATATTGAATATTGACCCAGTGGCGCGTAATGTCAAAGTCAATTCTCAAAGCGTTATTTTAACCGCAAAAGAATTCGATCTTCTGTGGCATTTTGCTCTACATCCAGAGCAAGTTTTCACCCGTGCGCAATTGCTGGCTCAAGTTTGGGGCGATGAGCTTTATACCGATCCATCCACGGTCACAGTTCATATTCGTCGTTTGCGTGAGAAGATCGAAATTGATCCGAGCCAACCTCAACAAATTCTCACGGTCTGGGGTGTGGGATACAAATTCGTAGGAGAGAAGTGATGTCAACGAAAAAACCTCGCTTCATTAGTTACTTGCTCGGCATATTAACCGCCCTGCTCCTGACTATAGCTCTTATTAAATTCATCATGGATCCTCCAGCCGGAGACCTGCAACATCTGATAATTTCTTTGGGGATCACCAGCCTTATCTCAGGAGCGATCGGCTTCATATCTCATCGTTTAGGTTGGTGGCGGCGACTTCCCCGCCTAAGCTATACACTTACCTTGGGGTATATCCTTGCTGGAGGGCTAGCTCTTTTCAACATATGGGTCACCGCTCGATTGATGTTTATCAACCAACATGATCTAGCATTAGGAAGTTTGCTGCTTATCTTTGCGGGCGGTATATCTGTAGCATTCGGCTTCTTCATCTCCAATACCATCACGCAGGCACTGGGTAATCTCGTTGACGGAACATCCCAACTCAGTGAAGGAGATTTTTCAGCTCGCGTCACAATTACAGGTAACGATGAGATCGCTCAATTGTCCAAAGCATTTAACGATATGTCTGCTCGGCTGGAACAAGCCGCTGAAAATGAACGTGCTCTCGATGAAACTCGCCGAAATCTCGTAGCATGGGCATCTCACGACCTTCGCACGCCACTAACTTCTTTAAGAGTGATGATCACCGCTCTCGCAGACGGCGTAGTCACGGACAAAGAAACTGTCTCGCGCTATCTAACGCAGAGCCAGAATGAGATCACACGGATGAGCAAACTGCTCGACGATCTTTTTGAGTTGGCTCAATTGGATGCCGGATATGAAAAACTGGATTTTGAATGGTTTGCTCTTTCCGATCTTATTTCCGACACCCTCGAGAGCTTCGCCGCCCGCGCCCAAGCCAAAGAGGTGGCACTAGATGGACATGTCGATCCCCAGGTTGATCTTGTCTGGGCAGCCCCTGAAAAACTCAGCCGAATTCTCGATAATCTGGTCAGTAACGCACTTCGTTATAGCCCAAAAGGAGAGACGATCCGCTTGAGCGCAGAGGTCAAGGAAGACACGACAATAGTTACCGTAGCAAATTCCGGAAGCGAAATTAATGCGAAAGACCTACCCTTTATTTTTGACCGCTTCTATCGCGGTGAAAAAAGCCGGGTGCGCGACCAAAGCGAAAGCGGAGGCGTTGGGCTGGGATTGTCCATTGCCAAAGGATTAGTCGAGGCGCACGGTGGCAAGATTTGGGTCAAGAGTGTACCGGGTAAAGGAACACAGTTCTGGTTTTCTTTACCTGCTAATCAAAAAAAATAAATGCTTAGCATTCAAGGAAAAATATCATGAAAAAGCCATTAACTATTTCAGCCGCGATTATTCTCGGGCTTATTGGCGTAGCTGCCCTCTGGTGGCTATTCTCACCGCTCTTTATTAGCCAATCTGTTGAAGAAGCATTCCCCTTCGAGCTTCCCAGCGAGAGCGAGCTTGCAGAGATGTCACCTGAAGAAGCAGAAAAAGCAATAAACGAGGCAATGGAAGGCATTGACGAAGAATTTGTAGAAAGCCTGGCTCTAGAAGAAGCTCAGGCACTTGAAGAACAAGTTGCCGCAGTTTCCACAATGATGCCAGACCATGAAATGGAAGAGGAAATGCCCGAAACAGAAGCAGAGTGGGCATTGGTCAGCGAAGGAGAATTTCAGGATGCTGATAATGCTCATCGCGGCTCCGGAACAGCCAGCATTTTCCAACAAGGCGACCAACAAGTCTTGCGTTTTGAAAATTTCAACGTAACCAACGGTCCCGATCTGCACGTTTTGCTTGTCGAAAATATTGCCGGAGGCGATCATGATGCCCTAGGAAACTACATTGATCTCGGTAAGCTCAAAGGAAATATGGGCAGCCAAAATTATGAGATCGCGGCAGACGTAGACCTTGCTCAATACGAAGGCGTCATCATCTACTGCATGCCTTTCCACGTTGTTTTTTCAAGAGCCTCTTTTGGACAGTAGGAAATTTTGTGTCTGATGAAAAAACTACTTCTCTTTTCTCTCGCTCTTGTTTTGGGCTTGAGTGCCTGCTCCCCGGCTATTTCCTCCCCCGAGCCTGCTACCGCTCAACCTGAAGAAAAAAACAGTTCACCTCCTGCAATGGGTACACAACTACCAGACGAAGAAGCAACTCGTCTGATGTATGAACTCATCAATTCAGATTCGCAACAAGCCCTAGACACTATCTTAGCCGCGAAAGACACCCGCTTTATTGCTGTTTTCATTGAGCTTCTACGAAATGACCAAAAGAGTTTCTTTAGCAGCACAGCACTCGATGCCCGGCTTGAAGCACTTGAAACCCTCAGCGGACAATCTTTTGGATACGATTGGTTTGCATGGGTAGAGTGGTATGGAAGCACAGACCTGACCCCACCGCCTGGATTTACAGGTTGGAAAGGGAAGCTCCTCTCCCAAATAGACCTCGAGTTTGGCAACTTTCTGCGAGACGATCTTCCATCCACTATCCGCACAGAAGAAATTGTCTGGGGTGGCGTAAAAGTAGATGGAATCCCTGCATTAGATAATGCCACGATGATCCCTGCTGACCAAGCCAACTACCTTAGAGACGACGAACCCGTCTTCGGCATCTCCATTAACGGAGATAACCGCGCCTATCCACTTCGTATTCTTGATTGGCACGAAATGGCAAATGACGTGGTTGGTGGTGTTCCTGTATCTCTGGCTTATTGCACACTTTGCGGCGCTGGGGTTGCCTATAATGGTCGTGCATCAAATGGCGAAATATATGATTTCGGCTCATCCGGCTTTCTCTTCCGCAGCAACAAACTCATGTACGACCGCCAGACGCGCACTCTATGGAATCAACTTACTGGCGAACCCGTACTCGGCAAATTAGCAGGCACAGATGTTAAATTAGATTTGCTCCCCGTTGTCGTCAGCACCTGGGGAGATTGGCTCGCCCAACATCCCGACACCCTCGTCCTGGATATCAACACTGGCTACCAACGTCCTTATACCCCGGGTGCCGCTTACGGTCACTACTTTATCGACGAAGACACAATGTTCCCCGTCTGGCAGCGCAGCAATTTGCTCTCCAGTAAAGATCGTATCTACGCTCTGGAAATTGAAGATATTCCAAAAGCGTACCCTGTAGAAATCCTTGCAAACGAACAGGTCGTCAACGACACAATCGGGCAAACAGATTTAGTACTCATTGCCTCGCGCGGAGAAGTTACAGTTATAGGTGATAGTCAGCGCGCAGGAGAAGTTTTCTACAACGCAGGAGGAGAAGTCCGTGCCTATGCTCGAGCCGGAGAAACATTTTCACCAGCCCAAAACCCAGATACAGTACTCGATTCAAAAGGCCACGCTTGGCAAGTTACTGAAGAAGCTTTAGTCGGGCCAGAAGGAGAGCTTGCCCCTCGCATAAACGGGCATCTGGCTTATTGGTTTGGCTGGTACTCCTTCTTTCCGCAAACTTTACTTTATGAATTACCCAACTAAAAAACGGAGATAAATATGAAATATTGGGTTTGGATCATCCTCGCAATAGCTTTGCTTGGCTGTGGTAGCCCTGCTGCAGAAGAACCTGAAAAAATGCAGGCAGAACCAACAACTACCGAAAAGAATACAATTACTTTACCAGAAGGTGAATTCGACCTTGCCCCGGAATTGACCAACGAAATTTGGCTCAATACAGAAGAACCACTCCGTTTAGCCGATCTACGCGGCAAAGTCGTTCTTCTCGAAATGTGGACCTTTGGCTGAATAAATTGCCAACGGGTAATTCCCTCGTTGAGGGAATGGCATAATACATATGAAGACCAGGGCTTGGTTATCATTGGAAATCACTATCCTGAATTCAGCCACGAACATGACCTGGAGAATCTAAAAGAGGCGATCGCCAAATTCGATATCCCTTACCCTGTAGCACAAGATAATGATGGAGCAACCTGGCGAGCCTATAAAAATCGTTATTGGCCTATGCTCTATCTTATCGACAAAGAAGGTAGAATTCGCTACACCCATATTGGTGAAGGCGCATATGCTGAAACCGAAGAGATGATCCAAACCCTCTTGGCAGAGAGCTACCCGTAAAAGAGCCAAGAGTTCCCACATCTAAACACAAAAGGAAAAGAAAATGATCAAAATTAAATCATCTGAAATTACAGCTAAAGCAGATTATCTCTCTCGTCGGGATTTTCTGAAGACCGCCGGGATCGTCACTGCAGGCGCAGCATTATTGGCAGCCTGCGGTACAGAGCAGGATGTTCCCCCCGCTACGTCCCCAACCCAAAGCTTGCCAGCCGACCAAGAAACAGTTCCTCTGTCCGAAGAGCTTACCCCTGAAGATTCCGTTCTCAACTACAACAACTACTACGAATTTACCACTGACAAAGAAGGTGTTGCCCCCCTCGCCAAAGACTTCAAATCCAGCCCATGGACAGTAGAAGTGAGTGGTCTGGTCAATAACCCTAAAACCTACGGCATCGAAGACTTGCTCAGCAACTTCACCATCGAAGAACGTATTTACCGCATGCGCTGCGTTGAAGCCTGGAGCATGGTTATTCCCTGGAATGGCTTCACCCTCGCCTCTTTGCTAAATGAAGTGGAACCGACATCCGATGCAAAATTTGTCCGCTTTGAAACTTTAGCAGACCCTGACCAAATGCCGGGTCTTGCAAACAAATTATATCCCTGGCCCTATCAGGAAGGACTCCGTCTGGACGAAGCAATGAACGATCTCACGATTCTCTCCACCGGGCTGTACGGGGAAACGTTGGCAAGCCAAAACGGCGCACCGATCCGGCTTGTCGTCCCGTGGAAATATGGGTTCAAATCGATTAAATCCATCATAAAAATCGAACTAACAGCTGAGCAGCCATCCACTTTCTGGGAAGATATTGCCCCCAACGAATATGGTTTCTTTGCCAATGTTAATCCCGCAGTAGATCACCCGCGTTGGTCGCAAGCTACTGAGCGTAGAATCGGTGAGCTAAAGCGTCGCGAAACTTTATACCTTAACGGATATGCTGACGAAGTTGCTCATCTATATGAAGGCATGGATCCAGAAAAACTCTACTAGACTTCGCGAGAGAAAAATGAACCCTAAAAAATGGAAGTTTACTCCCTTGCAAATCGCCGCGCATCTCGGCTCGCTGATCCCTGCGGCTCTGATATTGTGGGATATTTTCAGTGGCAATCTGGGTGTTGACCCGATCCGTGATTTTACATTGCGCACAGGCAAAGCCGCTTTGATCTTGTTATTGCTGTCACTCGCTTGTACGCCGATAAATACACTCTTCAAGTTCAAACAAGTCCTTAAGCTTCGTCGTCCATTTGGCCTATACAGCTTCTTCTACGCCAGCGTTCACTTTGCGATTTTCATTGGCGTCGACTATTTCTTTGAGTGGAATCTTATCCAGGATGCCTTGCTTGAAAAACGCTACGCCATTGTCGGTTTAATCACAGGGTTGATCTTGCTCGCCTTGGCGATCACATCAACATTAGGTTGGCAGCGCCGTCTGAAGAAAAACTGGAAAAAGCTTCATAAACTAACTTATGTGGCAGGTATATTAGCTGTCGTTCATTATATTTGGCTCGTCAAACAAGGTGTACTTGACCCTTGGTATTTTGCCGCGATATTACTTCTGTTATTTATCTTCAGGCTCCCCGCCATAAAAAAAGCGCTTACTTCGCTCAGAAAAAGAAATTTACAACGAGCTTCTCACTAAACTATCTAATGATATAATCCGCCGCATGGATGACAAAACTAAACTCACAGCCAAAGAAAAAAAACTAGCTTCAATGAAAAAGAAAGAAGGAAAAGCCTTAACTGCCATGGCAACTTTTGTATTGGGTCTTCTCCTTGGTTATTTTATTTGGGGCACAAGTCCGTCTACTCCTTCTGCTGCGCCAGCACAACCAGCGGCGGAACAAAATCAGGCTCCCCAAGCGCCAGCGGAACCACGTGATGTGCCAATAGAAGGCTTCCCCAGCGAAGGGCCTGATGATGCGCCAATCGTCATTGTCGAATTTAGCGATTTTGAATGCCCCTTCTGCACAAAGTGGCATAACGAAGTTTATTTGCCGCTGCTCGAAGAATATCCTGACCAGATAAAACTCGTTTATCGCAATTTCCCATTGACCAGCCTGCATCCAAATGCATACCTTTCTGCCGAAGCCGCCATGTGTGCGGGCGATCAAGACGCCTACTGGCCCTACCACGAAAAACTTTTTGAAAGCGAGCTTGGCTTACGTGAAGCTGCGCTCCATGAATATGCAAAGCAACTTGAGCTAGATACAGATAGTTTTGAAAGTTGTCTCTCTTCAGGTAAATACACCGATTTTGTAAAAGAAGACATGGATTATGCCATGAGCATCGGCGTGCAATCTACCCCGACCTTCTATGTTAATGGTCAAGTAGTCATCGGAGCACAACCGATTCAGGTTTTCAGACAGATCATTGACGAAGAGTTAGCCAAAGCAAATTAGAATTTTCCACCTAAAACTCAAACGCCAAGATTCCAGAACAGTAGAGGATCTTGGCGATTTTCTTATATATCGCTCTATCAGGATAAGTCCATGAAAAAATTCGTTGCCGTTGCTGGCAATATCGGCGTGGGGAAATCTACCCTCGTTGAGATGCTCTGTGAAAAATTGGGGTGGGAGCCTTTCTACGAACCGGTTGCAGAAAACCCCTACCTTTCTGATTTCTATGAGGATATGCCAACCTGGTCTTTCCATTCACAGATTTTCTTTTTATCGCATCGCTTGCGCAGTCATAATGACCTTGCCAACCATCCGACCTCCGTTATACAAGATCGCAGCGTTTACGAAGATGCCGAGATATTTGCACAGAATCTTGCGCGTCAGGGGCATATCCAATCACGTGATTACCAGACATACCGAGAACTCTACGAAGCCGTGATCAACATTCTCCCTCCGCCCGATCTGGTCATCTACCTCCGTGCATCGGTTCCAACCCTTATTCGCAGGATAGAAAGACGCGGACGTGATTATGAAAGTGATATCGCCTCCGATTATCTGGCAGGGTTGAACGAACTCTACGAGGCGTGGATAGATAATTTCACTCTTTGCCCAGTACTAACTGTCCCCGCAGATAGTTTGGACTACGTCGCCCACCGCGGACATTTAAACCTGATCACTGCGAAAGTAAACGAGATGCTGACCGGGAAAGAAGAGGTGATCTTCGCCCCGGACGAGGTGGCAAGGGCAGCGGATTAACGGTAGATGCCTCTCTGCACGTCATTGCGAAGCAGTTTTACCGCTGAAGCAATCTCCCGCACAATCGAGGAGATCGCCGCGCCGAAGAGCATCGGCTCGCGATGACATATTTTGATAATAAAAACCCGACAGGTTTTGAAAACCTGTCGGGTTTCGTTTATTAAACGGAACCAAGCCTAAATCACACCCGCTACTCCGCTGCGAGTGCAGGCGAGCGATCCGCGATGGCTTGGGTGGCGAGCGCCATGAACTCATCCACAGGAATGGCGCCTTTGTCTTCCCCATCTCGCATGCGCAGGGCGACGGCATTGGCTTCCATTTCGGCATCCCCGACGATGAGCATGTAGGGGACTTTCTGCTTCTGCGCCTTGCGGATCTTGGCGTTCATGCGTGCGCTGTCACTGGCAACGTTGACGCGGATCCCGGCGGCCTTGAGTTTCTTCTGCACTTCGTAGGCGTAGTCAAGGTGGCTGTCGGTGATGGGGATGATGACGGCCTGCACGGGCGAGAGCCAGATGGGGAATGCGCCCGCGTAATGCTCGATCAGGAAGCCGATCATGCGTTCGTGGGTGCTGAGCGGTGCGCGGTGGATGCAGAGTGGAATTTCATCTTCGCCCTGAGCGTTCGTGAATTTGAGATCGAATTTGGGCGGGACGGCGAAGTCGACTTGATTTGTGGCGAGCGTGAACTCGCGTCCGATAGCGCTCCAAACCTGGACGTCGATCTTGGGGCCGTAAAAAGCGGCTTCATCTTCGACTTCAACATAGTTGACGCCACCGTTCTTCATCGCTTTGCGCACCATTTCTTCGGTCTTGAGCCAGAGAGGGGCGTTATCGACATATTTTTTGCCGAGACCTTCCGCAGCGTGCGTGCTGAAACGCATGACGTATTTTTCGATGCCGAAAATCTCGAAGTATTTCATGTAAAGGTCGATCACGGCCATGAATTCTTCTTCAAATTGCTCTTCAGAGCAGTAGATGTGGGCGTCGTTCATCTGCATCGAGCGGACGCGCATCAGACCGAAGAGTTCGCCACTTTTCTCGTAGCGGTAGCAAGTGCCGTATTCCGAGAGACGGATGGGCAGATCGCGGTAGCTGTGGGGACGGGCGGCGAAGATCTTGTGATGCATGGGGCAGTTCATCGGCTTGACATAGTATTTGCCGCCGTCCATTTCCATGGGCGGATACATGCTTTCGGCATAATAAGGCAAATGCCCGCTGCGAATGAAAAGCTCTTCTTTCGTCAGATGCGGAGAACGGACTTGCTGGTAGCCTGCTTCGCGTTCCATTTCTTTGGCGAGCTGTTCTAGTTCTTCGATAATGACCGCGCCATTGGGCAGCCAAAGTGGAAGCCCGGAACCAACTTCTTCGTCAAAGGTAAAGATATCGAGCTCTTTGCCGAGTTTACGGTGGTCGCGTTTCTTGGCTTCTTCGAGACGCCAGAGATAGTCGTCCAATTCTTCTTTGGATTCCCAGATCGTGCCGTAGATGCGCTGGAGCTGGGTGTTATTCTCATCACCGCGCCAGTACGCGCCTGCGATGGACATCAGCTTGAGCGCTTTGGGGTTGATCTGTGCGGTACTTTCGACGTGCGGGCCACGGCAAAGGTCAACGAAGTCGGCGTGTTTGTAGATGGAGATTTCGGGTTTCACGTCGAGTTTATTGCCGTACTCGTCGAAGCCACCATCTTCCAAGCCCTCGATCAATTCGAGCTTGTAGGGCTGGTCTTTGAAAATATCGCGCGCTTCATCAGCAGAAAGGACGACTTTTTCAAATTCGTGCTTCTGGCTGAGCGTCTTGCGCATTTTCTTCTGAATCTTCTTCAAATCCTGCGGCGTGAGGGTGCGCGGCAGATCAAAGTCGTAGTAGAAGCCATTTTCCACGGGCGGGCCGATGGTGTATTTAGCTTCGGGGAAAAGGTCCATCACAGCCTGCGCCATGACATGTGCCGCCGAGTGACGGATTTTATATAACTCGCTATCTTCGTACTTGATCTGTTCTGCCATTTTGAACTCCTTAGCCAGAAAATGAATTTCTGGCTGATATATCAAGTCCGTTTAAAACGGACTTTTTCTTTAAGCAGGGATTTCAATCCCGCCGTTTAAACAAAAAACTCGCCCAATACTGGGGCGAGAGTAATCTCACGGTTCCACCCAGATTTAAGCCAAAGGTTTTGGCCTATCTCATTGGGGGCTGATAACGGAGCCTGCCGTTCACCTTAATTTGCCTACAGACATTTCAGGTTTACGCTCGCGGGTGGTCTTCTGTGGCGAATGCTGGAGCAAGCTCTCAATCTACGGCTCGCTCTCCCTGTCAGCGTCGGGAGCCACGTACTCGTCCCGGTCAATGCATTTTATATTGCGGCAATAGTAGCCGAAGGAAATTTTTAAGTCAAGCAAAAAGTTGAAATTACAGTAGAGAAGTTATTTCCCAAGCTCGCAGACTACCAAAATAAATTTGCAAAACCCTAAAAATTCCTATCCCCGCAGCAAGCTGACGGGGTATTACGGAATTTTTCCCCTTCGGATCGGGTTTTGCTAGAGCGTGGAACCCCGTAGCAAGCTACTGGGTATTCTGCTTCGCATAATAAATTTTCCGTTTTCCACCTTCGATGCTGCATGACGCAGAGCCGCACCCGTACCACAACCGATGTCAACGATCACGGCCTTATCAAAAAAATCTAACTCATCAACACCAAGTCGATTGGTTGCATACTCGCCATATTTCTCTGCATACCACTCAGCTGTTTCTTTATTCCAATCCGACATAAAAACTTCTCCTTATAAACGAAAATCCCGCCAGAAGCAGGATTTTTGAAAGTGGGCGATATTGGACTCGAACCAACGACCTTTGCGATGTCAACGCAACGCTCTAACCAGCTGAGCTAACCGCCCGAATTAGCGAAGGACATTATAACGAGGGACTGTTTTTTTTGCAAATCGAAAATGCCCATACGGCGGATGATAGAATAAGAAATAGCTCCTTAATGGCAATTATCAAGATGAAAAAACTTCTTCCCATCCTTGATACAATTCTCCTTTTTGCATCCCCTATCGCAATTCTCTTTTTTCTCATCGGCGTCATCATGCTGCCTGTCGAGTTGAGCGATCATCCGAATTATCTCGAAGCGCTTGAAGAAGAAGAAATAAAACTGTCAGGTAGCTAGATTCATTTATGAAGGTTCGTTGCAATCTGACTGGTCTTTTCATCTGCGCATAATTCCAGGCTAATCTTCCATAATCTATCTTGTTGCTCTAGATCCGACACATTAATATCTTCTCTAATACTGATATATTCGTTTTTCTTCCAAGTAATAAATTCCCCGGACTTTTTCAGGCTTTCCTCTTGGTTTTCAGTAAATAGAGGAGTCATTATCTCTCCGCATTTTTCTATTGAAATAAATGTTCCTAGCAATTTCATTATAGTTGCCATGATTCTCATAAAAGCCGGAATTATGTTGATCTGATTGCTCCAAACAGTTTTAGGAATCTGAAAACCAATAAAAGACAATTTCAAGTCTTTTCGCTCTCTATGCAAATTATGTAACTTGGCAAGGAACATACGTTTGGCAACCATGGCCTGATGAATGCCATCTTCATAACCCCACTTGTCCTTCAGTTGCATGTCATCCCAGAATATTTTGCCCCCCTTGGTTACATTAAAAATGATTCTTCCTCCATTCTCAGATGTTTCCAACAAGTTCAATAAATTTAATGACAGCATAAAATGAGAAAGATAATTCACTTGAAAATGCGGATCCATTCCATCTTCGGTCTCCACACGTTTGGAAGCATAACCAAGGCCAGCATTAACAAATATGGCATCTAGAAAATCATGTTTATCCTGGATATCTTGAATTGCACTCCTCACATCGCTAAGTCTTCTAAGGTCACATAGAATAATCGAGATATTCTTATTGAAGGTTGTTTTTTCCAATTCCTTAATTGTTTCTTCGCCAAGTTCTTTAGACCTACAAAGCAAAATAATTTCATGCATTTGGTTATCTTTACCTGCTAGTACTTTAGCTACTCCTTTCCCCATTCCATTGGTGCCACCAGTTATTAATACTTTCATTATCGTCTCCTTTTTTGAGCGATATATATCTTGTAAAGAAAATCCAACACTATATATCGTGGGATATGTTGATCACAAGGTTCCCTTTTTTACGTCCAGTTTCGACATATCGGTAGGCATTCGCGAGGTCATCCAGAGGGTATTCTTTGTCGATCACGGCTCGAAAACTGCCCTGCTCAAAGAGGGTTTTGAGAGTCTCCAGATCGGCGAGGTTTGCTTCGGCTGATCTGGTGTAAGTTGTTGCCAGTATTGCCCTGCGACCGCTGAAGAAAGATGTCCAGATCATGGGGAAAATTGTCCCAAGTCCGTCTGAATCAAGATAAATACCCGTCGGCGTAAGGGATTTCTTGCATCTTGAAAAAGAGAGCTTGCCCACTGTATCGAAAATGATGTCGTAGGTTGACCCGTTTTCAGTAAAGTTTTCCTTTTGATAGTCGATTGCGAAGTCTGCTCCCAGTGACTTTACCAGGTCAAAGTTGGCGCCGCTGCATATGGCGGTAACCGTTGCGCCAAATGCCTTGGCGACTTGTATCGAGGCAGTCCCCACTGAACCCGATGCGCCGTAGATAACCACATGCTGACCTTCTTGAGTGTCGGCTCTATGTTTGAGAAAGTTCAGGGCAGTTAAGCCACCTTCCACAATTGCAGCGGCTTCATCATAAGTGGCATTTTTGGGAATGCCGGTTAGCGCGCTATTTTCATCCATGCATTTGTATTGAGCATAGACACCCAGCTTAAGCCCTGCCAATCCAAAGACCTTGTCTCCGACCTTGAAGGATTTTACGTCAGGTCCAACCGCTTCGATCACTCCAGCGAGTTCTTGGCCCAGAATTGCTTTTCTCGGTTTTGTGAGGCCGAAAAAGAGCCGAGTAAAATATGGCTTCCCTGTCCAACCGATCACACCTGCGGCTGTCGCTGTGGCCGCATGTACTTTGATCAAGACTTCGTTATTGGCAGGAACGGGTTTTTCAACTTCTTGCAGTTGAAGTACATCCGGTTCTCCGTACTTCGTGCATACCATTGCTTTCATCATATTTAAATCTCCTTGACTGCTCAATTCTTATTCTCTTTGATAAGGCTTGAACGCCAGTAAAGAGAAATACCTATAATGGACAGGAAGCCTATTAGCTCAGCAGCCAAAAAGAACATGTTATCGAGATCTGGATTCGGATTATTCATTATCTCTAATCCTATGGTAAATACTGCAACTAAAATATTTGCGATCCAATTGATTTTGTTGGGCAGTACTCTGGATAGAACTATCATCAGAATTGGTAGCTCAATCGTTACTGCAGCCATAAGCAGTAACGAATCGCTTACCGCGAAGCCGCCACCTACTAATTTCTCTAAGAAAGCTGGATTCGCAAGCTCGTGTAAACCCATAAAAAAGTGATTCACAAAGAAAAATATCCAGAGGGAAGAGAGAATACCTCTGATTTTGCTGTCACGTAATTGATTTTGAATACCCATAAAAATTTTTCCTTTTCTACTCAATGTAGATTATTATCAAAGGCTCGTATTACCAAGCCATTTTTATTGTTATGTTCACCTGGCTTTATCCATTTTGATTAAGCCAAGCTACTGTCTGACATGCGAAACGCTATCAGTTGTCTGTAAATGTGATGTGGTATCAGAAGCACTACCAGATAAATCGAAGGCTAGTCGTTAGACCATCTCCAGGCGTACCAAATCACCAAAAGCAGGGCGGCAAATGCAGCGCCGAAAAAAAACATGTCATCAAGATCGGGGGTCAGATTGTTGCTAATGGTCGCTACGATCATAAAGGCGGCTACTATCATATTGGCCCACCGATTGGCTTTGACCTTAAGAATCTGAGTCAGAAAAATCATGATGATCGGAATTTCCAACACAATGGCAGCAGCCAGCAGTAGGCCTTCTGATATTTGCGCACCATTGGATGTCATTGCCAGCAATTCTTCTAGATAACCCGTCCGGAGGAATTCATGGATGTCGCGGAATAGCATGTTGAACAAGACCACTATCCATAATGTTGATAACTTAATTTTCGTTTCGAGTAAATTGTTGTTCGGATTTGTTGTCATATTTACCTCTAAAGTTAGTTGATCGTTAAAAACTGTGTGCTAATTAATTGTCACTCTCTTCTAGGTCATAAGAAAATACCTCTTCAAGTGGCACATCAAAGGCTAGGGCAATGCGAAAAGCAAGCTCTAGCGAGGGAGAGTATTTTTGCTGTTCAAGGGCAATGACGGTCTGTCTCGTAACACCAACCTTTTCAGCCAGTGCTTTTTGGGTCATTTCGTCGTTGAAAAAACGCAAGGTGCGGATATTATTTTTGATCTTCGATTTGCCCATCTTAGAATCCCTTTCTGTAAAGACGCAGACGCCAAATGTCGCCAACGATCTGGGCGACGATGCCACACAAGATCAACAAGGTGAACAGTACCAGTCCAGGCTGACCAAGGGCGAAGGTCAACATGGCGAGCAAAATGCTAATGGAGTAAACCAGATAAGTGACGCGAGTACCTTTCAGGTCGATCAGTTCATCACGCTCATCCTGAACATCTTCAACCTGAGGATCTTCGTTACCGGTTTTGATCGCTTCTATGATTGTGGAAATGATATGGGTGAGAATAGTACCGATGATCGAGACGACAACTGCCATAACGAAGACGGTAATCCAAACCCCAATGATCTTATCGAGAGTGAAGCTCTCGGTAAGGATCAACTGCGCTACTCTAATCAAATAAAATCCCAGGATCAAGAGAAAATTGACCAGGGTAACTGTGATATTTTTCTGTTGGAAGGACATTTTTACCTCTTTCTGTATTTCTTGATATACATAATGTTAAATTTATATTACATATAGTATGTCAAACATTACTTTAAGTCAAGAGTAGAATACCTAAAATCTATAATATCCCTCTAAAAGACTGTTTAAAAAGGGTTTCCGTAGAGTGCTTGCACCTATTTCGACGAGAAAAATGCTTCGAGATAGGCTTTTTGCCCTTTTGCAGGCAGATGCCCAGCGATTTAGGTGCGACGCACTCCCTCTGTCAAATTTATTAAACAACTTCTAACAGGAAACTATCATTCTTTATTGATGTGGTATTATTCGGACATATATTATCTAAACAATCAACTTTCAGGAGCCCCATATGACCAGACTAAAAGCGTGGTGGAATAACGAGCTTTCCAAAGGGGTAAAAATCGTCCTGCTAACATTGCTGGCAAATGGCTTGCCAGCATTTATTATTTTGATGAGCATGCCAGACAAAACCGACATTCTCTTTGTCTGGACAATCAAACCCGAGATCAACGCCCGTCTGGTTGGCGTGATGTACAGCAACGCTCTACTCCTCGTCGCCTTCAGCGCCTTTCAAACCAAGTGGGGAAAAGTTCGCGTAAATATGGTTGTCATCACGCTATTTTCCGTCTTTGCCACCCTGCTGACCTTCTTTTACCTGAAACCCTTTCTCGCCCACCCCTGGTTTCACCTTGCCTATTGGCTGATCATGTATCTCATTCTCTTTTTCGCTGCGCCCTACGTTTTTTGGACACATGAAAAAGAGCATGGCGGCAAGCTGCCTATCCAACTTCCTTTGGGAATAGGCGCAAAATTGGTCGCGAGCATCTCAATCTTACTCAGCGCATTTGCTGGGATAAATCTCCTCTTCAATATCGAGACGGTCAACCAATACTTCCCCTGGAATCTGCCCCCTTTGGTCGGCGGATTAATTGGTGTGCTTTTCACGACTCACGTTGCAGCATATCTTTGGGCACTCTGGGATGGGGACTGGATGCGCGTCCGCTCCTTCTTTTGGCAGGCTCCCGCGCTCGGATTTTTGCTGGCCCTTTTACCCATGATCCATCCGCATGATCTCATCCCCGAAAGAGTTGCCAACCTGAATTTCTTCTACCTTTTTACGGGATCCATCTCCCTGCCCCACTTACTTATCATTCTGAAATACCGAGAACAAGAGAAAGAGTTTTCCAATGAATAAAGCAACCCGTCTCGACATAGCAGGTCTCTTTCTCGCAGGGCTGAACAACACCTTTTTAGCCTTGCTCGTCGCAGTCTTCATTCATGGCCCCGGCACCACAGCGAACCAACCCGACCTGCTCCTGCGCGCCACCTGGATCGCCGAGAACCCCCAACTCTGGAAGCTCGGCTGGCTCTTCTGGTTCGCCCCAACCCTCAGCTTCTCCTGGAGCTATTTCGCCCTCGGGCGCAACCTTGATTCCGCCCGTCATTGGCGCAATCTGGCCATTGGCGTCGCGCTCATCGCCGCTGCGGTGGATATTGTCGGCGTACTTCTCAATATGACCGTTCTACCTGAACTCGCGCGCAAACTTGCCTACACCCTTCCCAACGTAGACCCTACACTTAAGGTCGTCTTTTCAGGGATGGAAAAGCTCGCTAACAATCTTACAAATGTCGGCGGCTACGGTCTATATACCCTGGCTGGTGTCCTTATCCTCCCCGCCATCTTCGCCACCAAAGATTATCCGCGTTGGTTGGCAAAGCTGGGTGCAGTAGAGTGGACCATCTCCTCGATCGCCACGTTGCTCCTGATTTTCGCGCCCGCCCTCGTAACCATCCCTCTGGTGATCAGCTTCTTCCTCTACGCCCCCTGGGTTTGGGGAAGTGCTCTTTGGTTGTACCGTAGAAAATAAGGAGGGTTTATGAAACTGCGTATGAGCCCCAATATCGCCATCAGACATAAGGATTACGATGCGGCTGTCAATTTCTACACCAATGTGATCGGATTTGAAAATCGCTCATCCGATCCTACTCTGGCAGATTTCGATGCCAACCCCATCAATCTATTTGTGCTCGAAGATGATGTATTTAGTGGACCTGTTTTAGAGTTATTCGTCAGTGATCTGGAAGCAGCCCGAGATCATCTCGTTAAAAATGGATGCAAGGTATTACGCTGGCGAGGCAAAAGGCAGGATTGTTATATTCAGGATCCATTCGGTGTGGTCTACAATCTCTGGGAAGAGTAGTATTTGAAATTTGGTTTCTAAAAAGGATATATTAATGAACACAAAAAAGAATAAAGTCGCTGTAGAAAATATCAATGTCCCCGGGAAAAGGACAAACGTAGATGCGACCAAATACGAAGCAATGAAAACTGCTTTTCTAAAAATATTACCAAAAGAAAGCCCGGGACTAACTCAGAAAGAAATTCAAGAGCAAGTAAAAGAACATTTACCAGATGATATTTTCCCCCAAGGTGCCACATCTGCCTGGTGGGCAAAGACGGTACAGCTTGATCTTGAAGCAAAAGGCATTGTCGTTAGAGAAAACGCCAAGCCTTTACGCTGGCACAAAATATGAGCGAGCACAAAATTTAGTCCCCCGATATTTAGACAAAAGCTCCCATAGAAAAGGAAAAATCTCCTCAAATAAAGTATGAGGAGATTTTATTTTGCAACTTATAAATTACAAGACTGTTAACCTCTTATCGCTTTTTCACCTTTTATTCCTTAATTTATTATCTATAATGAAAGCATTGGTTTTATCATAAATGTCATATTCCTCTGGCAAGGAGAAAATCGATGGTTTTTCCCGATAAAAAGAAAGTCTCAAATCTTGAGCAAATATCGGGGCAGGAGACTTTGCTAACAAAAGAAGCTCTATATCATCTGATCACTGATAACGTATCGGACTTGATCTGGATAACAGATATGAATTTTCGTTTCACTTATTTGAGTCCCTCTGTTACAGATCTCGGAGGATATAGCGTTGAAGAAGCCATGAAACTCACTTGGTCTGAAATATTATCTCCTGAATCATTGCAAGTTGCTCTGACGACTTTCCAAGAAGCTTTTCACTTAAAACAAAGGGGCCAAGCCTCAACCCTTCCGCGAGTGACGGAACTAGAGCTTGAGCAGAGGCATAAGGATGGTCATTATGTCTATACAGAGGTTAGAACATCTTTCCTTTACGATGATGAAGAAAAGATAGTGGGAATTATTGGCATCACCCGAGATATAACCAAACGCAAAGAGGCAATGGATGAACTCACCCATAATCAACGCTTGCTATTAGCGTTGAGCCAAGGGGCAAAGTCTATTCAGCGCTCCAAGAGCCCTGAAGAAATTTACAAAGCTATCGGCGAAGAAATGAAAAAACTAAAGCTTGATACGACGGTTTTTACACTAAATGAAGATCAAATGATCTTATCCACCGTTTACATTAGTATGCAAGCAAAGATGGTCCAGGCAGCTGAAAAATTAACAGGCTTATCAGCGAGTGGATATAGTTTCTCGATAGAGCCTGGTAATTTCTTCGACAAAATAATCAAGAGTAAAGAAGCTGTATTCAGTCTCCACGATACAGCTCCTTTTACCTCTTCTTTACCTAAGATTGTTCGTAACTTGGCAAAGCCGCTCTTTGATCTATTGAATTTTAAGCAGAGCATCATCGCTCCTCTGATCGTCGAGGACAAAGTATATGGGCTACTGTCTATTTCAGGCGCTAAACTGAAAGAGTCCGATCTGCCCGCAGTAACAACATTTGCAAGCCAGGCTGCTGTAGCAATAGAGAATTCTTTCTTGATGATGCGCGTGATCGCAGATTCCAACGAAATGGAAAAACGCGTAAGAGAAAGAACTGAAGAATTGAATATAGTTATAGAGCTAATGACGGGGCGAGAAGTCCGTATGGCGGGATTAAAGAAATCTATAAAGATATTAAGATCTCAACTGGAAGAGGCGGGCCTAACGCCAGTTGCCAATGATCCCCTATTGGAAGGCGATATCGAAGGTTTTTAAAATTTAGAAACTTTCATTAAAGCGCTAAGAAAAACTTCTGCCATTTTTTCGACATTCACTTCCTTACGCACAATACGCCAGGATTCAGCACCCATTGCACGCAGGCGATGAATATCTGAGATGGCATCTCTTAAGGTTTCGGTCAACATATCCAGATCATCGGGGGGAATCTGCCAACCATTCTCTGCACGAACAAGATCGTTTTGTGTACCATCCCCTTTGGCTACAATAACGGGGAGCGCATGAGACATAGCCTCCTGCACCGCTAATCCACCTGTACCTGGCAACACGAAAAGATCAGCTTCTGCCCAGACAAGATCCAACTCAGCGCCATGACGCTCTCCCAAAAAGCGAACTCTTTCCAGTTTATCTGAATTCAAGGGTGCAGCCATTTTTTCTAAGGAGTTTCGTTCAGGGCCATCACCAACGATCCATAAACGGAGCATAAGTTCTTCAGGCATTTTCTCAAGAGCACGAATTAGATTGTCTAAGCGCTTGCGTGCTTGTAATCTCCCCACAAAGAGAATAATAAGAGGCTCATTTGCCTTATAGAGGGGGCGTTGGAGCATTTCCCCTTTTGGCTTTGGAGCAACAGAATTATGGGCAACAAATATCCGGTCTTTGGGGATGCCGAGAGAAGCATAATCAGCGGCGCCACGTTGACTATAGGCGATGAGGGCATCAAATTTGTTGAGGAAGCGCACCCAATTCTTTTGACGGAATCCTGCAAAAGCTCCCGTATGTTTCGGGGCACCTAATCCCCAGCCAATGACAGGGCGGCCACGTTCACGCATCCATTTTATAGCAGAAGGCGTTGCCAAATAACGTGGATTTGCTTCGAGGATCAATGCATCTGGATCTGTATCTTCAAGCCAATTTCTGATATTTTGCTGATAACAGAAGTATAGAGAGCCACTCAAAATATGCCGATTTTTTGCGTAAGCATATCGGGCTATTTTCAGGTTTTCAGTTGTAGCTATGGATTCTATGGGGCGTGGTTCGCCAGCAAAAAGAGATAAACCACCTTCGCAAGAGGCTGCGAGGGTATCAAAAAAAGGAGCGCGGTAAACGGGTAAAACTCGCTGTTGTATGGCAAGACGGCCGGGGAATTTGGCACTCATTTATTGCTCCGCGTAAAAATGATACTGATTTCATCAGAGTATACTTCATCCCAGCTCTCTGAAAAGGCTATTGCCTTTATAAGTTCAGCTTGCTCACTTTTTGAGAGCATCAGCAGATTTATTCCTTCATCTTTAAGCAAAGTTTCCCAATTCCATGCCGCGGCAGAAATGGCTTTGTATCGTTCCCAATCTTCGGGAGGATAAACTTCAAAACGGGTATCTATCCAGACTGGGCGTTCAGGCATGGCATGAACAAGATAACTTGAATATGCCAGATCTGCCCAAAGAGGCGCAGGCAATTCAGGATGTTCTGCAAGCCAGTTTGTCGCATCTACAGGGGTTTCTGCTGAAAGCGAAGGCGGCGCATCTGACCACCAAACATCACTAATACCGGGAAGCAAGAGAAGAGGGAAAAGTAAAAGAATTGCTCCTATCGCGTAATCCATTATCGGGATGCCGCGTCTCGAGCGCAATTTTAGCCAATCGGCAAGAAGCTCGGCTGTGAAAATCGAAATAATGAAGAGGAACCAGATCCCGTAGCGGAGCCCGGAAAATGCCAGCCAGCCGAAGCCGAGCATCCAGACTACAGGAAGAGGACGGAGCTTTCTTGAATTTAGGCTTGCTACCGTTAAATAACCCAATACCCACCCGAAAAAGAGATTCATCTGCCAGCCTTCGTTGATGGGTGGCATCCACTCACGACTGTAGGCCTGATTTGAAATGACCGTAAGCGAATCGATCACATATGCCCAGACGCCAAATCCGCGCGGGTTGATGAGGGTAGCGAGAAGAGCAGCAAGGAGGATGAAAAAGAGCTTCTTTTTATCCCCTCGCCCAAAGACAAAGGCTGCACCTCCCAACAAAAAGAGTAAAACAAAGGAACCGTGTAGATTCGTCCAGAGGAGGCTGATAAGCGGAATCCAGCCTAAATCAGGTGCGTCCCTATCTTCATCCCATTTGAGAAGAAGCCATAAAGTCAAAACAAAAAGAGGGTAAGCAAAAAGCTGCGGGCGGATCGCCCAATTGATACTACCTGCAAGAACCCCAAAGAAAGTAACAAGGCTGGCAAGTTGTGGGCTTGCGCCGCGCTCTCGCATTATTTGCCAAAGAAAGGCATAAGTAAATAAAAGGAGAATGCCGCGCAACAAAAAGGTGAGGGGAATTCCCCCAAGCTCATAAAGCCAAAAGAGAAACAAGGCTGAGAGCCATGAATGATAAACCATCGGCTGCCCGGCTTGGGTCTGAGAAAAGGTCTCAACAGTAGGCACCGCACGTTCGGCGACAATATCGCCGCCGAGACGGAGATACCACCAATAATCATTTGGGGAGATGGGAATGAGAAAGGCGATGAAGAGAAGGATGAAGAGCGGGAAGCTCAACCAAAGAAAATCTTTGCTTTTCATTTTATTCGGGAATATGCGGTGCTTGCCATGCAGGGGATTTATGAACATGAACAACTTTCCACTGCTCATCTATTTTGACGATCACGCGGCTTTCGTTATGCGAAGCAACTTTGACACCTTCTGCTAAAGCGGTACTGATCATCAAAGTATAGCTGGCAATGGCAGTATCACCATAGCGCTGAATATGAAGGTTTGCCAGGTCTAAACGAACAGGTACTTCAACTTGGCTCTGTGCAGGTTCAGATTCACCTTCTGCACCAAATACTGTGCCGCGTTTATCATTTGCGCTCATCATGAATTCATGGAAGAGCAATCCATCGATGCGGTGTGGCGTAACCCACCATTCGTAAAGAGTCAGGTCTTCGGTGCAGCTTTTGTTATAGGCAGCCACATCGTTTTGCATAATGGTATTGAGATGATGTAAAAGGAATTGGTGAATTTCTTGATATTGTGACATGGGAACTCCTTTGAGAAACAAGTATCTATTTAATCGTAGGGGCGACCCGTTTTGATAAAAAGAGAAAATTGGTTATTGGAAATAGTTCAATTTTAATAAGAATTTTCTTATGAATCACATAGGGTCGCCCTTACTTAAGTTCAAAAAGCTAAGGTATTTTTCTACCATTTGCTCTAAGCCTAAATTCTCTTCCGCATGTTGACGTGCGCCAGCACGGTAGGGAGCCAAGTTTGTTAATATCTTGGCAGCGGCTTCTGTCAGCGCGGATATATCGGGTTCTTCCAATTTCCATTGGTCTCCATCATAGGGTACAGTTTTCCCGGCAGTTGGCGGGACAAGCTCTGAAAGTGAGCCTGTATCAAAACCAAGAACGGGAAGTCCGCAAGCAAGGGCTTCGATAACAGCGTTGGGACAAGGGGGATTCACTTCTGCTGAAAAGTATAGATGAGCAGAACGGTCAATTTTTGGAATCGATTCCCGAGGAACGACGCCAAGAAATTTAACCTCCGCTTTTGTTTTAGAAAGAATTTCGGCTTTTCGTTTTTCGTCCACGCGTCCGACAACGAGCAACTCGATGGGGAAAACTTTGGAAAGCTTTTCGGCTAGTTCCACACCCCAACGCAGACCGGAATCTAATCCTCCGGCAAGGCTGCCTTCGACAAGGAGAAGGCGGTATTTGTCGGGCACACCGCCGCCGGGGACGGCGGCGGGAGCGTCCTGTGATACAGGCTTATACACATCCAAATCTACAGCATTGTGGATAACGGTGTAGGGCACACGCGTCTCTCCGTACCAATCTTCCCACCATTGATGCGTAAACTCACTTTGGTATATAACCTTGTCGGCTAAAAAGCGACGAATAAAAGCAAGGTTAGCATTCCCATATTCTGCTCGCAGATGATAGCGAAATCCTGTCCAGCGTTTGCGTTGGATCCAGTTAATGCCATCGAGGCGTTGGATGATAGGGATGCCGCGTTTGCGGGCACGATAGAGGCCGAGCAAATTCTTTGTCCCCGCCAGAACCAGGATGAAATCCAGGTGCGGATCGTTGAGATCATAAGAAACTTCAATGCCGCGGGATTTTAATCCCTCTGCAAATTTAAGGCGAAATGAGCCAACACCACCCATTGATTCGACACGAGGATAAATACAAATACGGCTCATGGGAGTATTATACTCGGCTACAGTAAAAAGCACCTCCACCCAGCCTTCGCGAAGCATACTCGCAGAGTGCCCCCAAATTCTAAAAACGGAATTTAGGGGCGGGGAAAGTTGGTGAATTTATGGTATCCTTTCCTTATCTTAATCTTCATGGAGAGTGCATGTATATTGCTATCGAAGGAGTGATCGGTGTGGGGAAAACCACGCTTGCCCGCCTTCTACAACCTTCTTTCAATGCCGAAATTTTGCTCGAAGTTTTTGAAGAAAATCCCTTTCTCTCAGATTTTTACGGTGACCGCGAGCGTTACGCCTTTCAGACGCAAATCTTCTTTTTGCTCAGTCGCTATCATCAGCAAAATCGCAGTATCCCTGAGTTTTTGAAGAAAAATGAGAATTTGCTCTCCGATTACACTTTTGCAAAAGACGGTTTATTTGCACGCATCAATTTATCAGGCGATGAGTTGGATATGTATGAGCGAGTCCATAGCGCACTAGCAGAAAAAATTCGACATCCTGATCTCCTGGTTTTTTTACGAGCAAGAACGCAAACGTTAATGGAGAGGATCGCCATGCGCGACCGCCCCTACGAACGTGATATGGATAGTGCCTATATCGCCGAACTAGGAGAAACCTACGCAGAGTTTTTCTCAAAACCCTATAACAATACACCTGTGCTAACCATAGATGCAGATGATCTGGATTTTGTACGCAACCCTGAAGATCTGGAATTTATTAAAGCAAAAATAGAAGAAGCCTCCAAAGCAACCCCGCTTCAACCAAAACTAATTAATAATAATTACACAAAACGATAAACCTTTCTAATAGAGAATTTTATGAGAATTACCCGAGACCTACTCCTCCGCTTGGCAAAAGAAAATACTGAAGAGCGTGCTTTTAATACAGAGAGCATTATCGCGGCATACCTAAGCGGTTCTCTATTATCTGAAGACCCTTTACTCGGCGGTACTGCAGATATTGATCTCGTTTTTGTCCACAACATTCCCCCGGCTCTCCCGCGTGAGATCAAAGCTCTCAGCCCTGATATTCACCTCGATATTCATCACCGCTACGAAAAAGACTACGATCCGCCCCGCGCCTTACGCAGCGATCCTTGGCTAGGAAACGAACTTTACGCTCCTATTTTGCTCTACGAAACCAAGCATTTTTTTGAATTTCATCAGGCCAGTTTGCGTGCTGGATTTGACGAGCCAAAAAATATTCTAAAGCGTGCCTATAAACTTCTCGACCATGCTCGTAAGATCTGGATGGATCTGCAATTCAATGCTGCGGATGCCACGCCCGCAACCATACTCAACTATTTGGAAGCCCTTCATAGTGCAGCAAATGCGGTATCAGAATTGACGGGTGATCCGCTTGCCGAACGGCGCCTCTTACTAGATTTCCCGACACGAGCCGAGGCGATAGAGCGCCCCGAATTCGCTCGTGGACTTTTAGGCTTGCTCGGCGGAACCGAGATCGCCCCCACGACCCTAAACGAATGGCTGCCTGCGTGGGAGAATTTTTACACCTTTGCCAGCGAAGCGATGGGAACAGATATCCGCATCCATAACGCGCGGCAAGCCTATTATAAGAACGCGATCATGGAGATACTCGAGAGTGAGAATCCGCTTGCAGCGCTTTATCCGCTATTGTTGACGTGGACCTTATCCGCTAAATCTCTTCCAGAAAACCAAATTAGCGCATGGGAAGATGCCTGCATGCTTCTCAAAATTGGTGGAGAGCATTTTGAATCTCGTCTTACAGGTTTAGACCAATACCTTGATAATATCGAAGAAATGCTCGAGAAAAGAGTGCTTTTACAAGGTTTTGAAGTGTCTGAGATCGTATAGGTATGCCTACATCTGGGGGGAATCGATGAAACTTCATTACAAGCCAGTACGCGAGTACTGTGGATAACTCCCTAAATACTGTGGATAACCTATATGGAATGTGGAGAAATCGCTCACTTGTTCGAGTTTACGAAAGAGCGCTACCCCCATATATGGGCAGCGCTCTTTTTTAGCCCGAAGATAGAGTTTTTCTGTTTTTCTTGTGGAAAAGTTCTTTCTTTCATCCTTTTATTATCCACAAATTTCTCCAGCTAAAATAAAGGCTGGCATCCCCCATATTTAGGGAGGGCTTTTTCTCCATCCGCATAAAAGAGGGTATTTGTAGAAAGCTCTCTGCTTCTCCACATCATCCACAGCCCCTACTAAGACAACTAATAACATATATAAATAATGAATATGGATAAATTAAACTCTTCCCACATGAAGAATTTAATATCTACTAAAAATATATTAGGATAAACGTACTCTTCTTTCTGGCTTGTATCTAAAAAGAAAATTTTGTACAATTTGAATAACATCATTCTTTTTCATCAAGTTCGTCACGGAGGTTAACAATGGACATAATTAAAGTTTCAGCGCGTTCTCGCACATCCGCAGTCGCAGGAGCCATTGCTGGAGTCTTTCGTGAGCATGGTCGTGCGGAAGTACAGGCAATTGGTGCAGGGGCTGTAAATCAATCTATTAAGGCTTTGGTTTTGGCGATCAGTTATCTTAAAGAAAGGGATGGAATAGACGTAGCATGTGTACCTGAATTTGTGGATGTGGAAATTGAAGATAAAGTTCGCACGGCTATTAAATTGGTTGTTGAAGATCGTCGCTCTGTACCAAGTGATGAGCTTAACGAATTAGATTCTTTGGACGAAGGCGAAGAAGAATACCCTTTGGATCATCCCCCTGAATCGCAATTACTTGATCCATCCGCTTTTGCCGAATAAATTAAGAAGAGACGTATAGAAAGTAGAAGACAGGTAAAGAATTTTTCTTTGCCTGTCTTTTTTTATCTACCGTACAAATAGGATAAAAGATTAGCCAAAAGGTTACACTTAGAACCTATCCTAAAAATAATGGAGGTGTGCATTGCATCTGGGAAGATGCGTTGCACATCGGGTCTTGCAAGCAGAGTTTGACTTTGAAAACCCGACTTGCAACGCACTTTAAAAGTGCAATGCAAGTCGGGCAAATTTCTTTAGAAGTATTTTTAGGATAGGTACTTAGTATTATGCAGCGTTTTATTATGCGAAGCAGAATACCCAGTAGCTTGCTACGGGGTTCCACGCTCTAGCAAAACCCGATCCGAAGGGGAAAAATTCCGTAATACCCCGTCAGCTTGCTGCGGGGATAGGAATTTTTAGGGTTTTGCAAATTTATTCCGCCTAACAAGAATACGATGCACTGCTATAAGAAGAGCCAGACAAATCACTGTCTGGCTCTTTTGCTTTAGGTGTTATTCACACAGAGACATAGGCAATTCCCATCATAACAGCAATTCCTGTAGCCCACCCTGCAATCAGAGCAAGAAATATGATGACTAGAGAAATAAAAACAAGAAGACCGCCCGAGCGCAACCCTCTTGATCTAAACGCATAGTATGGGAACGTGATAGGCCATGCAAATAGCATCAACATCCCCTGATCTACGCCCAAGGGTCTGTCTGCTATAAAAGAATCGTAATGAGCCCAAAGGGTTACTGTAATTGACGTAGCAACAGGCACAAGAATTAGGCCTAATGGAGCCCCAAAAAGAAAGATAACTGTTGCCATACAACTATTTGCCCAAAGCATGCAACTCAAAAAGGCGACAAACGCTACTTGGAATCGTTTTTGTTCAAATTTCATGCTCTAAATTTCAACTCGTCTGCTACGATGCAGAATTTCTTGTGAATTGTGTTGGGGTAATTTACATCTGTTTTGCCCATATAGCTTTCCATTTTAGCATCATTTTTTTTGGGGAGCTTGTGAGTGTCCCCATAACGCATAACATGCATCACAGTTCATCATTTTCCGAAGCAGAAGCGAGGGCAAGGGGGCTGAATATTTGCCTTAACGAATACCATCAGTTTTAGAAAAAAGACTGTCAACGTAAGTTAAAATGTCCGCTTCAGGTTTAGATAAAGGTGTGGAAAACCCTTTGCGCCAGGGATGATCGGGGGCTGGCTTGTATTGCTTGCGCACCTTGTCTACTTTGGCATCAAGATCTTTAGATGACAAAACTTCAGATTGCTTGGCTTGTTTTTTGAAGATCTTATATCCTACCTCCTTATTCTTGTAGAGGATGGTGATCTTGTCATCAGCATCCAGGCAGACAGTCACTTTGGCTTTTCTCAGAGCATAAGTAGGGCGGTCAGTTTGGACTTGGTAGACAACTTTTCTGAATTGAATGGTCAAGTTTTTAGAGAGCATACGCGTCTCTTGCCAGGTGAGAATTTGGTCAAGGTTATCAGTCAACAAAAGCGGGCGATGAGCGTCATGGTCACTACGCCGGGCGACCGCAAAACGCTGGTTGAAATCTTCCATAAATTCTGGGAGATAGGCATTTCCCTCTTCCATGCTAGAGATGCCCAGTAGCCGCATTTCTTTGACCAAGCGATCTTGCATTGTTAGATTTGCTCGCTCTACACGCCCTTTTGCCTGCGGCGTATTTGCTCAGATAATTGATATCTCCAGTTCTTGCATGGCTCGCCCAAATTGCATCAAGTTCTCTCCTGCCCCTACGCTGGGCTGATTGACCCTGAAGATGCCATGTTTATCGCTGTAGAAGGTTACAGGCTTGCCGTTTAACTTGTGGGAAAGAGGACATTACTACTTAACGCTAACAGATGCCCGCACAGACAACACAGGGCAATTAACCGCTTCTGCAACTTCGGCGGTGATATTGGGGGCATAGTGTCGGCGGAGATTCTCCGGATCACAGAAATAGGACCCCATACAGACCAAGTCGTAGTTTTGTGTTTTTAGCTCCGCAATAATTTGCTGCACGATATTTCCCTGCCGCACAACGATATTCGATTCTATCCCCTCGTCTTCGGCATGCTCTTGCGCTTTTTCCAGTGATTGGGCAGGTTTTTTATCTATCAATTTTTCCGGTTTTTTGTCTGCTTCCATACTGGGTAAGGATTCTGACTCTACTGGGGGGACAACGTGCAAAAATTTTACTTCTGCCCCAGCCCGTTTGCCTATTTCAAGACCGATTTTTTCGGCATTGCTGATGCTATCCAGGCCACTGAAGCAAACCAGGATCCTTTTTATCGGCAAACGCGCTTCTCGTGCATAAAAAATTGGACTGGATACGCTCTCCAGGATTTTTCTAAAAGAACGCCCAACAAGCCAATGTCGAAATTGTGAACGCCCCAAAGGACCCACAAAGAGATAGGTGCTTTCATCCCACTCTCTTTTGGCCAAAACATCTTCTGTATCACCATTAACGAGTTGCAGGTTGTAGTCAAGTTCTTTTTCCTGAAAAAGAGTAACTGCGCGGCTAAAAATATCTTCGACAGGATGTTCAATATCCATTTTTTCAACAACGCCCAAAAGAGTGAGCGGCATTTTCATTACTCGGGCCATTTCGGTTGCATATTGCACCGTTTCCCAGCTTTCTGTGCATCCGTTCGTGACGAGTAGTATTTTGTTTTTCATAATTAAGAACTCCAAAAACAATGGATATAAATTATCCTAAAGATAGCTTGATTTCATTAGCCAAATTATCCAAAACATCTCTGTTTGCTGGTGTATTATCCCAGCCGAAAATAATTTGGTCATCAAAAAAACGTGGCACTATATGAAGATGAAAATGAAAAACATCCTGTTGTCCCGCTTTTCCGTTAGATTGCACAATATTCAACCCTTCGCAATTAGAAGCGTCGCGGATGGCACGTGCCACCTTTACCGTTGTCTGAAAAATAGATGCAGCTAGATCATCGTCAAGGTCATAAATGCTTTCAACATGAGCATGGGGGATAATAAGCACCTTATAAGGGTTTGGCTGCTCCAAACTCATAATACCAAAAACATGCGCACCGTTGTATACAAAACTTGCAGGGGCATTACCTGAAGAAATTTCACAAAAAATACAACTCATCTTAATGTCCCCCGCCCCCCAGCAATAATTGGATTCCTGCACCCAGTACAAGCAGCCCTAAAACACCGCGTACCAGCAAAAGATTAAGACGATGTACTGCGCGGGCACCAAGCCAGACACCGGGCAAAGAACCGATTAGAAGCAAGCCAACCGCTACCCAGTCCGTTTGTCCGGCGAAAATATAGCTAAAGGCGCTAATAATGGCGAGCAGCGCGCCGTGCATTACATCCAATCCGACCATAAAATTCAGGGGAATGGAGAAGAAGAGCAGAAGCAGCGCCATGATGACTGTCCCGCCGCCGATTGATGTCATCCCGACTAATACCCCGCCAACCGCACCGATAGCCATCAATGCCCAGGGAGAGGGATAACGGACTTCTTTCTCTTTTTTAGGCCCTAAAAAACGAAAAGTTCGCGCAATAATGATCACGCTGACGATCACCAAGGTCCAGCCAAGTAGGTTGGGCAGAAATTCGTCGATCAGATGGCGGTTATCTGTTTGGCTCAAAATAAACTGTGATCCTAAAATGGACGCAGGGATACTCCCTACCGCCATCCACAGCACAGGCTTTAGCGAAATTTTACTTTCGTGATGATGGCCAAGCCCTCCGATTATTTTCGTAATAGCGGCAAAAGCCAAATCTGTGCCTACTGCTAAAATGGGATTAAACTTCATTACCGCAAGCAAAAAGGGGGTCATTAACGCCCCACCACCCATGCCTGTTAATCCGATTAAAAAGCCGATTGCCAAACCAGCGCCGACCATCAATATAGGATTTGTCATGATTTTATCTCTTTGACTAGGTATAGCTGACCACGTTTAAATCCACGATCAAGATAATATCCCCGAGTTCCCACTGCCGCGATAACTGCCATTCGGCGGAAACCGCCCTTGAGAGCAATTTGCTCGGCTTCGAGCATCAGCTGCGTGCCAAGCCCCACATGTTGCGCCGAGCCACTTTTCTCTGAACCTACTTCGAGCGAAAGCCCATATACATGCACTTCACGGATGATCGCTGCACCGTCCAGATCAGATATTCCTGTCTTCGGCGCATCTGCGTTGGGGAGCGAGAGCCGCAAGAAACCTGCCACTTTGTCATCGGGCGTGACAAAGGAAATAAAGTGCTCTTCAGAACCGCCCCCCTCTAACTCCTCCCTCATGGGGGAGAACAGTCCCCTCTCCCAAAGGGAGAGGGCGGAGGGTGAGGGCGCAATACTAGGATGGGGACTTGTATAATACACCAAATCATCCAACTTCAAATTCTCGATCTCGATCGCTTTTCCGCGCACTTCTCTACAACGTAGACAATTACATTTTGTGCCGCGTGTTGCCATTTCTCTATGCACGTCTTGGCGCAGACTTGTACGCTTATTGCCTTCAACGACATTTGTAGAAGGAATATCACGAATAACACGATTAGCGCGACAATAACGTGGAATACTTGGCTTTATATCGGCGAGCAAATTAATTAATTCATCTGTTGTATAGGGTTTATATTCACCGCGCTCCCACGCCACGTGTAGTTCGGTGTTTTCGAGAAGCTGTGTGGGGTAAACCTTGATCTCATCTGGCGCGATGCCATCCCAAAGGCGGAGAAAATCTTCTGTATCAGATTCTAATGTCGCGCCAAGCAGATTTGGCATCCAATGCAGCACAATTTTAAATCCGCCCGCACGTAGCAGCGTCATCGCGCGGAATAATTCTTCTACGGTATGCCCCCGTTTATTTAATGCAAGGATCTCATTATCCAGGCTTTGTGCCCCCATTTGAACTTTGGTAACACCCAAATAACGGAACCAAGCCAACTCTTCTGCTGTGATCTCGTCCGGTCGGGTCTCGATGACCAAGCCAACGTTTCGGTGTTGTGCGGATTCGTTGATCCGATGTGCTTTTTCTAATTCCCCTTTTTCAACAACTTCTATTTTGCTATCGCTGGTCTTTCTGTTGAGTGCATCAAAACAGCGCGTTATGAACCACTCCTGATAATCACGCCGATACGAACTCCACGTTCCTCCCAAAATAAGCAACTCAATCTTATCGGTCGGATGCCCCACTGCGCGCAAGGCCTCCAGTCGGGCAGAGACTTGTTCATAAGGGTCAAATTTGTGGTGCAGGCCGCGCATGGCACCCGGTTCATCGGGCAAATAAGATTTTGGCATGCGCACATCATCGGGGCAAAAAATACACTCGCCTGGGCAGGGGTAATGTTTTGTAAGCACCGTTACCGTCGTCACGCCCGAAAGCGTGCGCACAGGTTTCATGCGGATCTTTGCCAAAATTTCATTATCTGGCTCTACCTCGCCGCTATCGACCATCGCATTATAAGCAGCGACCAAAACATTTTTGCCGATATATCCCGTTGCTGTGGGGTGATGTTTGATAGCCTTCAGCGCATCTTCCCCAGCGTAAATTTCGGCCAACGCCAAGCGCGCCAGCCGCATTTTTTCGGGCGTGATCTTTCGAGATTCTAGCCAAACTTCTTTTTCGGGCATCTTTTCCTACAGGATATAATAGAGAAATGAAAAAAGAAACGACAGAGAAAATTATTGCTCTAAATAGACAATTCTATCAGAAATTTGGCGAGCAATTTTCTGCCACTCGAGGCAGGATACAACCCGGCGTAAGAAAAATTTTAGAAGGGATTGGGCGGGATCGTGCCATCCTCGACATCGGATGCGGCAACGGAGAGTTTGCCCGTCAATTGGCAGATGCCGGTCACACCGCCCCGTATCTCGGCGTGGATTTCAGCTTGCCACTCCTCAAAGACGCGATGCGCGTCCCCGGGCGTTTTCCTGCCAAATTTCTCACCCTCGACATCACTTCGCCAGACTGGTCACTCATCACTGAACACCGATTACTGAATACTGAATACTGGTCACTGATTACCTGTTTTGCCACTTTGCATCATATTCCCAGTGAAGAAATCCGCCTTCAAATTCTGCGCAACGTCCACGAACGTCTTGCCCCTGACGGACAATTTATCTTCTCGAATTGGCAATTTTTGAACTCTGAACGTCTCCGCAAACGAATCCAAAACTGGGACGTAGTCAACATCAACGAAGCCGATGTAGACGAAGGCGATTACATCCTCGACTGGCGACGCGGCGGCACAGGCTATCGCTACGCCCACCAATACAGCGAAGAAGAACTGGCTCGTCTTGCTGAAATGAGCGGCTTCAAAATCGTAGATACTTTTTACTCAGATGGCGCTACAGGGAATTTGGGTTTGTATCAGACTTGGGAGAAAAGAGCATAACTACTTGGTTATGTCATTGCGAGGCGATTTTATCGCCAAAGCAATCTCCTTGATAGTAAGGGAGGCTGCCGAGTCGCAAAAGCGCGCTTCTCGCAGTGACATAAATCTATGCGAATCTCTCGCTCTAGCTGGATTTGTAATCCAGCGATTTTCCTGTAAAGTCGGGGATTAAAAATCCCCTCTGAGCCTTTTTAACTCATGTTACGCAAACAAGCTGTTTTTAGGTTGTTCTCGTGTTCCGCCCCCCATCCTAGCCTTCCCCCAAAGGGGGAAGGGAGAAATTCTCCCCCTTTGGGGGAGATGTCCGTAGGACAGAGGGGGCAAACTGCGTTTAGCGAAAGTCCTTCTCCTTTACAAAGAACATCACTATGCCCCGAAAAAAGTTTGATAGTTCCTCCCTCCCCAAATCACCAGGCCTAAAGATCGAAAAAAGACTCTGGAAAAAAGGATTTCACCACCTCGGCGGCATTGATGAAGCCGGACGCGGCGCATTGGCGGGTCCCGTCTACGCAGCAGCCGTCATTCTTCCGAATATTCCAAAGCTTAAAAAGATTCTATCCGGCGTACGAGACTCAAAAGAAATGACCATAAAGCAACGCAATCATTTTGAGCCACTTATCAAAGAAATTGCACAGGCTTGGGGCGTTGGCTTTGCTTCCCCCAACGAAATTGATGAAATTGGCATCCTCCCGGCTACAAGACTGGCCGCCAAAAGAGCCGTAGAAGCCTTATCCCTGATCCCTGATTACCTAATTACTGATTACTTATCTCTCCCCGATATTGGTATCCTCCAAGAAAAATTCATCAAAGGCGATATGCGTTCCCTAACTATCGCATCTGCTTCGGTGTTGGCAAAAACTGCCAGGGACGCAACGATGATTCTTCTCGACGAGCAAGCCCCGGGTTATGAATTGTCCCGCAATAAAGGGTACGGCACCAAAGCCCATCGCGCAGCAATCCGCAAGTTGGGAAAAAGTCCCATCCATAGACAATCCTTCATTCTTAAAGAAATGTAGCGGGTTTGAGACCCGCCCCTACCAACCCATATTTGCGATCAACTCAACCAAACTTTCACTCTTCAAATTAGTGCTGTTGGCAACAATAACGATTCCCAATTCTTTTTCAGGATAAAGCCGCATAATCGTGGCAAAACCCGGTCCGCCGCCGCGATGCTGTACCCAATCTTCGCCAAACTCTGCCCACCCCAAGGGGCGTTTTCCATTATTTGGGCGCATAAGTTCAA
>CAZOOX010000027.1:0-36151 GCA_964581545.1 uncultured Anaerolineaceae bacterium
GTCCGCTTGCGGCGGGGATAGGAATTTTGAAGATTTTTCAAATTTATTTTTATGTGTTATTTTTTGGCCAAATGGCTAGTTCCAGCGTTGTGCGGTCAAAATAGCTGCTTGGCGGTAGAGGGCCTGTGCCGTATTCCAGATCCGCGACTGTGACAAGTAGTTGCAGCGTTTCTGTTTCCAGTCTGACGGGTTTTTGTGTTTGGATAACAACTAACTCGCCTTTGGCTTCTAAGCGCTGGCGAATTGCGGGGTCGTTATAAGCGTGCTCAGACATGAGCACTTTGGTGGCTGTTTTGATGTCATTTTTGTCGAAGAGCCAAATTTCGAGTGCGGTGACCTTTTTGGGGTCTCCTACACCGATAGTATCTGAAATACCAACACCATATTCACCCATGAACTCACCACTTTGGGATTCAATGCTGAAGGATTCGTCGTAAAGATCGTCTCCGAGCACGTAGGTCGTCATGGACTGAGTAATGGGTGTTGCCAAGCCTAATTCTGCGTAATCTGTTTGCTGTGCGTCCTGGCTTAGTTGCGCGGCTTGCTGAGCTGGAGTGGCTTCGCCCGCTTGGGAAATAGATGGGCGTAATAAGCGGAGGGCGAAAAAGGCAACGGCTGCGACAACTAAAATGCCAAGCCCAATGAGCGCATATCTCATTGCAGGTGATGTTTCGCTAACAGGTACTTCTTCCGGGGCGGTAGCAACAGGTGCGTTGGCGCTGACAAGCAAGGCAAAAGCATCTATGGCAGTTTTATTTTGTGCGCCTGGTGTAGCACCTATTTCATTGAGAAGTAGTGGTGCTTCGGTGCCCAGGTTTTGCCAACGTTGTACTGCCAAGGCAGTGTCGCTATTGGTTAAGAAGGAGTCTATTGTCATACGAAGATAGTCACGTTGATACTCTCTGTTAAGAAGTTCTGGAGATGCGTCCACCCATTCTACTGGTTGAACGCCCCAGCCCCAAGCCAACCCAAAGAAAAAACCAACAACGAGTGCTGCAACCGCAGCGATCATGGGATTTTTCAACTTTTCAAGGAGTGTATTTACAAGGTCCATGGCGATTTCCTCTCAGAACAAATAAGCGATAATAAAGTTATTATACAAGAAAGCCCCTAAATACGCGAATGGACTTAGGGGCTAGTAGAAAAAAATATAAATGTCAGTTACCTATTTTTCATTCTTCTTTTTGTATATCGTCTAAAAGAAAACTTTCTTCACATTTTATACATTGGGCTTCATCTTTCTTTGAGATGACTAATAATCCTTTGCATGAGGGACAAGGCTCGGGGATAGGACGTTTCCACGAAGTAAATTCACAGTTAGGATAGTTTGCACACCCATAAAAGATGCGTTTCTTACGTGTTTTCCGTAAGATAAGGTCTCCACCATCGTCGGGGCAGATGACGCCTATTTTTTCCAGCCAGGGTTCTGTGTAGCGACATTTGGGGAAATCGCTGCAAGAGATAAATTTGCCAAAACGCCCAAAACGGATCACTAGATCATGACCACATTGGGGGCAAGCACGCCCAAGTTTTTCAGGTTCACGCTTGGTGGTAGGGATTTCTTTCTTTGCCAACTCAAGCTCTTTGGCAAAGGGACCGTAGAAATCACGAATAACATCTACCCATTCTTCATTGCCTTCTGCAACCTTGTCCAGGCGTGCTTCCATGCGGGCGGTAAAGCCAAAATCAACGATATCAGGGAAGTGTTTTACCAGCAGATCGTTAACGATCTCTCCCGTTTCTGTTGGCTCCAGCCTTTTATCGATCCGTTCTACATATCCTCGCGCCTGAATAGTTGATAAAGTCGGTGCGTAGGTAGAGGGTCGCCCAATCGCATTTTCTTCCAGTGTTTGTACCAAGGAGGCTTCGCTAAAACGTGGTGGTGGTTGTGTAAAGTGCTGTTTGGGGATGAGATGCACCAATTCCTGAATTTGCCCCTCTTCCAACCCAACTGGGATGTCGGCGTTTTCGTCTCCATTTTCGCCTTTCTTCTTATTTAGGTTTCTCTTATCTCCATAGACAGCCAAGAAACCCGCAAATTTAATCGCCGAGCCAGAAGCACGCAAAAGATATTCATTTTCTTTTGAGTTACCCTTGATATCAACTTTTAGGGTGTTGTAGACGGCGGCGGCCATTTGAGATGCAATAAAGCGCTGCCAAATCAAGTTATACAACTTATATTGACTGGAATTTAAATCTGATTGGATGCTCTTGGGCGTACGCATCGCAGAGGTGGGACGGATAGCCTCGTGGGCTTCCTGTGCGCCCTTCGCACGTGTTTTATGCTTGGGTGCCGACTTAGGAAGGTATTCTTCCCCAAACCGCTCAGAGATAAAGGAGCGCGCCTCTTCAACAGCCGATTTAGCGATATTCGTGGAATCGGTACGCATATAAGTGATCAAACCAGAACCGCCAATGCCTTCATAAAGTTGCTGCGCAATTGCCATTGTCCGCTTCGCGGTAAAGCCCAAGCGGCGAGATGCATCTTGTTGCAGGGTGGAGGTAATAAACGGAGCAGGCGCTTTACGTCGACGTGTGCCACGCTTAATATTGCTGATCGTATAGTCAGCACGTTCCATGTCTTCAAGGATCGGTTTAACAATTTCTTCACTGGGCAGTTCAACTTTTTTATCGCCAATTTTCGCTAACTTGGCGATAAAAGTTTTTTTCAATCCATCTGGTTTTAACTCAGCTTCGACAGACCAATATTCAACTGGTTCAAAAGCTTCGATTTCTCGCTCGCGCTCAACGATCATACGCAGGGCAACAGATTGCACACGTCCTGCCGAGAGTCTTCCGCGTACCTTCTCCCAGAGAATTGGGCTGATGCTATAACCAACAAGTCTGTCCAAAATACGTCGTCCCTGTTGGGCGTTGACCAGATCCATATTGATCTCGCGGGGAGACGCAAAAGATTCATCGATTGCTGATTTTGTGATCTCGTGAAAAACAACACGCCGTGCGGTTTCAGGGGCGATCTCCGCTGCTTCCATTAAGTGCCAGGCAATTGCTTCCCCTTCACGATCAAGATCGGTGGCGAGATAAACTTCTTTGGCTGTTTTTGCGAGTTTTTTCAACTCTTTCATGATCGGGCGTTTATCGTTCGGCACGCGATATTTGGGCTTGAAGTTGTTTTCCACATCCACAGAGAGCTGCGAGCGTAAGAGATCACGGATATGCCCAACAGAGGCTTTTACCGTGTATCCACGCCCTAAAAAGCGACCAACGGTGCGCGCTTTGGCGGGGGATTCGACGATAACTAATTTTCCTTTGCGCTTAACTGTACGCTTTTTGCGCGCAACCTTTGGGGGCGGCGTCATGCCTTCGTGTGCGTCTGTGCGCCCCATACGATACATACCCGTCCCACATTCGGGGCAGGTACCTCGCGTTGCTGGTGTACCATTTTTATTAAATATGGCCGCAGCTTCAGATACTTCTCGTTTTTCTTTGCATTTCATGCAGTAGGCTTCCAAAGTATTCTCCTACAAATAATCTTTTCGATTTTCTTTT
The DNA here is from genome assembly GCA_964581545.1 of uncultured Anaerolineaceae bacterium. GTDB lineage: Bacteria > Chloroflexota > Anaerolineae > Anaerolineales > Villigracilaceae > Desulfolinea. Next base: position 3,511 of record CAZOOX010000027.1, read on the forward strand.
TTGAGTTCTTCTACAATTTTGCGCACATCTTGTACTTGGTCTCGCTGTGCGATCAATAAAACATCGCCGCTGTCTACGATCACTAAATCGTCCACGCCAATGGTTACCACTAATCGTTTATCGCCATTTCCATATACAAGTGAATTTCGTGTGTTTTCAGCGATGTGTTTCCCTTTTATAAGGATATTGCCATGTGGATCAGAGGGTAAAACAACATCAAAAAGTGAATCCCACGAGCCGACATCGCTCCAATCTAGTCCGCTAGCAGGTAAAACGGCGACTTTCTCAGCATTTTCCATGATACCGTAATCTATCGTCTCGCTTTTTAGGGACATCCATACTTTTTGGATAACGGAATCAAGTTCAGGGCTTGAGAGCGAATCGGATATTTCATCCAAAACGGATTTTAGTTCAGGCATTTGTCGGTCGATCTCGGATAAGATGGTTTGCGTCCGCCAAATGAACATCCCGGAGTTCCAAGAGTATCCACCCCTAACGCTCATTTCGTAGGCTTCTTCCTTTTGTGGCTTTTCTTTGAAGTGTTTTACTTTATAAACAGGGTAGGTGTAAGTTTCAGGGAGTTTTTCGCCACGCTGAATATAACCATAACCTGTTGCAGGGAAGGTGGGTGTGATACCGAGAGTGACGAGATAGTCTTCTTCTGTTACTTTGACCGCCGTCTCTAATAAATGATAAAAAAGATCTCTGTTGCGAATGAAATGATCGGCGGGAAAAACAGCCATGACTGATTCGGGGTCGCGGTGATGCAAAACTGTGGCAGCGAAACCAACGACAGAAGCTGTACCTCGCGGTGCAGGCTCCAGAAGAAAGTTTTCTTCTGGTAAGTCAGGAGCTTGCTCTTTGAGCAGTTCTGCTTGCTCAGCAACAGTAACAACGAGAATATGCTCTAATGGGAAAAAACCTTCTAAACGTTTTACTGTGGATTGGAATAACGTGTCTTCTCCAATGAGTTTGAGAGCCTGTTTTGGCGTTTTTCGGCGTGACAGGGGCCAGAGCCTTGTTCCGCCGCCGCCAGCCATAATAACTGCGTATGTGTGGTTGTCTTTTGTCATAGTTTTTTTTGCGTATTAGACTACAAAAGTCTTTGAGACTTTTGTGGTTTGTTATTTATGCTTCGTATTCGCCTTGCATTTCTCCCACGCTGACATAATTCATTCCGCCAACATGGCGCACCATGCCTTTGAGTTCCATCATGACCAGGGTGGATGAAACTTTCTCTACGGCTAAGCCAGTTTTTGTACGGATTTCATCAACATGCATGGGCTCGTGTGAAAGAGAGCCAAGAAGATGCACTTCTGTTGCATCTGTGGGCAGAGTTCTTTGTGCGCTGCGATGTGCGGTGATACGAGTTAAGTCCAGGATTTCGAGAATATCACGCGGGCGCAAGAGCGGGTGAGCGCCTTTTTGGATCAATTTGTTTGGTCCTTTGCTTTGCGGGGCAAAAATATTGCCGGGGAGGGCAAATATTTCTCTTCCTTGCTCCAGGGCAAAATTGGCGGTGATAAGTGCGCCACTGGTTTCTGCGGCTTCTATTACTATCGTTGCCATAGATAGCCCGGAGATGATCCTGTTGCGCGGCGGGAAGTTGGAGCCTTCCGGTGGTGTGTCAGGAGCGTAATCGCTGATGACTGCACCAGCTTTGGCGATGTTTTCTGCCAAATTTCTATGTTCTGGCGGGTATATTCTGTTTACGCCTGAGCCAAGCACGGCAATGGTACGGCCGCCGGCATTGAGAGCAGCTTGATGGGCTATTCCGTCTACGCCGCGAGCGAGACCGCTGACGATAGTAACGCCATTTTGAGCAAGAAAAGAGGCTACTTCTTCAGTGACTTGTCTACCGTAGGCTGTTACGCGCCTTGTGCCAACGATTGCGACTGCCCAAGCATCTTCTTTGAGAATTTCTCCGCGCAAATAAATGATCGGCGGAGGTTGAGATATTTCACGCAGGCGGGCAGGGTAGTCTGCATCGTCCCATGTCATTACACGGATATTCTTGCTAGCAATCTCGTCCCAGAGAGTGTCTAGATCTACTTTCTTACGTGTGTCAACGAAATTTTCAACAATTTTCTTACTAAGACCTGCTTCATGGAGTTGAGCGGGTGTTGCTACCCAGGCGGATTTTGCATCGCCAAAGAAATCGAGCAAAGCTCGCAAGCGGACTGCGCCGATACCTTTGACGAGATTGATTCCGATCCAGAAAGATTTTTCGTTCATTGTTGAGGTGTTAGTCTACTAAACCGTCCAGCAGGAAAACGCTCATTTGGGACTGAGCAAGATCAATATCGAGAATGACTTCGGGAATCGCGGGAAGCAAAAGTTCTTTTCCGGATTCAGGTTTGACCAGATAGACATCATTTGCGCCCGTTTTGATGATCTCTTTCAGTGTACCTAGCGTTTTCCCTGATGCTTTTTCTATAATTTCCAGCCCTATAAGCTGATAATCGTAGTATTTACCTTCCGGGAGGGGAGGTAGATCGGCGATATTTACCAAAAGATGTTGATTGCGGAATTTTCCGATCTCATCACGATCGTGGATGCCCTCAAAGCTGAGTAGAATGCCTGGTTTATGAGGGCGGCTTGTTCTGATGGTGAGCGGAGTGTGCTTTTCACCAACATAAAATGTTGCTTCTGGTACAAATTGCTCGGGATGGTCTGTTTGGATCTCAAGCATGATCTCACCACGCACACCATGAGGACGACGGAGCAATCCAACAGCTAAATATACAGGCTCACCTTGTGAATTTGGTGAGCCTGTGTAAACATTTTTTGAAGGTTGTGAGGCTGACATTAGGGGTCGCTTACGTCCAGAGAAGCTCGTTTACCTTCTCGTTCTGCGGCTACTCGGAGCAAGGCGCGCATGGCATTTGCTACCCTGCCGCGCTTTCCGATAACTCGCCCCATATCATCTTTGGCAACGCTCAACTCGATGTCTACGTGGTTACCAGATGTGTATTCACGGACATCGACATCTTCCGGTTTGTCTACCAATGAGCGGGCAATATATTCAACTAATTCTTTCATTTTTTTGTGCCCTTATTATCTTTATAAAAAGGCAGAATTTGAACTTCTGCCTTTTAGAATTGATTAGTCGCGGCGTGTTCTGGGGTTGACGTTGCGCTCTGCCATCATCTTTTCAGATTCTGCCATGAGCACTTCTAGTTCTTCGCCAGCTTTAAAGCGCTCGAAGCGTTCTGCTATACCTGAGAACTTGAAGATCTGTACAACAGAGTCGCTGGGTTGCGCGCCATTTTTGAGCCAGTGGTAAATGCGGTCTTCTTTTACTTCAACGGTGGCGGGTTCTGTGCGGGGATTATAAGACCCTAAAATTTCAAGAAATTTGCCATCGCGTGGTTTTTCTTTTTCTGCGGCAACGATGCGGTAAGAAGCTTGCCCTTTCATGCCTGTGCGGCGTAAACGAATACGAACCATTGGATTATTCTCCTACATTAATTAGATAATTTTATTTTTTGTTGATAATACTCAAAGCGAAAGTGAGGACGCTAAAGGGGGCGTTTCTTTCGTTCTTTTCTTATCTTAACCAAAGAGACGTGAGAGGCCACGTCCCCCAGATTTTTGAAGTTGTTTGAAGAGTTTGCTGGTTTCGCGAAACTGCTTCATTAGCCGATTTACATCTTGCACGCTGTTCCCTGAGCCAGAGGCTATCCGTCGGCGACGGCTGGCATTCAGGAGTTTTGGATTTTTTCGTTCTTGTACGGTCATTGAGCTCAAAATAGCTTCCGTGCGTTTTAGCTGTGCTTCCATTTCATCAGGTGGAACATTGCGCGCGGCTTGTCCCATTTGCCCGGGGAGCATATCCATAATTTGACCAAGCGGCCCCATTTTACGGACTTGCTGCATTTGCTGCATCCAGCTTTCGAGCGTGAAATTGCCTTCCATCAAGTCTTTGGCTTGTTTTTCAGCGGTTTTGACATCGAAGGCAGCTTCGGCTTTTTCGATCAGCCCGATCATATCTCCCATCCCCAGGATGCGGGAGGAGAGACGGGAGGGATCGTAGGATTCCAGCGCATCCAGTTTTTCTCCGGTACCTAGAAATTTGATCGGTACACCGGTTACAGAGCGGATGGAGATCGCTGCGCCGCCGCGAGCATCGCCGTCCATCTTGGACAGGATCAAGCCAGTCAACTGGATAGCATCCCGAAAACCCTCGGCGATGGGCAGTGCTTCTTGCCCGATCATCGAATCGACAACAAGCAGCGTTTCAACGGGCTCGGTGTTTTTGGCTACGGCACGTAGCTCATCCATCATTTCGCCATCAAGCTGAGAGCGTCCGGCTGTATCAATGATGAGAACGGTGTGCCCGCCTTTTTTCGCTTGTTTGAGCGCTTTTACGGCGAGTTTTTCTGGTTTAAGACCTTCTTCCCAAAAGACGGGGATGTCAATCCTTTCACCAAGTGCCTGGAGTTGTTGCGCTGCTGCGGGGCGATAAGGGTCGCCTGCTGCGAGCATGACACGTTCACCTTGTTGACGGAGCTTTTTTGCCAATTTCCCGGCTGCTGTGGTTTTACCAGCACCCTGCAAGCCAACGAGCATAATGACACGTGGTTTTTCTCCACTTAATGCGAGGGGAGCAGGGTCACCGAGGGTGGCGATCAACTCTTCGTTAACGATTTTAATGACCTGCTGACCGGGGTTAAGCGCTTTGTTGACTTCGGCACCGGTCGCTTTTTCACGCAGGCGGGCGACAAAAGTTTTGACGACACTGTAGTGCACATCCGCTTCGAGTAAGGCCAAGCGGACTTCACGCATGGCATTGTCTACATCTTCTGCAGAGAGTTTGCCACGGCGCTTGAGTTTGTCAAAGACTTCGTTGAGTCGTCCAGTGAGTGTTTCGAACAAGTTTTTTCCTGTGTTTGATGTCCTGAGTAAAAAGCCGTTGGATTTTAGCGCGTAAAGGCTTGATGGTCAAGGGATTTTTTTTGTTAATTAATGAAGGAAGCGAGAATTTATAGCTAAAACGCTTGAGCAAACGGGTATGCGTCGCACCAAAACGATGAACATCTGCCCTTTGAAAAGCAAAATGCTTGTCGATTAGCATCTTTTTATCGAAGTTGGTGCGACGCATTTTCTTGTGGGTGTTTTTTAAAGGGAATCACGCCAAAATCAGGCGTGGCGCGGTTTTTCATCCTAAGGAAGAAGATCGTCTAATCGTTCTGTGCCTGCTTCTTTTAGCCCGCGATTATCCCACCAATCTTTGATGATGAAGGGGATGTATAGAATCAGACAGGTGACAATGCCCAAAGCTTCCATGTAGAGGAGATAAATGGGCCAGGTTGGGAGCGCATCGAGGATACTGGCAGTGGGAGGCTTGTGGTTGAGATAGAGATAGTTGCTGCCGATGTAGGAATTGATGAAATAAACGGCGACCATGTAGATATTGGTGATTATGAAGATGCGCAGGAGGGATTTCCAAGTGGGACGCATTTCTTCGACCAAGGTCATATAGATTGCGGCGATGATGATGATTGCGGGAGTGATGAAGGCATAGAAGAAGCGATAGTGGGGAAAGCCATAAATACCCAAGCTTGGCATGAGTAAGGCGAAGAGTGCACTGGCAATGCCGAGAAAATAGACGAGTTCGTATAGTTTCTTACCCTTTATAAGTAACATGAGCGCACTGAGCCAAGCAAGAATATTGATAGGGTTTAGCGGGAATATTTGGAGAAGTTCTGCACCTTCGTAAAAATATAACCACAGATACGAAATGATTTCGTTGATAATGAGAATCTGTGCCATGATTTCACGGAGGTTGGCTTTGCCTTCATCATCTAGTTTGCTACGCGAGAGAGTGGTTAGGAAGGTTAAAAGGAGGGTCATTCCGAAGACAATCAGGTGGGGAATCTCAAAGCGTTGAAAAGCTTCTCCTTGATACTCTACCGTCAGGTAGGGATAGATGTATTGATTGTAGTATTGCGCAATTAGCTTTAGAAGGTTTTCTGGTTTCATGAGGCCTCAAGCGTATTGGTAAAAGAGTTAGGAAAGAAACTTATTCTGTATGACTTCGCTTAGAATGGATATGATGGCGGGAAGTAGAGGCGTTGTAACCACAGTTATAAATTTCCTTAAGCTATTAGTATCAAATGGCCAGACAGGAAAAGAATCGGCTAAGTTGTATAGTTTTTGTATACCTTCAAGTTTTTCTAGTTCTTTCTCATAATTTGAACCTTCTTTTGAGATATTCTTTTTGAGCAGATTATATGCTTTTGTGAACTTATCTGATAAGCTCAGCAATTCTTCATCCTTAGCATCCTGCATAGCATCGTGAGCCGTTCCAAGAGGGAGAAAGAAGAAGAAAGGGGCGAGAAGAGGGTATAGTAGAGCGCCAATTATTACCGGATATGCTTCTATGAGTGAGCTTTGTTGGATTTGAATAAGAATAGCGGCAGAGATTAATAATCCTACTGCCCCTATTCCGACAGCAACGCGATTTGTATAATGATTTATGCCTCCTAACCCTCCACATTTGTCAGGGTGTAAAGGCAAAATTTTTATATCCGTTTTTCGGAAAATTTCTCTTAGAGTTGCAATTGTCAGGCCTATGTTGTAGACCGAAAAAGATAAATTGTAGAACATAAGAAACCAAAAAGGAAGTCGGTAGTAAGCTGCATAGGGCTGTTGATATATGTAGCCCGTTACAGTTTCCCAAGGCACCCATCCTAAATGCGATCCAGCCTGTGTGTAGGCGAAAATAAGCGATGCTGCTAAGATAACGTAGAAAACAGAGCGTTTTTTATAAGAGACTCTTTTTTTCTCAAGAATACTTATCATGCTCTCGTTTGATTTGAAAATGCCAGAGTCTAATAACTTTTGAAATACGCTCGTACTTCCTGTAATTGACCATAAATAAAGGCCGCCTATGATTGGAGCGTAGAGAAAATCGGTGACTAAGGCCATGTAATCTTGAAGAATTCCAGGGTTTCCGTTGAGAATTTTATAATACCATCCTATCCAACCATCGACGATGATATCTAATACCAATATCGTTAATCCAAAAGTTAGGGGAGTTAGGTGTAGCTTATTTCTCAAGAATAAATTTATGGGATCGTAGTTTGTAATTGGCTCGATATTTGTTTTGTTTTTTGACATAGTAATTCTCCCGTATAAACTTACAATATAGATATTATCGATAATTTGATTTTACTATATGGGTTGGAGCTTATTAGCTTAAATGTAAGAGAAAAGTCCGTTAGATCCATCCTATACTGATAAAAAGTATCAAGGAGATGATGGCAACTCCCCAGATGCTGCCAACGGTAATGACTTTCTTTTTGAAGTCTTCCATATCGTAGACCCAAAAGGCGACGATGAAAAAAGTTAGATAGCCAAAGATGAAAATCAGCCACGGGGCGCTGGTATTCCACCATGCATATTCCCATGTGAGGGCATTAACCTGATTGAGCAGTATTTCGACAAAAACGCTGAAGGCAGAGCCTGCAATGGCAATAAACCAGCGATTGTTAATGCCAAGAATCTTCGCGTTTTTATCAGGCAGAAGCATTTTTGTCCAGACAATGCCAGCGACGGCAAACATGAACATGATCTCAATATTCAGCCCTGCAAGAATGACGAAGGCAGAATCGCCAGGTGTGCCCCAGATGGGAGCGTAGCCGCTGAAGTGGAAAACAAGACTGTTGATGATCTCATTTATCCAGTCTGCGCCCCAAAAGGCGAGACCGGCAAGGACGAGATTCCAGTTTTTCTTTTCAACTTCTACTGTATAGACGTAAAAGACAAAAGAAAGCAGCGGGATGACGTACCACTGGAAGTTGCTTCCGTCACGGAGGATTTCTAGGATTTTAAGGGAGGTTTGGGGCATGGCTTTCTCCTTTAGCATGGGGGGCTGATAAATATCGCCAAATAAATAGTTGACATAGCCAAATACTTCTCGAAGGTAGGCTCGTGTTTTTGTAAACCAATTGATCCATTCTATTGTTCGTGTTGGAGATGAATAGGCTTCCATCCCAAGTTCATTTGCAATAGCTATAACCCTTTTCATGTGAGAAGGTGTGCTAACAATGAGAAATTGCTCTAAATCATTATTCTTTGCAATTTCCTGAGCATTGATCAAATTCTGCGTTGAGCTTTTTGATGTTTTTTCTGTGAGGATTGCGTTTTCTGGAATGCCATTCGCAATGGCGTAGCGAGCAGATATTTCTGCTTCTGATGCTGAATCTGTGCTGCCTTTTCCGCCGGTGAAGATGATCTTTTCTACATAACTTTCTTCGTATAACAAAATGGCATGGTTGATTCTTTCCCGCAAAACAGGTGAGGGTTGATCTCCAAAGGCAGCCGCGCCCAATACGATTGCGGCATCTGCTTTGCGAGCTTCATCTTGTTGGGCAAAAGTATAGACTCCAAAGGCTGCGAAAAGAAAGATCGAAGCCAAAGAAAGTATTGTGATTTGGAAAGCTGTTTTTAGATGTTTCATTGGTGCTGAGATAGCAGAATTTTGCTTAGTTTTCTGAGCTCCTGAAGAAGATTGTTCATAGATTACAAAAATAATAATCTAAAAATCCCATAAAAGCTGAGAGAAAAAACGAACAAGCCTATACTAAATATTGTGATGGTGCCTATTATTGGGGTTGAATTCTTGTTAATTACAGCTAGGGTAATCCATGCTATAGACGCTACAAGAGGAAATAACCAATTCAATATTGGCTCAAGCTGGGACAAGCTGCCTTTAACAATTGGGCATCTTACAACTCCATTGCTTCCCCAATTTAGCCAGAGTGAATATTTATAACCATAATAATTTGCCTCATATGAGCGAATAGAAATAGCATATTCATCTTTGCAATAAATTCTCTCAGTATCGTTGTAGTTCCTGTTTTCTTTGAAAAATTGCCAACCTTGTTCTGTCAATTTGTTGTCGTAATGAGTAAAAATTTCTGAAGAACTGGCTGTAGATCGGTAATTCGCAGATACAGTTGCATTCGTTGGTTCAGAATGAATCCGGTGGTTTTCTGCTTGAGCTTGAGGTAAAGGGGAAATAAGCATGTAAAGGTACTTTCATTTTTTTTGCAATAGGTCCCCAAAATATAAATTGATAAAGTGCGAATAAGAGAAATAAGAAGAGGGGAGAGAGTAGCAAAAGGCCTTCTGATAGTTCCCTTTTCTTACGATGTTTTTCTGCTGAATTGCTTTTTAAGTTTTTGTATGCTGGGAATTTGCTTTGAATCATGACAAGCATTTTTCTTGCATGTTTTTTGCTTATATCGTATCCAAAATAAGAGCGAGTTTTTTTGTCGTAATCAAAAGAGATTGTTCCGCGAATTATTCTTGCAAGCCTTTTTGGGGAATAAATACTTCGAGTAGCTATTCGAAAGTTCTGAATTTTGTTTATTGAGTAAGTTGTTTCTTTTTTGTGATTAAATATCTGGTGAGACACATTAATGGAATGACTTGATGCTTGAATAGTTTCTGTCCCAAAAAGTTGCCATAAAATCAGATGCAGTTTTGATACTCCGAAGAGTAACCAAACTAAAAAAAAGAAAAATATAAAGGGATAAATTTTCCATAATCCAGTAGAGTTTGCGATTGATTCTGCAATTTCTATTGGTCTTTGGGAGATTTGTTTAGGACCAAGCAAGAAGGCTATTACTTGATAGCTTATAACGCTCCAAATGATAAGATAAAGAGATGATATATAAATTTCTGCCCAGTTTCTTCGTATGGGATTTCTAAAGGTGAGGGCATCTTGTGAGTGCTCAACAGAAATGCGTGAAGATTTTGTTGATGTTCCCATATTATAAAACCGGCCTATTTGCTTTGGCTAGAAAGAAATTGATCTATTTCACTAGAAAAGATTAAAAAATATGCTGAAAAAGCAAGAGGTGTGGTTATAAATAGAAATAAAAACACTACATCTCCAGCAGTTGTATATGGTGAAATATATACTAAATAAGTACTATATGCTCCGAGTATAGTGCTTATTCCTAACATAAACGCAAGTGTCATTTTTGCCCAATCCTTGCCTTTGTATAGCTGAAAACATAAGATAAAAGTAATTAGCCAGCGCGTTGGGGTAGTTCCCACTTGGAGGGGCTAGAATTAAAATTAGCATCTCTCCAATGAATAGATATACGAAAATAGAGACAAGAATCTTTCTTCCCTTTTCTATGGAAGTTTCTTTTCCTGATTTAGCAGGCTTCACCCTTTTTTTCATAGTTTATTTCCCTTCTAATTTTGCCCTGATATCTATTGTCAAAAAATGTAACACGGATTCAACCGATTTTGCAGATTTTCACAGATAAAACAAGAAGGGCTTTTAAATCCGTGCAAATCCGCCTGATCCGCACAATCCGCGTTCTGTCTCGTTCAACCTTCCAACCTTAAACCTTCAACCCTCTACACTCCCAACCACTGACTCGCCACCTCTGCCAACTCATGCAGCGGCGCGACTCTGGTCGTGCATTGGGGCAGCGATTCGATAAATAAGCGCCCGTATTGTTTTGTCTGGACGCGTCTATCAAAGATGATCACCACACCGCGATCCTGCGCAGAGCGGATCAGACGCCCAAATCCCTGTCTGAATTGGAGAATGGATTCAGGCAGATAGTATTGATGGAAGGCATTCTCATAAAGCTCAGAACGCGCCGCAATAAGCGGGTCGGATGGGACGCCAAAGGGGATTTTGGCTATTGCCACGACCGAAAGATCATCACCGGGGATATCCACGCCCTCCCAGAAGGAGCGCGTGCCAAGCAAAACGGCCGCATCGCTTTCTTTGAAACTTTCCAGCAAAGAATTTGGCGAAGCACCACCGCCTTGCTCAAAGACGACGATCCCTTCTTTTTTGAGCGGAGGCGCGATCGCTTGCGAAGTTTTCTTGAGCTGGGCATAGGATGTAAATAACGCGAGGGTGCGTCCACCAGCGGCGATCCCGAGCCGTGTCAGGGCTAGCTCCATGGATTCCGCGTATCCCCGCTGATTGGGTTCAGGAATATCATTTGGGATATAGAGCAGCGTCGAGCTTTCATAATCAAATGGTGAGCCAAGCGCAAGGGTTTCGGCATCAATCGCGCCCAGCGCATTTTTCATATAGTCAAAAGTGCCGTGCGTGGTCAGCGTAGCAGAGGTAAGAATAACGCTCTCTTTTTTATGCCAAATATGTTTTTCGATCAGCCCGCCCACATGCAGTGGCGCGGCTTGCAGCGTGAGTTTATTATATTTGGGGTGAATTTCCACCCAATAAACGGTTTCGGGCGCAGGCTCCATGATCATGCCGTCAAGATTGCTTTCCACCTCTGCCAAACGACGGGCAGTATTGCTTAAGCTGGCCATGGAATCTTCGAGTGCCTCTGCGCCATCGGCATAAAGCTCTGCCGAGGCCTGATAAAGCTCCTTGAGCAAATTCAGCAAAAGTTTTAGCGTGCTGTGGGTTTCTTCCCAGGTATATTCCACATCTTCCCAAACGGGCAGCGTGCGCGTGGAAGGCACAATTCTTTCCTGCCAGGCATAATTATCGTTGCCTTTATCACCGCGTTGATATTCGGCAAATTCTCCAATTGTATTGAAAAATACCCGAACTTGCTCCTGCACCCGAAAAGCGAGATCAGTAGCCCTTTTCACTTTTTGCGTTAAAAGGGCTTGGTCAGAGGGATTTAAATTTGCGCTTGCTTCCGCCAAAAGAGCACCCAGCGCCCCCGATTTCGATCCGCCAAGCTCCCGCATCAGCCGATTCATATTTGAAGGCGTGACCATGAAACTGAGTGCGCTTGTCGTCGCATTTTCGAGATGATGGGCCTCATCCACGATCAAATAATCATATTCGGGCAAAACACGGCTTCCTGATGCAATATCTGCGAGTAAAAGGGCGTGGTTCACGATCAAAATATGCGCCGATTGAGAAGCCTGCTTTGCCTGGTTAAAGGGGCATGCTCCGCCGGTGTGTTTCATGCAGGTTTCTGTGGTGCAGGCATCATCTTCTGCCGAAACACGCCGCCAAATTGCGCGTTCATCGGGACCGGTTAAGTTGATCTCGGCTTTATCACCGCTTTTATTTGTTTGCAGCCAAACAAGGATCTTGGAAAGAACACGCATTTCTTCTTTATTGCTTGGTCCTCTTCGGCGCAAGATGCTCAATAAGCGGGGACAAAGATAATTGCCGCGTCCCTTCATTACATTGGCTCGCAAGTCAATATCAAGAGCGGATGCGAGATTCGGGATATCCTTTTTGATAAGCTGGTCTTGTAAGTTGATCGTATTCGTGGAGATAACGACGCGCGTATTATTCTGGATCGCCCACATTGCCGCGGGGACAAGATAGGCAAAAGATTTTCCAACACCCGTGCCTGCTTCGATCAGGAAATGTCTGCTATTCGAGAAAGAATCAGCAACGACCTGAAGCATTTCCACTTGTTCAGCGCGATATTCATAATTTTCAAAATAATTTGAGAATGCGCCGCCATACTCCAGCACAGAAGAGGCTTCTTCCGGGTCGAGCATGATCGGCTCAGAGACAGGTTGCAGCGGCTGGTGTTTTTCCTCCTGCCGTGAGGGGAATAAATTCCTTTGTGCCCCTTTTATTTTTACGCCGCCTTTGGCGCGTGCGCGCAAGATTTGTTGAAAGACCCAATTGCCGTCCCAATCGAGGGGTTCACCCTGTCGGACGATCTCGGCGATCAACTCGATAGGGAGATTTTCTGCCATCTCGTAGAGCCGTGCGAAAACGCCCTGCGTTGCTTTTGCATCATCGAGCGCGCGATGCGCGTTAAAAAGCGGGATACCCAACGACTGGCTGAGCGCGCCTAATTTATAACGCCCTGCCGATGGGAGCATTACCGCCGCTAGCTCGTATGTATCTATCGCGACATTATGCTCCAAAAGGCCATATTGTTGTACAAATCCCAGATCAAAGCGGACATTATGCCCAATAACCGGTGCATCCCCAACGAAGGCTTCAAAACCCCCAAGTACATCGTGGATATTTGGCGCACCGCGCACCATCTCATTGCTGATATTGGTCAATTGCGTGATGAAATTCGGAATGCTGCGCCCAGGATTGATGAGCACAGAAAATTCATCTTCAACACGTTTTTCATTAAAGCGAATAGCGCCAATTTCAATAATGGCGTCGCTTTTGGGGTTTAGTCCGGTCGTTTCGAGATCAAATGCAACGAGTGTGGTCATGGAGAGTCCGTTTTTTTGTTTGGGGAGATATTTTGGTGCGTATTTTGTAATCGTTTTTCTTCACATTAGGTTTTGCGAATTACGCACTTTTAGAACCAATCTTCAATTTCAAGTCCATAAACTCTCTGAAATTCTTTTGTATTATGGGTTACGAGTATGGAGTTTGTGCTTAGCGCAGTCCCTGCAATCAGCATATCGTAGGGACCTATTGGCGTACCTTGATTTTCAAGATGGTTTCTTATTTGAGCGGTTGTTTTAGCCTCTGCTATACCAAAAGGAAGAGTGCTAACGCGAGAAGTAAGAGCATCTAGTTGTTTCTTTCTTTTATCCGGTTGCATGGACTTTGCGATCCCCACTTCTAATTCGTAAAGCACAATAGCGGGGATGAGAATATCTTTGGGTGATTTAGAGAATAGGGTTTGTGCAACATTCCCCATCCCTTTAAAAAAATATATGAGGGTGTTTGTGTCAAGTGTATACACTTTATAAGTCCTCCCGCTCTGTGTCCGCTAAATAGGGCGCGCGGATCTCCCGCAGGGAAGGAAAATCATCTTCCCAAGCGCCAGCCAAATCTACAATGTCTTGAGACCACTCTGCTGATATTTTTTCTTCAATAATTTGGGTGATCCATTTACTCAAAGATAAAGAGCTCGCTTTTGCGGCTCTTTTCATCTTTGCTTCAAGTTCACTATTAAGATATATCGTTATCTGACTCATTGTAAATCTCCTTTCACAAACAACTTTCTTATATAAGTGAAATTATAATTGTTTTTTGGAGAGCAGTCAATTTAACTAGCGAGCGCATTTTCTATTGCGTAATGAGTTTGCAAAAAAATACGCAATACGAAATACGCATTACGCACTTAGCGCATCATTTACGGCATTGATATCTTTCTTTGAGAGCGATGATTCTTTCGCTGTTTTGCGAATAAAAGCTTTTAGCTTTTTCAGATGCATGGTCGGTAGAGGTGCTTCATCTGCCTGCACATCAGCGTTTTTGCTGGTGAATACGAGTGCAGCCTGAATGGGGGGGATTTGCTCCTCAGGCATTTCTTTTGCGAGTGCCTTTGTGAGCTTATCAGCAAAGGCTGCGGCATCAAGATCGGGGCGGCTCATATTTTCTTGTCCAAAAATGCGCATATAGCCTTGAGTGAAACCGCCGCTTTTGCTTTTCCATTTTTTTCCGTCGTGGCTAATCGTTCCTTGTTGATGGAAGGGAAGCAAGAGCCAAACCCCAGCAGGGCCAACTAAAAGATTTGGAACAGGACTGGCATAGTGGTAGATCGTATATTCCCCAGAGATACCTTTTAAACCTTGATCCAGCAATTGATCTGGGCGTGGACTGCGTCCCCAGCGGTTGCCGAAGTAGATCCCGACTTGCGAGAGAATAAAGCCGACCAAAAGCGCGCCAACGGAGATCGTGAATAGCTCTGGCTTTTGAAAAGAGATATACATCCCGGCGCCGAGGATGAGAAGTGAGGAAAGGCTTGTTACCTGCCCGATCGTTGCGTTGCGTTTTATGAGTTTTTCGTTACTGATGATTTTCATTTGAGTTTATCCTACGGTTTATTTTAAAAGTGGAAAATGAGAAGTGAAAAGTGATGAGTGAACCATATTTCTTTTTCACTTCTCACTCGTCACTCATTACAAATTATTTCTTCTTAATTGCTTCACGCATTGAAGTCAATACACCTGTTTCGACAGCTTCTTTTGCAGCCCGAATTGCGTTTTTGATAGCATTTGCATCTGAACTGCCATGCCCGATAAAAACAAGCCCATCTACGCCCAAAAGTGGCGCTGCACCCACGTCGCTGGGATTGAGGGCCTCTCTAACTGCTCCTAAAGCAGGTTTTAGCAAAAGCCCACCGATTTTGGTGAGAAGATTGCCATTTGCTACAGCATCTTTGATCTTGTTGATGAGCAATTTGGCAACAGCTTCGGATGTTTTTAGCATTACGTTGCCGGTGAAACCGTCTGTAACGGCAACATCTACTTCACCGCGGATAACGCCTTTCCCCTCGACATTGCCAGTAAAGTTAATATCCAATTCTTCCAAGAGCGGATAAGTTTCCCGCACCAAACTTGACCCCTTGCCTGCTTCCTCGCCGTTAGAGACAATCCCAACTTTTGGTTTGGTCACGCCCCATACTTTCTCGACAAAGATGCTGCCTAAAATCGCAAACTCAACAAGGTTGCGGGGTTTGCAATCTGGGTTTGCGCCAATATCCAGCACGAGGCATTTTCCTGTTTCGGTGGGGAAGGTGGGCGCCAAGGCCGGGCGGTTAATGCCTTTCAAACGCCCCAAACGGAAGAGAGATGTGACCATTGCTGCGCCGGTGTTTCCGGCAGTGACAAAGGCATCCGCTTCACCGCTTTTTACAAGGTCTATGGCGATTGCCATCGAATTTTTGGCATCTTTATGGCGCGCTTTGCGGACTAGGTCGTCGCTTTTGTCTTCCATTGTGAGCATTTCGGGGGCGTGGACAATGCGAATGGGCAGATTTTGCCAATCAGATGGCAGGTGCTCAAGAAGCTGCTTCTCGTTGCCGACCAAGATCAGGTCAAGCTCGTATTCCTGCGCTGCCATGACTGCGCCGCGCACATCCACATCGGGATAATTATCTGAACCCATTGCATCGAGGACTATTGTTGTCATCTATCTTTCTCCTAAATCGAAATTCTTCTTGACATTGCGTAGAAGGTGATTATAATACCTTCTGCGTTTGCGCTGGTGGCGGAATTGGCAGACGCGCTAGGTTGAGGGCCTAGTGAGGGATAACCTCATGCGGGTTCAAGTCCCGCCCAGCGCACCAAAGAGAAATGCCCGACAATTGCCGGGCATTTTTTCTTTTAAGTTCCCTCTCCCGCTTATGGAGGAAGGTTGAGGGCTAGTGCTGCAAAATCTGCGAAAGGAAGAGTTTTGTGCGATCTTCTTTGGGGTTATTGTAGAGATCGTGAGGGGTGGTGTGCTCTACGATCACGCCTTCATCCATGAAGAGAACCTCATCTGCGGCAGAGCGGGCAAAGCCCATCTCGTGCGTGACACAGACCATTGTCATGCCTTCTTTGGCGAGGTCGAGCATTACATCCAGCACTTCTTTGATCATTTCAGGGTCAAGAGCTGAAGTCGGCTCATCGAAGAGCATGATCTTCGGGTTCATTGCCAAAGAACGGGCAATGGCAACGCGTTGTTGCTGTCCGCCCGATAAATTTGAAGGATATACATCTGCTTTTTCTGGGATGCCGACACGTTTTAGCTGCGCCATGGCAATCTCTTCAGCTTCCTCTTTAGAGCGTCCACGTACCACTTTTTGGGCGATCGTGACGTTTTCTAGGGCTGTTAGATGTGGGAATAAGTTGAAGAGTTGGAAAACCATGCCTACTTCGGCACGGGCAGCATTCAACTCTTTTTCGTTTTTTCCGAGCAATTGTCCGTCAATCCACACTTCTCCACTGGTCGGTACTTCAAGATGATTGATGCAGCGCAGCATGGTCGATTTTCCGGAGCCGCTGGGACCGATAACGACGACGACTTTCCCTTTTTCGACGGTCAGGCTAACGCCATTGAGTGCTTTGACATTGTCAAAATGCTTGTATAAATCTTTGATAACGATCATTTCGCGTTGTTCAGTCATTTTTTCGTAACCGCCTTTCCATAACCTGGACTAAAAGAGAGAGAACTACCGTTATCGTGAGATACATAACGGATACTGTGACGTATGCCTCCCTGAACCGGAAGGTGCTTCCGGCATATAAGCGTGAGACTTGGGTAATATCGCGTACTGCCAAAACAGAAACGAGCGATGAGTCTTTTACCATTGCAACGAAATCATTGCCCAATGCGGGGAGTACATTGCGTACTGCTTGGGGCAAAATGATATGCCGCATGGTTTGACCGTAGCTCATTCCCAAAGAGCGACCGGCTTCCATTTGTCCGCGTCCGATTGATTGGATGCCCGCGCGGAAAATCTCTGCCAGAAATGCGCCATAAGTAATGGCCAGAGCAAAAATTGCACGTCCGTTCATGGTGAAGGCTTTGTTGCCAAATTCGCTTAATGCTTCTCCACCAGCTATCCCTATTGTGGTGAGCCATGCACCGAAGGCATTTATTCCATCAACAAGCATGGGTACACCCACAAGGGCGATGAAGAAGATCAAGACCAGCATCGGAATACCGCGGATCAATTCAACATAAAGGCGAGATAAATTGTTGAAGAAGATATTTTTGGAGATGCGTCCCAAGCCAGCTAATAATCCAAGCATAAGTGCAAAAGCATAGGCTATCAGCGATGTTTTTACAGTGATTTGAATGCCGATTTTGATGAAATTAAAGGCGTCCTGATAGTTTTCTTTGGTCAAGAAGATATAGACTGCCCAAACAAAAATTAGAATAATTCCCAAGAACCACCAGGAAATATCTTTTAGTTGTAAGGCGGCTTTCTCGTCTGAGATAGGGGGGCTATTTTCCATAGGTATTTCCTTCTCCAAATAAGTTGTTTTTTACGAGATTGCTTGTATGAATGCTGACTTGAGGGATTGTTACTTGTTGTAGAGCAAGTTCATTATGCGACAAATAACGACTTTCAACTCGAATAAGAATAGACGAAGTTTATCATTTATGCAAGGGCGTGTATGAATTTTTAGCCAAAATTTACTCTCTCAGAAATTACCGATGTTATTTTCAGAGTGGTAAAATCTCTTCGTATCCAATTTTCGGAGGAACCCCAAAATGAGTGCAGTTTTCCCCAGCATAGAATGGCTAGAAAAACTTAAAGAAAAACTGAATAATGACGAAAAATATGCCAGTGTCGCAAAAAAATGGGAGGGCGATATGCTCTGTCAACTGGAAGCAGATGACAGGCTTGAGAAGTCAATGCTCCTATATATAGATCTTTGGCATGGTCAATGCCGAGAAGTAGCAGTTTGGGATGAGATCGGAGAGAAAAAGCCAGCATTTGTCTTGAAGGCATCTTACACAAATTTTTTGCGCGTTTTGCAAGGTGACCTTGACCCCATGCAGGCCATGTTGACTCGCAAACTTGGTGTGCAGGGCAATATGGCGGTTATGATGCGCAATGTTCCCACTGTGCTGGATTTTGTGCGTTGTGCCAGCGAAGTCACGGACGAAGCGTTATAACATATTTCGTATTGCGCATTGCGTTTTACGAAATACGCAATACGCACTTTCCTCATGCAACCTATCCTAAAAATTAACCTTTCTACGCAAAGTTTTGAAGATTATGAAATCCCTGCCGAATGGCAGCGCGATTATCTTGGCGCAGCATCTCTTGCGGCGCGGATTTTATATGATGACTTAACTGCCGAGCTTGATCCCCTTTCAGCGGATGCTCCGCTCTTGATCCTCACCGGTCCGCTCACGGGGACATTTGGTCCCGCTACCGGACGTTTTGTTGTGGCTGGAAAATCGCCTGCTACGCGCCTGTGGGCAGAATCCAATGTAGGAGGCTTCTGGGGTGTCGAGCTACGCAAAACAGGCTACGATGGCATCTGGATAACGGGAAGAAGCGATTCCCCCACCTATATTTCATTAAATGGTAGCAAGCCAGAATTGAGAACGGCAGATCATCTTTGGGGGCAGGACACATACGAAATTCAGGAATCCATCAAAGCGGAATCAGGCTCAAAATCCACAAAAGTTTTCGGCATTGGTATTGCGGGAGAAAATCAGATCCCCTTTGCGGGCATTTTTTGCGATCACGGGCGCGCTGCCGGGCGGACAGGTTTGGGCGCAGTAATGGGCGCGAAAAATTTAAAAGCGATCGCGGTGCAGGGGAGCGGTGAAATCCCACTCGCGAAGCCAGATGCATATAAGCAATTGAGAATAGCGGCAAATCGTGCTTTAAAAGAAGACCCGCTCACGAGCGTGATGAGCGATCTTGGCTCGGCAGGTGCGGCGGAATATCTCGACTATTTGGGCGAAATGCCAAAAAAATATTTCAGTGCGGGTACACTTGAAGGTGCAGAAAAGATCTCCGGAGCAAGTGTTGCTGAAACGATCTTAGTCGGCAAAAAAGCCTGTCATGGCTGTGTGATCGCTTGTGGGCGCGTTGTTGATGTTGGTGATGGAGAGAAAAGAAAAGGCCCGGAATATGAAACCCTGGTCGGTTTTGGGCCTAATCTTGGCATCACAGATGCTGTTTTTGCAACCCGCATGGGCGAGCTTTGTGATCGCTACGGTTTGGATGTGATCTCAGCAACCGGCGTGCTCGGTCTTGCGTATAGCCTTTTTGAGCAAGGTGTTATTTCTACCGAAGAGACAGGTGGGCTTGCGCTCAATTGGGGTAATGCGGACTCCGCCGAAAAACTCTTGCATCAAATAGCGAGACGCGAAGCTTTTGGCGCGCTACTTGCAGAAGGTTCTCTTTTTCTTGCGCGGAAATTTGATGTTGAAGCGCAGGCAGTGCAGGTTAACGGTCTTGAACTGGCTTATCACGACCCGCGTGGCGCGTCAGGTATGGCGCTCGTTTATGCCACTTCGCCGCGCGGCGCCTGCCATAATCAATCGGATTACTATCTTGCCGATATTGGTCAGGTCGATGATTCTCTTGGTCTTGAGTATTTCGACCGCCACGCAGGTGCAGAAAAAGCGGCCAATGTTGCGCTTCATCAGGATTGGCGCACAGTCGGAAATGCATTGGTTCTCTGCCATTTTGCGAATGTTCCGCCCCAAACGATTGTCGATTTAGTGAACGCCGCATGTAGTTTGGATTGGGATCTGGCTGAACTGATGCGCTCCGGCGAACGCGGCTGGAATCTCAAACGCCGGATCAATCTTAATTTGGGCTTGCTCGGCGCCAATGATCGTCTGCCTGACCCCATGCTAAAAGCCCTCTCCGATGGCGGTGCGGAAGAATACGTGATCCCCTTTGACAAAATGCTCTCCGCTTATTACACTGCTCGCAACTGGGATGAAGATGGTATCCCAACGCAAGAGAAATTGAAAAAACTCGGTTTAGGTGAGTTATAGGAATACTGTAGGGGTGGGTCTAAGACCCGCCTCTACAGAGAGAAAGAGGAAAAGCTATGAAATACATCTCAGTAGAAGAAATGCGAAATATCGATGTTCAAACCGATGCAGTCGGTGGTGTCTCTTTTGCACAACTGATGGAAAATGCCGGTCGCGGCATTGCCGAGATCATCCTTGACTTGCCCGTTGATGATGATCGTGAAAATAGCATTGTTGCCCTTGTCGGTCCCGGTAATAACGGCGGAGATGCGCTCGTAACCCTCGACTTGCTCGCCGCCGAAGGCTGGGATGTGACGGCCTATCTTTTCAAAAGGAAAATAAAAGATGATTTGCTCGTAGAGCGAGTAAAAATTGCGGGCGGGAAAATCGTTCTTGCGCAAAGCGATAAAGAGTTTGAAAAGCTTAGGGCTTTGGCACAAGAAAACTCAGTCTTTCTCGATGGTTTGCTCGGCACTGGCATAAAACTACCGCTCCGTAAAAACGCAGCGGATTTACTTGCAGCCGCAAGCGAAGCCCTCGAGAGCGTAGATTGGGAACCCTATATTATCGCCATAGACTGCCCTTCTGGCGTGGACAGTGATACCGGCGATGTCGCGCCCGAAACGATCCCTGCCGATCTGACCGCGACGATGGCAGCGGTTAAATTTGGTTTGTTGAAGTTGCCAGCTTTTGATCTTTGCGGTGATATTGCTGTTGTTGATATTGGCGTGACAGATATAGTGCCCGATTGGGTAGCCGTTTCCAATTTTGTAGTAAACGAAGATTATGTCGCCGCTCTGCTTCCAGAACGTCCGCTCTCAGCACATAAGGGGACATTCGGCACAGCTCTTGTTGCGGCGGGATCGGTCAATTACACAGGTGCAGCCTTATTGGCAGGAAAAGCAGCCTATAGAATTGGCGCAGGATTAGTGACTTTGGCAATTCCTTCGGTTTTACATAGTGCGCTGGCAGGGCAATTCCCCGAATCGACTTGGGTGTTGCTTCCGCATAAAATGGGCGTCATCGCGGTAGATGCAGCGACTGTTCTTCTGGAGAATATTGAGCGAGCGACCGCGTTGCTGATAGGGCCCGGTTTTGGGATGGAAGAAACAACGCGCGAATTTATAGAGAATTTGTTAAAGAAGAAAAATGGATTAAAAAAGAAGGTTGGGGGAATGGGTTTTGTTCATGGTGAAGGAAAAAAGAAAGAAGAAACAGAAATTAAATTACCTCCTATGGTCTTCGATGCAGACGCTTTGAAGTTGCTTGCCCAAATTGAAAATTGGCATGAGCTTATTTCTGATACCGCTGTGTTGACCCCACATCCCGGTGAGATGGCAGAGATGACAGGGCTTTCTGTTGATGAAATTCAAGCAGATCGCTTGGGAGGCGCGAAGAAGTACGCACAGGAATGGGGGCATGTTGTTGTGCTGAAAGGCGCGTTTACGGTTATCGCTACGCCAAATGGAGAAACATTTTCCCTTCCCGTTGCATCTCCTGCATTAGCGCGTGCCGGTTCTGGGGATGTTTTAGCAGGGCTGATCGTGGGACTCCGCGCGCAGGGCTTGGATGCGCTCCAATCAGCTGTAGCTGGGGCATGGATCCACGCACAGGCAGGGCTAACAGCAGAAGAGATGATCGGGGTATCGGCATCCGTTTTGGCGGGTGATATTTTGGCTTTTGTGCCGAATGTTCTTGCGGATTTGGAATAGTGGTTTAATGTTGGAAGGTTGGAAATGATAGATGTGCATTGCATCTGCTTTTGGATGCGTTGCACATCGGAGGGCGAAAAACACGTTGATTTCGAGCAAATGTTATTTAAAGGGTATCAAGCCCAAATCATATGCGAAGCGGTTTTTCATCCCAAATAAAAAAGGTCGTTCTCGTCATTGAGAACGACCTTCAACTTTAAACTTTCGAACTTAATTATTCGCTTAAGAATTTCTCTAGCGCACCTTTGCTGATGCGATAGGCATTACCAAGTTTCTTTGCTTTCAGATCACCAGCTTCGATGGCTGCCATTACATCTTCTTGAGAGACCTTTAAGATGGAAGCTGCTTCAGCAGGCGTCATCACAGAAGGCATTCCGCCACCGCCAGCTGCAGCAGCGGGTGCGGCTTTCTGCTGCGATTGTGTTGCTGCGCCAGATGTGGCATTTTGCATCAAATTGCCGATGCCCATTCCGGCACCGATGCCTGCCGTGAGACCTGCACCGCCGCCTTCGTTTTGAGCTGCATCACGCATGGCATCTGCAGCCTGGAGTTGAGTATAAGTTGCCATATCGAGCATTCCCATATCGCGAAGTTCTTGTGCCGATTTGGAAGAAGGTTTCAGGTTTCCAATATAGAAGGATTTCAGTATTAGACCAAGAGCGGCAAAATCAGGTTGGGCTTTTGCGCGTACGCCAGCGCCAAGTTCTTCGGTCAGACCGATCATTTCCAGTACGCTGTTGTCTGCGCCGGTTTCACCAAGCAAGTCTGCAAGTTTGGAGAGCAACATCGTGCGCAAACGATCATCAATATCATCCATCGTGTAGGATGCTTTTGTGCCGACAACCTGGGTTACAAATTGTTGCGGGTCGCTGACTTCGATGGAATAAGTACCAAAACCTTGTAGGAGGGCAACGCCCAAGCCTACGCCCGGATTACGGACAATAATGGGTTGCGGTGTACCCCATTTTAGCTCGGCGAACTCTTTCATCGAGACAAAGTAAACCTCTGCCGGGAAAGGTGTGCGGTCATTAAAAGCTTTGCCGATGAAGTCTATTACCTTAGGAATATTGGCGGTGGCAATAGTATGACGACCAGGGCCAAATTTATCTAGCGCCTGTCCATCGCGGAAGAAAACAGCATTTTGTGCCTCGCGTACAATTACTTGCGAGCCAATTCTATAGTCACCGATCCCTGTTTCGGGGAAACGATGTACAAGCTCGTTGTCCATTTCATCGGGATATTCAATTACGTCAAAAATTCTTGCCATCTTTTTCTCCTTATGAATAAGTCACAATAACATCTACATTATAGCGTATTCAATCTACGTTTTTCTGTCCAATTTGGTTGTGAAAATTAGTATGTCATTGCGAGCCGATGCTTTTTCGGCGCGGCAATCTCCTCTGTTGTGATGGAGATTGCTTCAGTCGATATCGCTTCTTCGCAATGACATACTTAGATCTTCATTTGCTCACCCGTCCCGCCATTTCGGATCATCAAAACTTCTGCCATGATGCTGACAGCGATCTCCTCTGGCGTTTCGGCTTGGATCTCTAATCCGATCGGTGAGTGGACGTGGGCATATTTATCTTCCGGGATGCCTCGCTCTTCTAATAAACTTGCTGCCGCTAACCAGCGTCGCTTTGAACCGATCACGCCGATATATGCAGCATCACTCTCTAAAAGATCAGGCAATGCGACAGCATCCACATCCGCGCCGCGCGTCGCCATGACAATATAGGTTTGTGCGTTAATTTGGATATGTTTCGCGATTTCATCCATTTCCACAGGCAGATACTCATCTCCACCGGGGATATGCTCTGGCGTACAAAACTCAACTCTGTCTTCTGCAATTACAACGCGAAAATCGAGCCACTTTGCCAAATGTGCAACGGCTTTCCCGACATGACCGGCACCAATTAATAAAAGGGTAGGATTAGGCAAAATAGGTTCCACAAAAACCTCCACTGTCCCGCCGCAAATACCGGGATCGCCCTTGGCAGGATCATTCATATTATAAGTAAGATAGCGGGCTTCACCGTCTTTCATCGATTCCAGGGCAGCCTCGTGAACTCGTCTTTCCAGCCCTCCGCCACCGACCGTACCGATAATACTCCCATCGGCATAAACGAGCATTTTGCTCGTTCCATGACGGGGTGTTGAGCCTTTGCTGCGTACGATCGTTGCCAGCGCGGCGATCTGATTTGTTGCTTCAATTTCAGCGAGTGCCTGATAGATTGTTTTCATGGAGTGACTTGAATACTTTTTATATGAGTGAACTTTTATATCCCCAAAAAGGCACGCGAAAATTTACGAATAGATTTGGCAATACTTATCGATTCTTTGGCATTTTCGATGCTGGGTTCTTCTCCAGGGTAGCGCGATGATACCGCATGATCGGTTAATATCGCTAAGTTTGTTGGAGAAAAACTAGTATATATCCCAGCTTGAGAGCACAGTGAATTTAAGGTCGAAAGATCATGTGTTTTTGGAAAGGCATTTTTTTTGCTAATGAGCAAGGCTTTTAGATACTTTTCAGCAGATTGTTGGGCGTGAAAGCAAATTGATGTCGTTCGTATTTTCTTTCTTTTTACGAGCAAGTTAGCCACTTCCCAATCTTCCTCTGCGTATCTTGCCCATTCAAGCGGATTAGATACTTCGCTCATATAGCACTTTCCCTTTCGTCATAATTTCACGGATAAAAAAATTGCCATGCTCTATTTCTTCTTCAATTTCTTGTGGTGTTTTTACTAAAATGTCTACAGGGAAAAGGCGAGGGTAGAGTAATAAAGAAACAGCTACAACGCGTTCCTTTCTTGTTTTTTTTGTGTCTAGAATAACAAGTAAATCTACGTCGCTGTCTGGCGTTGGGTTGCCATGTGCATATGACCCAAAGAGAATAATTTTTTCTGGTTTAAGTTTTCTTACTATTTTCTCTATTGCATGAGGAAGTGTTTCCTTTACTGGAGGAAAGCCAACAGGTTGCACCTTTGTTTGGATGTTAAACATAACCATTTTCCTTTTGTACAAGGACTATATCAAAATTTATTATACGGTATTTTTGATAATCAAACAAAAAACGCAGCTCCTTTTTTGTTCAAGAAAAGAGAGCTGCGTTTTAGGTACTTTCTGTTTTCCTATTTCCCCAGCGCTTCTCTCGCACGTTTTGCGGCGCGCCCGCGTTTTGTGCTGTCCAAAATTCTTTTGCGAATACGAATTGATTCTGGCGTTACCTCGAGTAATTCGTCGTCCGAAAGATATTCAATACATTCGTCAAGGCTCATCGTGCGCGGCGGTGTCAGCCGGATTTCCATATCTGCGCCAGAAGAACGCATATTGGTCAGATGTTTTTTCTTGCAAACATTCAAATCCAGGTCTTCGTTCTTCACACGTTCACCAACTACCATGCCCTCATAAACTTCAACACCAGCGCCCAGGAAAAACGAGCCGCGATCTTCGCCGTTTTTCAAGGCAAAAGCTGTTGTTTTTCCAGCTTCCCAGGCAACGAGCGAACCGGTTTGGCGTGTTTCCATCGGCCCAGCCATTTTTTCATAACCATGAAAATTGGTATTCATAATGCCTGTGCCGTGGGTGGCAGTTAAGAATTGGTAGCGGAAGCCAAGCAAACCGCGCGTGGGGACGATATAGGTCACGTGGGTATTGCCATCGCCGCCATCTTTCATTTCGGTCATGTGGCCACGTCTTTTGCCGAGCATTTCTATCACCGAGCCAATTGTCTCAGGACTGCTTTCAATGAAAACCTGCTCATAAGGTTCCAGCTTTGTTCCGTCATCGCGCTCCCTGAAAATAACTTCAGGACGGGAAACTTGCAATTCATAGCCTTCGCGGCGCATGGTTTCGATCAAAATTGCAAGATGCAACTCGCCACGCCCGGAGACCACGAAATTTTCTGCACTATCAGTCTCATCCACGCGCAGAGCAACATTTGTACGCAATTCTTCAAAGAGACGTTCGCGAATTCGGCGGGATGATCCCCAGCGTCCTTCACGGCCGGCGAAAGGAGACGTATTCACGCCAAAGGTCATTCGCACAGTTGGTTTTTCAATATGGATAGTTGGCAGAGCAACCGGATTTTCAGGGTCGGCAAGAGTCTCGCCGATAGAAATCCCCTCCAGCCCAGCTAACGAAACGATCTCGCCCGCGCTTGCCTCCATTACCTCAACTTTGGTGAGCCCCTCATGTGTGTACAAATAACGTGCTTTCTCGGGCAGATTCTCGCCCTCTGCTGTCAGGCGGGCAAGTTTCTGATTGGCGGTCATTTTCCCTGCGAAAATACGACCAACGGCTGTTACACCACGATATTCGTCATAACCAAGTGTGGTCACGAGCATCTGTAGGGGAGCGTTTGCGTCCACAACGGGAGCAGGAATCTGGCGCAGAATCGTTTCAAATAGCGGTTGCAAGTTTGGGCTAAGGTCGACCGAAAATCCCGCCTGAGCAGAGGTCGCTTTTGCGTAAACGACAGGGAAATCCGCTTGTTCTTCTGTCGCGCCCAAATCGATAAAAAGGTCAAAGGTTTCGTTCAGGACGCGTTCGACATCCGCATCTTTGCGATCGACTTTATTGATGACGACAACGGCTTTGTGCCCGAGCAAAAGGGCTTTTTTGAGCACAAAACGGGTTTGCGGCATGGGGCCTTCGGCAGCATCGACAAGGAGCAAAACGCCATCGACCATGTTGAGTACGCGCTCAACTTCGCCGCCAAAATCGGCATGACCGGGGGTGTCGACGATGTTGATCTTTACATCTTCTTTGGTTTCGGAGTCGGGGATAGTGATGGCGGTGCTTTTGGAAAGAATGGTAATGCCGCGCTCTCGCTCAAGGTCGTTAGAATCCATAACACGTTCTGCAACGCGTTGATTTTCTCGGAAGGTATTCGCCTGGCGGAGCAGGCCGTCAACGAGGGTGGTTTTGCCATGATCGACATGGGCGATGATGGCGATATTGCGGAGATCAGTTCGGGTAGTTTTCATAGTTTAAAGGTGGTAGGGGCGACCCGTTATGATAGTGAGAAAAGAGTTCTCTTAAATATATTTTAGCAAAATGCAAATGTTTTGCTCGAACATTAAAGGGTCGCCCTTACGCAATAATGTTCTCTTATTCTTGGTGTTGCTGCGTGACACACAAAAAAACCTCGGCTTGTGAGAGCCGAGGCAGGTTTCAGCGTTCAAGTGGGCAGTAGTTTATCAGAGAGAAGGTGTTTTGGGAAGGGAAAAGTTATTTATCTCTACTGACAAGTCGCTGAAAAGGTTGCTTGCCCGGATACACCGCTATTATTATAGGCTTGGATGGCGTAATTAACTGCCACGCCTGTATCAACGGCGTAGGTATCAACGTATTGGCTTGTATTTGGGATGAGATTCGCGATCTCTGTGCCGTTTCGGAGGATGATAAAGCCAAGTTCGTTGCTTGATTTATCCGTCCACTCGATTGTGATACTTAGATCATTATTGGCGCCATTCCATGAGCAGAAAAAGTCGTATTTTTTCAGGCTTGGGTCAGCAGGGAGACCGGGGCTTTCTGTCGGCGTTGGTGAAGTTGTTGCTGTCACAGCAACAGTGGGAGAAGGTGGCTGGGTTGGCGTATTTGCGGGGATTGGGGTTTTCGTCGGCCGTTTATTTTGTTCTGCTGCAATGGTTTGGGCAGCGAGAGTTCCTGCTTGTTCTTCTATGGATAATCCAGGGGGGGTATTTGTTGGTAAATTGCAGGCGCTAAGGAGTGTGAGAAGCAGGAGTGTGATCACGCCTGCTTTTTGCGTTTTGTTTTTCATAATAATTATGGACAGGTTACGCTGGCAACTTGGCGTGCAGATTCGCCTGTCCCGTTGAAGGCAGCGACGCTGAATTCAATGGGCGTGCCGGCAACAAAAGCGATATCATCGCTAACGGTTATTACGTCTGTGCCTGCGGTGTGTTTTAGGACGCCGTCTTGATAAACATTGAATCCGGTTTCATTATTTGAGTTGTCTTTCCATGTAATCGTCACTTGCATGGTTGCTCCACAGACATGATTGACTACAAAATTTGACGGTGCAGCAGGAATGGAAGGCGTGGGCGTTGGCGGGACAATATACTCTGTGAGATTTGTTGTGTTTCCTGCAACTGTTGCATAATATCCCCAAAGCCAGCAATTGCCAGTGGCATCAGGGTTTTTGATGATCCAATAATTATTGGAGGTGTTTTTGCCGACAACTTCTGCTTTTTCACCAATAACCAAGGCACCAATATAATCGTAAACTTTGCCAGGGCCCGTGCGACAGTTTGTGTTTACGGTTACGCTAACCATCGGCACGGAGGGTGTTGCCGTTAACGCAGTGGTGGGAGTGAACGCTGCAGTTGGTGGAAGAGTTTCTGTCATCGTTGGGAGAGGGGTTGGCATTGCCGCTCCGGGAGGAGCTTGTCCGCTTGCGGCTAGCGTCAGGGCAACTGAAGTCGCGATTGAGCTATTAACATTTGGCGCTTCTGTTGGTTGTGCTGGGGCGGTGAAAATACAAGCTATTGTGAATAACAATGTGGCGCTAAGAATAAGCAAATTCTTTTTCTTCACGATATTAGCTCCTTTTTGAGTTGGCAAGGATGTTATTGGCTATGATGACATTTTTGGCGCTGAAATGCAATAGCGCGAGATGGGGATTATTGCTCTGCTTTTTCCTTTTTAAAGAGTGTCCAAAGTAAAAGGATATTCAGGAGCAAAAAGAGAAAACGCGCAACAAAGCTAATCGTGACCATTTGCCATTCTCCCTCTGCTGCTGTCCAGGCGGGGAGCGAGGCGGAGATGCCCAAGGCTTCCAATCTTTCGCTGCTTATATAATCTTTGCTAATGTCGTGCAAGGCGAGAAAATCTCCCACAGTGAGGATGAAAACGAAAAGATTGAAGATGAGCATCCCCTTGACGAAGAGAGATGCCTTTTTCATTTCTAATTGCCCTCTTCAGTTTTTTCAACAACGATCGTGCCACGAGTGACCAGGGCGGCTATCGCGCCGAGCGCAGCTAATTGCGGAGCAACCAATGTTCCTAAGATCCCAACGGTGAGGGGGATGTCGATTAACGCGCGACCCTCTTCGCTTTTGATGATGATGCGGCGAATATTCCCTTCGTTGATGAGTTCTTTGATCTGAGATATTAGTTTATCTCCGCTAAATTCAAATTCTTCTCTATGGGTATTTTCTTCTGTCATTTTATTCTCCAAATTCATTAGAACAGAATTGATAGACATGCATTGCACATCCAAAGTGCGTTGCTTGTCGGTTTCAAAGAAATTTTCTTTTCTTTTCGTGCCGATGTGCAGCGCATCTTTAGATGCAATGCACATCTCATTTATTTTAGGATAGATTAGTTATTCCCCAAATTCACGAAAGGAGTTTGGGGGATTTAAATATCCTGCTCGGGGACCGGGTTTGACGCTACACGTCGAACGCCCACTCACCCTGTCTCATTAACGGAACCAGATTTCCATCACGGGTGATTCCGTCTAAATCCATTTTATCGGAGCCGATCATAAAGTCAACATGGATCAAGCTGTCGTTCACACCGGCGGCATCCATTTCTTCATCCGAAAATTCAAGCCCACCCTGAACATTTTCTTTATAGGCACTGCCCAATGCGAGATGGCAGGCAGCATTCTCGTCGTAGAGGGTGTTGTAGAAGATCAAACCGGACTCCGAAATGGGAGATCGATGGGGCACAAGAGCGACTTCCCCAAGTCGTTTTGCATTTTCGTCTGATTCAAGGATATTTTTCAGTGCTTCTTCGCCGACTTCTGCGCTGTAATCAACCACGCGCCCTTTTTCAAAGGTCAGACTGAAATTATCGATCAAATTGCCGTAATGGTTGAGCGGTTTTGTCGAGTGCACGGTTCCATCAACTTTATATTTATGTGGCATCGAGAAAACTTCTTCGGTGGGGATATTTGCCGTGAAATCCACGCCCCCTTGCGATGTACTCCCACCGCCTTTCCAGACATGGCTTTCCGGCATCCCGATTTTCAGGTCGGTGCCTGGTCCGCGAAAGTGTAGGGTTTCAAATTGTTTTTCGGTCAAATAGTGATGCCTTTTCCCCAAATTGGCAAGATAATTTTGCCAAAAGCTTTTGGGATCGTCTTTATCAAGGCGGCAGAGTTTTACCGTCTCTTCCCAGAGTTTTTCCATAGCTTCTTCTTCAGATACTTCAGGGAAAATCTTTGCAGCCCATTTTGGTGTTGGTGGGCAAACCACCGTCCATTGCACACCGCCATTCGAAATGAATTCTTGCGCAGGTCTAAAATATGTGGCGCGTGCTTTTAGCGCAATACCAACAAGTTCAGGGTCGTAGGGGGCGTAAAGATCAGGGTCTGTTCCTCTTACCGAGAGAAAAGCATCACCGCGTTTTGCGTCGTGAAAAAGACCATCCATTACCCATGTGGGAAATTCTTCAAAAGAGTCGCGTGGCGCAAATTCTTGCCGAATTCTTTTTAGTTCTTCATCTTCCCAGAGCACCATCACATAGGGTGCGCCATTCTGGTAGGCTTTGGCAGTCACCGCGCGTACCAGCGGGGCGGTATCCATTTCTGCCATAATAAATAGGCGCTGCCCTTCCTGTAAGTTTAGGCCTACTTTTACGATCAACTCGGCATATTTTTCGAATATTTCTTTATTCATTAAGGCTCCTGTTTTACCTGAATGATCTTACCGCCAGTTATTTTTTCTAACTCGCTTGCGGGCATTTTGAATAGGGCCTTTGGTGTTCCGGCCGCTGCCCAAATTTCATCGAAGTTGAGCAAGTCTTCATCCACGTATGTTTCGATGGGATGGGTGTGTCCAAGCGGAGGGATTCCGCCAATGGCGAATCCGGTACGCTCGCGGACAAAATCTGGGTCGGCGCGCCCGATCTTCTCTTGGGTATGAGCAACGATGCGTTTAACATCCACCCGATTCGCGCCACTGGTCAAGATCAGGATCGCCTTCCCGCTCTTCTTCCCTTTAAAGATCAACGACTTCACAATTTGCCCTACTGAGCAGCCTACTCTGGCTGCGGCTTCTTCGGCAGTGCGTGTGCTCTCAGCAGCCTCGATCACCTCGTAGGCATAACCAAGTTTTGCGAGAGCGTTTTGTACTTTTTCTGCGCTTTTGCTAAGCACTTAGAATTCTTCAACATGCAAAGCACCAGGGGCTTTGCGAGAGTGTTTTGTGTAATTGTGATTATCTCCCAGCCAGGCTGAAATACCTTTAGCCATATTAGGGTTGCCACACAGGAAGAAGTGGGTTTTCTCAGGGTTGATCACGATGCCGGTTTTTTCTTGAAGGATATTCTGATCAAGCATTTCCTCGATCCACAAGTCGTAACCTTGCCATGTTTTGTCTGGGTCGGTCAGTGTGGGGAGATAGTAGAAGTTGGGGAAAGTGCTGGCGAGAAAATTCAATTCGCTGTAGTAGCCCAGATCCCATTGGTGGGCGGCACCGTGGACGACAGCCATCTTGATATTTTGATTTTCTGCAATATGGGAACGTAAATAGCTGATGTAGGGCGCTATTCCTGTTCCTGTGGCAACCATGGTGATATCCATATTTGCAGGGGTCTCAGAGAGTTTGAACATACCAACAATACGTTCGCTAGCGTAGAGGCGATCTCCTTCTTGTAGATTAAAAAGGCGTGGGGTTAGTTGCCCTGTTTTGACCTGGGAGATGTAAAATTCCATCTGATTGCCACCAGCGCGATGTGATGCAACTGAGTATGCACGTCGAATAAGTTTCTCCGGTTGGGTTTCTGTGCGTTCATCTTCAGAATTGGGGGAACGCCCTTCATGCCCATATAACCCCAAAACGGTATACTGGCCGGATTCAAATTCTGCTCTTTCCGTGTCTGTGTTGACCCGTAAAACCATTATGTCGGGGGTGACCATGATTTTGCTAATTACTGTAGCGTTATATTCTAATTTCATTCTTCTTTCTCCTTAGTGCTGGGTTCTATGCGATTGTACCAAAAATAACATAGCTCTACTTGCTAGATATTTTTTAGGTTTTCAGATAGGATGTGTGGGAGAAGGAGAGCAAAATGAACAAGAAGACCAACAAGTTGGAAGTTATCCATTTACAGAAAAGAAAGCGCTTTGAAATTCATGTTGAAGGGAGAATCGCAGAGCTGGATTATAGCCTTCGAGACGGCGTGATCATTTTTACTCACACTGGTGTTCCCCGAGAATTGGGCGGGAAGGGAATTGGTAGTCATATTGTCCGTGCGGGGTTGGACTATGTGCGTGAGCAAGGGTATAAGGTAATCCCCCTCTGCTCATTTGTGGATGCCTATATTCGTCGCCACCCTGATGAATATGGTGATCTATTGGCGTAAAATAAGGTTTGTGTGTAATTTCACTAATTTGTTTTTTTACACTTTTTGTGCAATAATTTTAGTGTAACGCTCCGAAAAAGCGATACAGATGAAAGTCTGTGAAGCAGAGTCTTCTCTCTGTCTCTAAAGTCGAAAGGCTAGGAGAAAAAGACCGCCGAAAAGGCAAATCAAACGAAAGTTTGAAGCGCAAAGGTTAGCATCTGGGTTGTAACTTTTGAAGTGATAGCAAAGGTGGCTAACTTGCCGAACAGGTAAAATCAACGAAAGTTGATGGCGCAAAGTTATGGGTCTAAAGCCGTTTTTTCTGAAGTGGCTATGACTGCCAAACTCCCGAAGAGCGTTTACACCTTCGTTGACGCAAATCCCCAACAAATTGTTGGGGATTTTTTTGTAAAAGGTTATTCTTCTCTGAATACCCCGTAGCTTGCTACGAGGGTTCCGAGCATTAAGA